>NZ_AP022598.1:2417678-2719888 GCF_010725485.1 Mycolicibacterium parafortuitum | reverse complement strand
CGAATCCGCGCCCGTCATCCGCGAATCCGGCGGCGACCGGTCCGCGGTCACCGGCGGCACCACCGTGCTGTCGGACCGCATCGTCGTCAAGATCACCCAGAAGCCCGGCGAGAGCTTCATCGACCGGATGATCGCGCTCGTCGAAGGCGCCAACCGGCAGAAGACCCCCAACGAGATCGCGCTGAACATCCTGCTGGCGTCGCTGACCATCGTGTTCCTGTTCGCGGTCGCGACCCTGCAACCGCTGGCGA
This sequence comes from Mycolicibacterium parafortuitum, assembly GCF_010725485.1. Taxonomy (NCBI): domain Bacteria; kingdom Bacillati; phylum Actinomycetota; class Actinomycetes; order Mycobacteriales; family Mycobacteriaceae; genus Mycobacterium; species Mycolicibacterium parafortuitum. The sequence continues at coordinate 2,719,637 of NZ_AP022598.1, read as the reverse complement.
TCTACTCGGTGATGAACAACCCCGGGTTGCCGAACAGCTTGGCGCTCAACGTCGACGGCATCTCCGGGATCGTGATGGTCTCGCTGCTGGTGTGCCTGATCCCGACCACCATCGGTGCGCTGCTGAGCGCCATCGGCATCGCCGGCATGGACCGCCTCGTGCAGCGCAACGTGCTGGCCATGTCCGGGCGTGCCGTCGAAGCGGCCGGCGACGTCAACACGCTGCTGCTGGACAAGACGGGCACCATCACCCTCGGCAACCGCCAGGCGGCGGCATTCGTGCCGTTGGCCGGCGTGCCGCCGGAAACCCTCGCCGACGCCGCCCAGCTGTCCAGCCTCGCCGACGAAACCCCGGAGGGCCGGTCGGTCGTCGTCTTCGCCAAGCAGGAGTTCGGGTTTCGCGGCCGCACCCCGGGCGAACTCGACCACGCGAGCTGGATCGAGTTCAGTGCCAACACCCGGATGTCGGGTGTCGACGTCGACGGGCGGCGCCTACGCAAGGGTGCCACCGGCGCGGTCGCAGACTGGGTGCGTGCCGAAGGTGGCACGGTCCCAAGCGAACTCGGCGAGATCGCCGACGCTATCGCCGCCGCCGGCGGCACCCCGCTGGCGGTCGGTGAGGTGCGCGACGGCCGCGCGACGGTGCTGGGGGTCATCCATCTCAAGGACGTCGTCAAGCAGGGCATGCGGGAACGTTTCGCCGAGATGCGCCGCATGGGCATCCGGACGGTGATGATCACCGGCGACAACCCGTTGACCGCCAAGGCGATCGCCGACGAGGCCGGCGTCGACGACTTCCTCGCCGAGGCCACGCCCGAGGACAAGATGGCGCTGATCAAGAAGGAGCAGGCCGGCGGCCGCCTGGTCGCGATGACCGGTGACGGCACCAACGACGCCCCCGCACTGGCCCAGGCCGACGTCGGCGTCGCGATGAACACCGGCACCTCGGCGGCCAAAGAGGCCGGCAACATGGTCGATCTCGACTCCGACCCGACCAAGCTCATCGAGATCGTCGAGATCGGCAAGCAGTTGCTGATCACCCGCGGCGCGCTGACGACGTTCTCCATCGCCAACGACATCGCGAAGTACTTCGCGATCATCCCGGCGCTGTTCGTCGGCCTGTTCCCGGGGCTGGAACTGCTCAACGTGATGCGGTTGCACAGCCCGCAGTCGGCGATCCTGTCCGCGGTGATCTTCAACGCCGTCGTCATCGTCGCGCTGATCCCGCTGGCACTGCGCGGTGTCCGCTACACACCGAGCAGCGCGGCAAAACTGTTGAGCCGCAACCTCTATGTCTTCGGCCTCGGCGGCATCGTCGCGCCGTTCCTCGGCATCAAGGCCATCGACCTCGTCATCCAACTCTTCCCAGGAATGTGACATGGTGTTCTCCAACCTCATCCGCGGCCACTGGGCGGCACTGCGCGCCCTGCTGCTGTTCACCGCCTTACTCGGGCTGGGCTACCCGGCGCTGATCTGGCTGATCGCCCAGGCCCCGCCGCTATCCGACAACGCCGACGGCGCGATCGTCGAGGTCGACGGAACACCGGTGGGCAGCAGCCGGATCGGCCAGCTCTACACCGACGCCGACGGCAATCCCCTACCGCAGTACTTCCAGGGCCGCCCCTCGGCCGCCGGTGACGGCTACGACCCGATGGCGACCAGCGCAAGCAACCTGGGGCCGGACAGCATCGTCGACCAGCCGGACACACCCAGCCTGCTGACCCTGGTGTGTTCCCGCAGCGCCGCGGTGGGAGAGCTCGAGGGCGTCGACGGCAGGCGGCCGTACTGCACGGGCGGCGGGGTCGGTGCGGTGCTGTCGGTGATCGGCCCGCGCGACGGCTCGGGCAACGTCACCACGCCCACCGAGGTCGTCAGCGTGAACGAACCGTGCGGCACCACTGCGGAACCGTTCCTGGACAGCTATCTCGGCGTGCAGGTGGACTGCGCGGATCCGGGGCGTGATTACAGCGCCGGGCAGCTCGTGCCGATCCGCGGCGCGGCGCCGGCCGATCCGGCGGTGCCCGCCGATGCGGTGACCGCCAGCGGCAGCGGACTCGATCCCGACATCTCGCCGGCCTACGCCGATCTGCAGGTCGACCGCGTCGCCGCCGCGCGCGGGATCGACCCCGGGCAGGTCCGCGCTCTGGTGGCCCAGCACACCGACGGACGCACGCTGGGGTTCCTCGGTGAGCCCCGGGTGAATGTGTTGCAGCTCAACCTCGCTTTGGATCGCCAGGGTGGATGATGGGCAGGTGAGTTCGCCCGCCCCGACGCGGCCCAAGCGCGGAGAGCTACGCATCTACCTGGGTGCGGCTCCCGGCGTGGGCAAGACGTACGCGATGCTCGGCGAAGCGCACCGGCGGCTGGAGCGCGGCACCGACCTGGTCGCCGCGGTGGTGGAGACCCACGGCCGCGCAAAGACCGCGCAGCTGCTCGACGGTATCGAGATCGTGCCCCCACACATGATCGAGTACCGCGGGCACAGCTTCGCCGAACTCGACGTCGACGCGGTGCTGCGGCGGCGCCCGCAGGTGGTGCTCGTCGACGAGCTCGCCCACACCAACACCCCGGGCAGCAGAAACCCGAAGCGCTGGCAGGACATCGAGGAACTGCTCGACGCCGGCATCACGGTGGTCACCACCGTCAACGTCCAGCACCTGGAAAGCCTCAACGACGTGGTCACCCAGATCACCGGCATCGAGCAGCAGGAGAAGGTACCCGACGAGGTGGTGCGTGCCGCCGACCAGATCGAGCTCGTCGACATCACCCCGGAAGCGTTGCGGCGCAGGCTCGCTCACGGCAACGTGTACGCCCCCGAGCGGGTGGACGCGGCACTGTCGAACTACTTCCGGCGCGGTAACCTCACGGCGCTGCGGGAGCTGGCCCTGCTGTGGCTGGCCGACCAGGTCGACGCCGCGCTGGAGAAGTACCGCGCCGACAACAAGATCACCGACACGTGGGAGGCCCGCGAGCGGGTGGTCGTCGCGATCACCGGCGGACCCGAGTCGGAGACCCTGGTGCGCAGGGCATCCCGGATCGCGGCGAAGTCCAGCGCCGAGCTGATGGTCGTCCACGTGGTGCGCGGCGACGGCCTGTTCGGCGCCGCACCCCGCCAGATCGACCGCGTGCGCGAACTGGCCTCCAGCATTGGCGCCACGCTGCACACCGTCGTCGGCGACGACGTGCCGTCCGCGCTGCTGGAGTTCGCCCGCCAGATGAACGCCACCCAGTTGGTGATCGGGACGTCGCGGCGGTCCCGCTGGGCGCGCATCTTCGACGAGGGCATCGGCGCGGCCGTGGTGCAGAACTCCGGCACGATCGACGTCCACATGGTGACCCACTCGCAGGCCGGCGGGCCCTCGCTGTGGGCGCGGGTATCTCCGCGGCAACGCCATGCCGCGGCCTGGCTGGCCGCCGTCGTCGTGCCCTCGGCGATCTGCGCCGCCGCGGTGCTGTTCCTGCAGCCGTTCCTGGGCATCGGCGGTGAGAGCGCGATCTTCTTCATCGGCGTGCTGGTCGTCTCGCTGCTGGGCGGCGTTGCGCCGGCGGCACTTTCGGCGGTGCTGTCGGGTGTGCTGCTGAACTTCTTCCTCGTCGAACCGCTGCACACGTTGACCATCGACGACGCCGACAGCGCCGTGACCATCGTGGTGCTGCTGGCCGTGGCCGTCGCGGTCGCCGCCCTGGTCGACCGGGTGGCCAACCGCGCCCGCGAATCACGCCGCGCCGCAGCCGAAGCCGAGCTGCTGGCACTGTTCGCCGGGTCGGTGCTGCAGGGCGCCGACCTCGACACCCTGCTGGAGCGCGTCCGCGAGGCCTACTCACAACGGTCGGTGAGCCTCGTCCGCGGGCCGGCCCACGGCGGCGAGGTACTCGGATGCGCGGGCACCGACCCGTGCGTCTCGGTCGAGGACGCCGACACCGCCATCGAAGCCGGCTCCGACAACGACTCCGAGGAGTTATGGATGCTGCTGGCCGGGCGCACACTGCCCGCCCGCGACCGCCGGGTGCTCGCCGCGGTGGCCAACCAGGCCGCCGGACTGGTCCGGCAGCGCGAACTCGCCGCGGCGGCCGGAAGGGCCGAAGTGCTCGCCCAGGCCGACGAACTGCGCCGGTCGCTGCTGTCGGCGGTCAGCCATGACCTGCGCACCCCGCTGGCCGGCGCGAAGGCCGCCGTGTCGAGCCTGCGCAGCGCCGACGTCAGCTTCTCCGCCGAGGACACCGCCGAACTGCTCGCCACCGTCGAAGAGTCCGTCGACCAGCTGACCGGACTCGTCGGCAACCTGCTCGACTCATCCCGGCTGGCCGCGGGAGTGGTCAGGCCCGAACTGGGCCCGGTCTACCTGGAGGAGGCGGTGGCGCGGGCCCTGCTCGGCATCAACCGCGCAGGGCTCGACCGGGTGAAGATCGAGGTCGACGGCGCGGTGGTGCTGGCCGACAGCGGCCTGCTGGAGCGGGTGTTGGCCAACGTCATCGACAACGCGCTGCGCTACGCGGCCGACGGCCCGGTGCGGGTGACGGCGGGCCGGATCGGCGATCGCGTCCTGATCGCCGTCGCCGACGAGGGACCGGGCATCCCGCAAGGGGCCGAAACCGCGTTGTTCGCCCCATTCCAGAGGCTGGGCGACCATGACACCAGAAGCGGTGTCGGGCTTGGCTTGTCGGTGTCGCGGGGGTTCGTCGAGGCGATGGGGGGCACCATCGCCGCCACCGACACCCCCGGCGGCGGGCTGACCGTCGAGATCGACCTGGCGGCACCGTGACCGCCCCACCGAAGACCCGCGTGCTCGTCATCGACGACGAGCCGCAGATCTTGCGTGCGCTGCGGATCAACCTGTCCGTGCGCGGCTACCAGGTGTCCACCGCGGCCACCGGACATGACGGACTGCGGGCGGCCGCCGAGCGCAAACCCGACGTCGTCGTCCTCGACCTGGGCCTGCCGGACATGCCGGGCATCGAGGTGCTCGAAGGCCTGCGTGGTTGGCTCACGGCGCCGGTGATCGTGCTCTCGGCGCGCAGCGATTCCGCGGACAAGGTCGAGGCCCTCGACGCCGGCGCCGACGACTACGTCACCAAACCCTTTGGGATGGACGAGTTCCTGGCCCGGCTGCGGGCGGCGGTCCGGCGCGGCGCCACCGCCGCCGACACCGACGAACCGGTGATCGAGACGTCGTCGTTCACCGTCGACCTGGCCGCCAAACAGGTCACCAAGAACGGCACCGAGGTACATCTGACACCGACCGAATGGGGCATGCTCGAGATGCTGGTCCGCAACCGCGGCAAGCTCGTCGGCCGCGAGGAACTGCTCAAAGAGGTGTGGGGGCCCGGTTACGCGAAGGAAACCCACTATCTGCGCGTGTACCTGGCGCAGCTGCGCCGCAAGCTCGAAGACGACCCGTCGCACCCCGTGCACCTGCTGACCGAGGCGGGCATGGGCTACCGCTTCCAGCCCTAGCGCCCGCCACGCCCCCCGCGCGCCGAACTGGGATTCCCGGCTGTGATTTCCGGCGCGATCACAACCGGGAACCTCAGTTCGGCGAAAACTCCTTGGCCACCTCGATCAACTTGGCCCGCACCAACTCCGGCTGCTCGTCGAGGATGAAGTGGCCGCCGTCGACGACCTCAAGCGTGTAGTCGTCGGCGCGGGCGGTCTCCGCCGCGGCGAGGTCGGGGTGGATGGCGGTGTCGGACCGGCCGAACAACGCCCGGGTCGGCACGGTCGAGCGGCGCCGCTCGCCGGTACGCGCCGCGGCCGGGAACTCCCGGGTCAGGAACGTCCGGTAGGTGTCGCGGGCGGTGCGGGCGACGACGGGGTCGCGGAACCGCTCCGAGTAGACCCGCACGGTCTGCGGGTCGAGCGTGGGAGCCGCGACCCGGAAGATGACCTTCTCCAGATACCGGGTGCGTCGCTGCAGCGGCACACCCGCCGACGCGACCGCCGGCTGGTAGAGCAGGAACCGCCACAGGTGCGGGGCCATCACCTTCGGCGGCACCCACGGGTGCGCGATGTTCAGCGGCAGATACGCGTCGATGCGGTCCGGGATCCGCAGCGTCAGCAGATGCCCGATGTAGCCGCCCCAGTCGTGCCCGACGAGCAGAAACCGGTCCAGGTCCAACGCGTCGGCCAGCGCCACCAGATCGGTGACGACGTCCTCCTTGGCCCACCGGTGCGGGGCCGGTCCCGACCATCCGTAGCCGGGCAGATCGGGCGCGATGATCCGCAGCCCGGCGGGCGGGTCGGCCAACAGATCCCGGTAGGCCCAGTGGTGCTGTGGCCAACCGTGCAGCGCCAACACCGGCCTGCCGTCCTGCGGGCCGGCCTCGGTGACGTGGAAATCGACCCCTCGGACGGTCAGCCGGTGCCGGCGCGCACCGGCGATTTGCGGGGGTTGGATGGTCATGGTCCAGAGACTAGACCCAAGGGTCTACGGTGCTCCTATGCCTGGGTACCGCGACCTCTTCGATGCCAGCATCACCGACCCCGCCGCCTTCTGGGGCCAGGCGGCCGACGCCGTGACGTGGATCCGCGAGCCGGACCGCGTGCTCGACGACAGCAATCCGCCGTTCTACCGCTGGTTCCCCGGCGCTGAGCTCAACACCTGCGCGAACGCGCTGGACCGGCACGCCGACGGCGGGCGCGGTGATCAGCCCGCGCTGATCTACGACTCGGCGGTCACCGACACCAAGCGCACCTACACCTATGCCGAGCTGCGCGACCAGACCGCCCGGTTCGCCGGCGCGCTGCGCGGCCTCGGTGTCGGCAAGGGCGACCGCGTGGTGATCTACATGCCGATGATCCCCGAGGCCGTGATCGCGATGCTCGCGTGCGCGCGCCTCGGCGCGATCCACTCGGTGGTGTTCGGCGGATTCGCCCCGCACGAACTCGCCGTGCGCATCGACGACGTCCAGCCGAAGGTGATCGTCTCCGCGTCGTGCGGCATCGAGCCGTCCCGCACCGTCGAGTACAAGCCGATGCTCGACGCCGCGATCGCGATGACCGAGCATCCGCCGACGCATTGCGTTGTGGTGCAACGTGATCGGCTGCGCTGCGAGCTGATCGACGGACGCGACCTGGACTGGGCCGAGGTCGTCGCGGGCGCCGACCCCGTCGACCCGGTGCCCGTCGCCGCGACCGACCCGCTGTACGTGCTCTACACCTCCGGCACCACCGGCAAGCCCAAGGGCATCGTCCGCGACAACGGCGGTCACGCCGTCGCGCTGCTGTGGAGCATGCGCCACCTCTACGACATCGCCCCCGGCGACGTGTTCTGGGCGGCGTCCGACGTCGGCTGGGTCGTCGGGCACTCCTACATCGTGTACGCGCCGCTGCTGCTCGGCGCGACCACCGTGCTCTACGAGGGCAAACCCGTCGGCACGCCCGACCCGGGCGCGTTCTGGCGGGTGGCCGCCGAGCACGGGGTCAAGGCGCTGTTCACCGCGCCGACGGCGATCCGCGCCATCCGCAAGGAGGACCCGGAGGGCTCCTATGTCGGGGACTACGACCTGTCGGGGCTGAAGTACCTGTTCCTGGCCGGTGAGCGACTCGACCCGGACACCTACCACTGGGCGTCGGACAAGCTCGGCATCCCGGTCGTCGACCACTGGTGGCAGACCGAGACCGGTTGGGCGATCGCGGCCAATCCGATGGGCACCGAAGCACTTCCGATCAAGGCCGGCTCCCCCACCGTGCCGATGCCCGGCTACGACGTCCACATCCTCGACGAGCAGGGCCACGACTGCGCCGCCGGCAAGGAGGGGGCCATCGCGATCAAGCTCCCGCTGCCGCCCGGCACCCTGCCGACGCTGTGGAACGCCGACGACCGCTACCGGGTGTCGTATCTGACCGAGTACCCGGGCTACTACCTCACCGGCGACGGGGGACACCTCGACGAGGACGGCTACCTGTACGTGATGGGCCGCATCGACGACGTCATCAACGTCGCCGGGCACCGGTTGTCCACCGGCGCGATCGAGGAGGTGCTGGCCACCCATCCCGCGGTGGCCGAGTGCGCGGTGATCGGCGTCGCCGACGAGATCAAGGGGCAGGCCCCGCGCGGCCTGGTCGTCGTCAAGTCCGGCGCGTCCACCGAGGGGCTGACCGAGGAACTGGTGCAGCTGGTGCGCGACGAGATCGGCGCGGTCGCGGCGTTCAAGCTCGTCGACGTGGTGCCCGCGCTGCCGAAGACGCGGTCCGGGAAGATCCTGCGCAAGACCATGCGCGGCATCGCCGCCGGCCGCGACGAACCGGTGCCGTCGACGATCGAGGACCCGGCCGTGCTCGAGGCATTGGGCCCGATCCTGCGTTCCTGACCGCGACGGTGTTACGCACCGCCCAGTATGGGTATCTCCCCCCACACGTTCGTCAATAAGTACCCGGGAGGGAGGCCCCCGATGTCACCGGCTCCCAAGATCATGGCGGTGCAGGGCGCGGCGATGCTCGTCGCGGCGGCACTGATCGTGATCGGCATCCTGGGCTTCATCCCCGGGATCACGGCGAATTTCGACCAACTCGGCTGGGCCGGAAGTCGTTCCGGCGCCCTGCTGTTCGGCACCATCGCGGTCTGCGCGGCGGTCAACATCGTGCATCTGGTGATCGGCGCGGCCGGCTTCTGGTTCGCCCGCAGCTATGCCGGCGCACGGAACTACCTGCTCGCCGGCGGAGCGATCTACCTGGCGCTGTGGTTGTACGGTGCGCTGGTCGAGTTCGGCAGCAATGCCCATGTCATCCCGCTCAACACCGCCGCCAACTGGCTGCACGTCATCCTGGGTTCGATCATGGTGCTACTGGGCCTGACGCTCGGCGGCCAGCACGACCCGACCAAGCGCAGGCCTCGACTGCGCCGCGCCGCGACGCACTGAGATCGCCGAAACTGCATTCCGGCAGGCCCCCACTCGCAATTCCTCTGCTGGAATGCCATTTCGGCGGGGATGTTGACCGGGGGTGCTCAGACGATCGACAGCGCGATCCCGTCGAGGATGTCGTGCTCGCTGACCACCAGCTCGCTGATGCCCGCCCGCTCGCCGAGCATCGCGGCCAGCTCCTGCACGATCAGCGCACCGCCACCGATCACGTCGACGCGGCCCTCGTGCATCGGGCCCAGCACCGCACGCTGCTGACGCGTCATCGCCAGCAGTTCGGCACACACCGCCAGCAGCGCGTCGAACGGCACCCGCGACAGGTGGATCGCGTCGGAGTCGTAGACGGTCATGCCGTGCGCCAGGGCCGCCAGCGTCGTCATGGTTCCCGCGACACCCACCCACGTGCGGGCCTGCTCGACGGGTACCACCTCGAGCACCTGGCCCAGCGCGTCGCGCACCACCGCACGCGCGTCGGCGATCTCCGCGTCGGTGGGCGGATCGGACCGCAGGCAGCGCTCGGTGAGCCGCACGCAGCCGATGTTCACCGACAGCGCGGCGTCCACCTCGCTGGAGCCGACCACCACCTCGGTCGAACCGCCACCGAGGTCGACGACCACGAACGGCGCCGCCGCGGCGTCGAGTTCGCCGACCGCGCCGCGGAACGACAGCTCGGCCTCCTCGGCGCCGGTGATCACCTCGGCGACCGCGCCCGGCACGACGGTGCCCAGCACGTCGGAGGTCATCGCGAAGAACTCCTCGCGGTTGGACACGTCGCGCGCCGCCGAGGTCGCGACCATCCGCACCGCGCCGACATCGTGGCGGCGCATCAGCTCGGCATAACCGACGAGCGCGGCGCGGGTGCGCGCCAACGCGTCCGGGGCGAATTCGCCGGTCGCGTCGACGCCCTGCCCGAGCCGCACGATGCGCATCTCGCGGTGCACGTCACGCAGCCGCCCGCTCTGGCTGTCCGGGTCGCGGTCGGCGATCAGCAGGCGGATCGAGTTCGTTCCGCAGTCCACCGCGGCGACTCTGCCCGTGCTTGTCACTGTGCCCACACCTTCCGGTCCAGGATCCCGGCCATCTCCGGCTCGGCGGCCAGCACGGCCAGCGCCTCGTCGCCGAACGGGTTCACCCCCGGCCCCTTGGCCAGCGAGTGGGCGATCACCACGTGCAGACACTTCACCCGGTCAGGCATCCCGCCGCCGGAGAACGTGGTTCCCAACGGCTCGATCGCGTCGCGCTCGGCGAGAAACGATTCATGCGCGCGGCGGTAGGCCGCGGCCAATTCCGGGTCCTGGGCGAGGCGTTCGGTCATCTCGCGCATCAAGCCCGAGGACTCCAGCCGGCTCGCCGCGGCGGTCAGCGCCGGGTGGGTCAGGTAGTACAACGTCGGAAACGGTGTTCCGTCAGGAAGTCTCGGCGCCGTCTTCACCACGGCGGGCTCACCGTTGGGGCATCGGTAGGCGATCTCCAGCACACCGCGCGGCTCACGGCCCAGCTGCCGCGCGACGGCGTCGAGATCGGACTGCTCAACCACCGGGCGCAGGCGCGACAGGCGCGACGGGTCCAGGGGCGGCCGGCGCCCCGGGCGGCGGCGGAGTCGGCGAGATGCCGTGTGGCGCATCGGCGATGGTGTGCCACAGCGCCGTGTACCAGGGGTCGTTACTGGTGGCTTGCAGAGCTTCCTCCTGCGGGGTGTTCGGTTGGGCCGCACCGGGAGGCAGCTGCACCTGATAGGGCGTCTCGCCGGGCATCACGAAGCCGAGGCGTTCGCGGGCCTGCGCCGCGATGAACACCGGGTCGGCCAGCTTGGCCTTCTGCTCTTCGAGTTCGGCGATCTGTTCGCGCAGTTGCGCTTCGCTGGCCTCCAGTTGCTTCATCTCGGTGCGCTGCGAGAAGTAGGTGCGCACCGGCCCGGCGATCGTCAGGGTCAGCACGCAGATGACGGCGGCCAGGATCGCCGCGCGTCGCGCCGCCGAACCGAACCGCTGCTCGGCGGCCGCCTCGGCCGACGCGATGATCGATTCCCGGATCGTGGCGGGGGCCTCGACGATCTCGATGTCCTCGGGTACTGCGGCCTGCGCTCGCGGCTCAGCGCCGCGGGGTTCGCGGCGCGCCGCGGTCGCGGCAGGCCGCGGCTTGGCCCGACCGGCCGCACCGGGCCGGGACGCGGGAGCCTTCTTGGCTCGCGCGTCCCCGCCGGCACGGCGTTTCGGATCGGGCCGTTTCGCCTCGGGCACGGGCTATTTCGTCTCCACACTGAAGCGCGGGAACGCGAGGTCGCCGGCGTAGCGCGCGGCGTCGCCCAGCTCCTCCTCGATGCGCAACAGCTGGTTGTACTTCGCGACCCGCTCGCTGCGCGCGGGCGCGCCGGTCTTGATCTGGCCGCTGCCGACGGCCACGGCGAGATCGGCGATCGTGGTGTCCTCGGTCTCGCCGCTGCGGTGGCTCATCATCGTCTTGTATCCGGCGTTGTGCGCCAGCGACACCGCGTCCAGCGTCTCGGTCAGCGTGCCGATCTGGTTCACCTTCACCAGCAGCGCGTTCGCGGCACCCTTCTCGATGCCGTCCTCGAGGCGCTCCGGGTTGGTGACGAACAGGTCGTCGCCGACCAGCTGGATCTTGTCGCCGATCGCCGAAGTCAAGGTGACCCAGCCGTCCCAGTCGTCTTCGGACAGCGGATCCTCGATCGACACCAGCGGGTAGGCGCCGAGCAGCTGCTCGTAGAACTGCGCCATCTGCTCGGCGTTGCGGGTCTCCTTCTCGAACGCGTAGCCGGTGCCCTCGGTGTAGAACTCCGTCGCGGCGACGTCGAGCGCCAGCGCCACATCGCTGCCGACCTTGAACCCCGCACCCTCGATCGCGGTCGCGATCAGGTCCAGCGCGGCCCGGGTGCCGGGCAGATCCGGGGCGAAACCGCCCTCGTCGCCCAGACCGGTGGACAGGCCCTGCTTCTTGAGCACCGACTTCAGCGAGTGGTACACCTCGGCGCCCCAGCGCAGCGCCTCCTTGAACGACGGCGCGCCGATCGGGGCGATCATGAACTCCTGGACGTCGACGCCGGTGTCGGCGTGCGCGCCGCCGTTGATGATGTTCATCATCGGCACCGGCAGGATGTGCGCGTTCGGTCCGCCGATGTAGCGGAACAGCGGCAGCTCGGCCGACTGCGCGGCGGCCTTGGCCACCGCCAGCGAGACGCCGAGGATCGCGTTGGCGCCCAGCCGCGACTTGTCCGGGGTGCCGTCCAGGTCGACCAGCGCCTGGTCGACGAGACGCTGCTCGTCGGCGCCGAGCCCGATCACCGCGGGCGCGATCTCGTCGAGCACCGCCTCGACCGCCTTCTCGACACCCTTGCCGCCGTAGCGCGAACCGCCGTCACGCAGCTCGACCGCCTCGTGCTCCCCGGTGGAGGCACCCGAGGGGACGGCGGCGCGAGCCACGGTCCCGTCCAACAGGCCCACCTCGACCTCGACGGTCGGGTTGCCCCGGGAATCGAGGATCTCGCGGGCTCCGACCTGCTCGATGATGGGCACTTTGTCGCCTCCTGGGTCTTGGGCTCAGACGTTTCCGTTGTTGAGCCTAGAACGTGCCCGTCGGGCGGGTGCCCTCAGAGCGGATGTCCGTTCGCATACGCCGTCGCCCAGTCCCTCACGTTGCGTGCGTAGGCGTCCGAAAGGTTGTACGCCCGCAGCGCCTCCATCCAGCCGCGCGGCTTCGACAGGTCCTTGCCGCGCCAGCACAGGTACCCCGCCGCCGACAACGCCGCGTCGTCGATGTTGTCCACGCTGATCTCGCCGTCGTTGTTGGCGTCGACCCCGTACAGCCGCCAGGTCTCCGGGATGAACTGCATCGGTCCCATCGCGCGCGCGAACGGTACGTCGCCCTTGTTCTCGACGGCCGGGTCGTGGCTGATCGAATCGGTGTCCAGGATCTCCAGGTTCCCCGCGGTGCCGTCGAGCAGCACCCCGCGGATCGGTGGGGTGACCTCGCCGTTGCGGGCGATCTTGGCGCCGCGGTAGGTGCCGTGGTGGCTCTCCACCTGCCCGATGCCGGCCAGCGTCGTCCACGCCAGCTTGCAATTCGGGTTCTCGACCTCGGCGACCCGCGCCGCGTACGCGTAGGCCTCCAGCGCGGTCACCGGGATACCGAGTGCCGGCGCCCGCTCGGCCGCCCATTCGTGCAGCTGATCGGCGGGCCGGCCCTTGGCATAGGTGTCGATCTGCGGGACGGGATCCCCGGCCGGGGGCGGCACCCCGTCGGGAATCGGGGTGCCGAGTTGCCAGGAACAGCTCGACGCCATGAGCAGCGCTGTCGCGCCGATCACGGTTATCGCCTGTAGCCAACGCACCCGCGTCACCGGACTCCCTAACCCGCTCTGGTTGTCATCCATGCTGCCACGCGAGGTGTGGCTACCGACTGAACCCGGGCCGCCGGGGACGGGTGTACATTCATCAAGCGCTGCCAAAACTGAGGTGAGCCACACCTTCCTTTGGGCAGCCAAAGCACAGCGCGCGCACGCCGTAGCAAGGACAATTCGATGGTCGCTGGTACAGACCCCGGGGTCACCTCGTACTACGCGGCGGCGAACCTCAGTTCACAGCTTTTTGGCAGCGGACTCATAGGATTACGCGAAGGTCTCGAAGCCGCGATCGTGGTGTCGATCCTGGTGGCATTCCTGGTCAAATCCGAACGCCGCGACGCCCTCAGATGGGTCTGGCTCGGTGTCGGCGCCGCCGTCGCGATGACGGTGATCATCTTCCTGGCCATCCAGTTCGGCGAGAACACCATCAGCGGGCTGGCCGCCGAAGCCATCGCCGGGGTGGCCTCCCTGGTCGCGGTCGCGATCGTCACCACCATGGTGCTCTGGATGAAGAAGGCGTCGGCGTCGATGTCGGGCCAGTTGCGCAGTGAGATGGCCCACGCCCTGGAGACCGGGCCCGCGGCCGTCGCGCTGCTGGCGTTCCTCGCCGTCGGGCGCGAAGGTGTCGAAACCGCGCTGTTCATGGTGGGTTACGCCGAGGCACAGTCGAATTGGCCGCTGCTCGGGCTCATCGCCGGGGTGGCGGTGGCCGGACTGATCGCCTACGGGATGTACCGCGGCGCGCTGAGCATCAACCTGGCGAAGTTCTTCAGATACACCGGGGTGTTCCTGATCGTCGTCGCCGCCGGCATCCTGTCCTACGGCGTCGGCGCCCTGCAGACCGTCGGATGGCTTCCGGGGCTGGGCGACAAGGCATTCGACATCAGCACCGCGTTCAACTGGTCGTCCTGGTACGGCGAGGTGATCCAGGGCATCTTCAACGTCACCCCGACCCCGACCGTGCTTCAGCTCGCCGGCTACCTGACCTACCTCGTCGTCGTGCTGGCGCTGTTCCTGCGCCCGCCGAGTGCGGCGCGGGATAAGACCCCGACACCACCGAATCCCTCTCCCGAAAGGTCCACCACGTGAAGTTGCATCCCTCCGTCGCGGTGCTCTCAGCCGCGCTGGCCGCATTCGCACTCGCAGGCTGCCAGGCCAAGGACGAGGCGCCCGCGGCGTCCGAGGACGGCGGCACCGCACCGTCCGAGATCACCGTCGATGCCTCCGACACGTCGTGCGCGCTGTCGGTGACCGAGGGCAACACCGGCGCCAACACGTTCGTGATCACCAACAACGGTTCCAAGGTGACCGAGTTCTATGTGTACGGCGAGGGTGAGCGCGTGATGGGCGAGGTGGAGAACATCTCCCCCGGGCTGCAGCGCAAGCTGATCGTCCAGCTCAGCCAACCCGGCACCTACCAGACCGCGTGCAAGCCGGGCATGATCGGCGACGGCATCCGCGGCGACTTCGTCGTCACCGGCGACGAGGTCCAGGTCGACACCGAGGGCAAGTTCAAAGAAGCCGCGGACAACTACAAGCGCTACGTCAACAGCCAGGTCGAGGCGCTCGTCCCGGCGGTCGAGGCGTTCGTCGCGGCGATCAAGTCCGGTGACATCGAGGGCGCGAAGGCGCAGTACCCGACCAGCCGGGTGTACTACGAACGCATCGAGCCGGTCGCGGAGTCGTTCCCCGACGATCTGGACCCGCGCATCGACCTGCGCGAGGCCGACCTCGAGCCGGGCCAGCAGTGGACCGGCTTCCACCGGCTGGAGAAAGACCTCTGGGTGACCGGCCCGCAGCCCGACACCAACGCGATCGCCGATCAGCTGGTCGCCGACGTCAAGGAACTGCAGGCCGGGGTCAGCGCACCGGACTTCACCGTCGACTCCACCCAGATCGCCGGTGGCGCACAGGGTCTGCTCGACGAGATCGCCACCAGCAAGATCACCGGCGAGGAGGACATCTTCAGCCACACCGATCTGTGGGACTTCAGCGCGAACCTGCAGGGCTCGCAGACCGCGGTCGCCTCGGTGCGCCCGATCCTCGACGAGCGCAACCCCGATCTCGGCGCGCGCGTCGATCAGCGCTTCGAAGAGGTCGAGGCACTGCTGGAGAAGTACCGGGAAGGCGACGGCTTCGTCACCTATGACAAGGTGACCGAGCCGGAGCGACAGGAGCTTTCGCGCGCCCTCGACGCGCTGAGCAAGGAGGTCAGCCAGGTGCAAGGTGTCATCGCACCCCAATAACCCCAATAACGAGGACGCCCAGGCTCAGCCCCAGCCCGAGAAGCCGGGGCTGAGCCGGCGCAAACTGTTCGGCGCGGCCGGGGTGACCGCCGCGGTGGTCGGCGCGGCCGGTGCCGGTGCGTTCGCCGGGCGCGCGACCGCGGCCCAGTCGGCGGATCACCTGCATGCCGCGGTGCCGTTCCGCGGGCCGCACCAGGCGGGCATCGTCACCGAGGCCCAGGACCGCATGCATTTCGCGACGTTCGACGTGACGACCCGCAGCCGCGACGACGTGATCAAGATGCTCGCCGACTGGACCGAGATGGCCGAGCGGATGACCCAGGGCAAGGAGGCGTTCCCCAACGGCGCCACCGGCCAGAATCCGTACTCGCCACCGACGGACACCGGTGAGGCGCTCGGCCTGCCCCCGTCGCAGCTGACGCTGACCATCGGCTTCGGCCCGTCGTTCTTCGTCAAGGACGGCGTCGACCGGTTCGGCATCGCGGACAAGAAGCCCGACGCGCTGGTGGACCTGCCGAAGTTCCCCAACGAGAAGATCGACCCCGCCCGCAGCGGCGGCGACATCGTCGTGCAGGCCTGTTCCAACGACCCGCAGGTCGCGGTGCACGCGATCCGCAACCTGGCCCGCATCGGGTTCGGCACCGTCGCGGTGCGGTACTCCCAGCTGGGTTTCGGGCGCACGTCGTCGACCACCCGGGAGCAGTCCACCCCGCGAAACCTGTTCGGGTTCAAGGACGGAACGGCGAACCTGCGCTCCGACGAGACCGACAAGCTGAACAAGTTCGTCTGGGTCGCCGACGGTGACGGACCGGCCTGGCTGACCGGCGGGTCCTACCTGGTCGCGCGCCGCATCCGGATGCGGATCGAGCAGTGGGACCGCACGACGCTGCTGGAGCAGGAACGGGTGGTCGGGCGGCAGAAGGGCAGCGGGGCGCCGATGGGGCTCACCGACGAGTTCGAGGAACTGGACTTCGACCTCACCAACGACAAGGACGAGCCGCTGATCGACACGCTCGCCCATGTGCGGCTGGCGTCGCCGCAGAACCTCGGCGGCATCGAGATCCTGCGTCGCGGTTACAACTTCACCGACGGGTCCGACGGGTTCGGGCACCTGGACGCGGGGCTGTTCTTCATCGCGTTCGTGCGCAACCCGGTCACCCAGTTCGTCCCGATGCAGAACGCGATCTCGCGCAACGACGCCATGAACGAGTACGTCACCCCGACGAGCTCAGCGGTGTTCGCCTGCCCGCCAGGGCTTTCCGAGGGTGACACGTCGTCGTTCTGGGGTTCGTCGCTGTTCGACTGACCTTGAAATCCACCTTTTGCAGACGAAGTGCGAGTGCAGACCTGCAAAAGGTGGATCTGGCACCGAGGGCTACTGGCGCGGCGGCCACGCCGCCCGCCACTCGTCGGCGGTGAACGCGCCGTGCGGGGCCACGTCGAGCTCCTCGGCGACATCGTCTCGTCGCCGAGCGGAGGCCGCGGCCCGCTCGGCGGTGCGCACCACGTCCATGAACTCAAGAACCGCTGTGCGTAACGCGCTTTCGGCGTCGAAGTCGGCTGCCACGGTGACCCTGGTGACCGCGTCCGGGATCAGATCGGCCGGCAGCCCCGCCGTCTCGGCGCGCGCGAGCACCTTCTGCGCCAACGCGAGCGACGGCTGC
This sequence comes from Mycolicibacterium parafortuitum, assembly GCF_010725485.1. Classification (NCBI taxonomy): domain Bacteria; kingdom Bacillati; phylum Actinomycetota; class Actinomycetes; order Mycobacteriales; family Mycobacteriaceae; genus Mycobacterium; species Mycolicibacterium parafortuitum. The sequence goes on along the minus strand of NZ_AP022598.1, from coordinate 2,702,509 downwards.
GCGGTCGGGATGTCGTCCATGCAGGACTGCCGCGACGAGCGTTCCAGTGCCTTGCGCTGCTCCCACTGCGCCAACTGGTCCTCGAGCGAGATCGCTTCCCCGGCAAGCACTGCCGGCACCCTGTTGCCGAGCTTGCGCACCAGCGCGTCGGCGACGTCGTCGATGTCGAAGGCCGCCGCGGGACTCTCCTGGGCGATGCGGGCGTGGAACAGCACCTGCAGCAGCACGTCGCCGAGTTCGTCACGCAGCTCGGTCAGGTCTCCGCCGTGCACCGCGTCGAACAGCTCGTAGGTCTCTTCCAGCAGATACCGCCGCAACGAGTCGTGCGTCTGTTGGCTCTCCCACGGCCCGGCGGTGCGCAGCTTGTCCATCATCGCCACCGCGTCGACGAGGCGTTCACCGGGCTGCGCGGCCGGCGCCGAGATCACCCGCTCCCCCGCGGCGATCCGCTCGCGCACCGACGGGTGCTGCGGGTCCGACGACAGCAGCACCTCGGCCGGATCACCGGTGTAGGCCGGCCGGGCCGCGGGCAACGACCACGGCACCTTGATCGGCATCTCCTCGGTGTACTGGACGTCACCGCCGAGCAGTCCGATCGCGTCGACAGGCACCAGCGACGGGCGGCGTGGGTCGACGAGAACGACGGTCATCGCAGTCGGTTATATCAGCTTTGCCGGGGCGCAGGGCACTACTCGTGCAGCACCTTGATCAGCCCGGCGACGAAGTCCACCAGTTCCAGGTCGCGGATCCGCGGGGACCCGACACCCGAACCCGCCCGCGGGATCGGCACCTGCACGGTCGAGGTGGTCGCGCGGTAGTTCGCCCCGGCGTAGAGCCTCTTGAGCCTCAGCTGCGCCGAATCCGGCAGCGTCAGCGGCGACACCCGCAGCGTCGACGCCGCCGCCGACACCGCACCGATCTCGGTGATCCCGTGCGCGCGGGCCAGCAGCCGCAACCGGGCGACCGCGACCAGCAGCAGCGCAGATTCGGGCAGCGGGCCGTACCGGTCGGTCAGCTCCTCGATCACCGAGTCGACGCTCTTGTCGTCCGGTGCCGCGGCGAGCCGGCGGTACGCCTCCAGGCGCAGCCGGTCGCTGCCGATGTAATCCGGCGGGAAGTGCGCGTCGACCGGCAGATCGATCCTGACGTCCTTCGGTTCCTCCGGTGTCGCAACGGTTTTGCCGTCCGCGGCGGCCCGGTAGGCCTCCACCGCCTCACCGACCAGCCGCACGTACAGGTCGAAACCGACGCCGGCGACGTGCCCGGATTGCTCGGCGCCCAGCACGTTTCCGGCGCCGCGGATCTCCAGGTCCTTCATCGCGACCGCCATACCGGCGCCGAGTTCGTTGTTCTGCGCGATCGTGGCCAGCCGGTCGTAGGCGGTCTCGGTCAACGGAACCTCGGGCGGATACAGGAAATACGCGTACCCGCGCTCACGCGAACGACCGACCCGGCCGCGCAGCTGGTGCAGCTGCGACAGCCCGAACGTGTCGGCGCGTTCGACGATCAACGTGTTCGCGTTCGAGATGTCCAGTCCCGTCTCGACGATCGTGGTGCACACCAGGATGTCGTACTCGCGGTTCCAGAACCCCTCGACGGTCTTCTCCAGCTGCTCCTCCGGCATCTGGCCGTGCGCGACCACCACCCGCGCCTCGGGCACCAGCTGGCGCACCTTGGCCGCCGCCGAGTCGATGGTGCGGACCCGGTTGTGGATGTAGAACGCCTGCCCGTCGCGCAGCATCTCACGCCGCAGCGCGGCCGCGACCTGCTTGTCGTCGTGCGGGCCGACGTACGTCAGCACCGGGTAGCGCTCCTCGGGCGGCGTCAGGATCGTCGACATCTCCCGGATGCCGGCCAGGCTCATCTCCAGCGTGCGCGGGATCGGGGTGGCGCTCATCGTCAGCACGTCGACGTGGGTGCGCATCGACTTGATGTGCTCCTTGTGCTCGACGCCGAAACGCTGCTCCTCGTCGACGATCACCAGGCCGAGGTCCTTCCACGTCACCCCGGTCTGCAGCAGGCGGTGGGTGCCGATGACGATGTCGACCGACCCGTCCTTCATGCCCTCCATCGTCGCGCGCGACTGCGCCGGATCGGTGAACCGCGACAGCCCCCTGACGGTGACGGGGAACCCGGCCATCCGCGCGGTGAACGTCTGCAGATGCTGTTCGGCCAGCAGCGTGGTGGGCACCAGCACCGCGACCTGCTTACCGTCCTGCACGGCCTTGAACGCCGCGCGCACCGCGATCTCGGTCTTGCCGTAGCCGACGTCACCGCAGATCACCCGGTCCATCGGGACCGGCTTCTCCATATCGGATTTGACCTCGGTGATCGCGGTGAGCTGGTCGACGGTCTCGGTGAACCCGAACGCGTCCTCCATCTCGGTCTGCCACGGCGTATCGGGGGCGAACGCGTGCCCGGGCGACGCCTGCCGCTTCGCGTACAGCGTCACCAGTTCGGCGGCGATCTCCCGAACCGCCCGGCGCGCTTTGGTTTTCGTGTTCGCCCAGTCGCTGCCGCCGAGCCGCGACAGCGTCGGCGCCTCACCGCCGACATACCGCGACAGCTGGTCCAGCGAGTCCATCGGCACGTAGAGCTTGTCGGTGCCGCCCCCGCGCTTGCTCGAGGCGTACTCCAGCACCAGGTACTCGCGGCGCGCGCCGCCGACCACCCGTTCGGTCATCTCGACGAAGCGCCCGATGCCGTGCTGGTCGTGCACGACGAGGTCTCCGGCGGTCAATGCGAGCGGGTCGACGACGTTGCGCCGCTTGGCCGCAAGCTTCTTGCCTTCGGTCGCGGCGGCCCGGTTGCCGGTCAGGTCGGTCTCGGTGATCACCACGAGGTTGGCACCCGGGATCACCACGCCGTCGTGCAGCGGCCCCTTGATCACCCCGACCACACCCTCCTTCGGGGTGTCTCCGGGCTCCAGAATCGCTGCCGGCGTGTCACTTTCGGCCAGCTGCTCGACCACGCGCTGGCAGGTGCCCGTACCGGGGGCGACGACCGCGCCGTAGCCGCCGGTCGCGACGTGCGCGCGCAGCATCGCGAAGATCTCGTCGAGATTGTGTTGCTGGCCGCGGGCCGACGGCGCGGGCCTGATGTCGAGGGCCGTCGATTCGTCCGAACCGCTGTCGAGCTGGCTCAGCGTCCACCACGGGTGCCCGCCCGCCCGGGCGGCCTCACGGGCGTCGTCGTAGCCGACGTACCCGGAGGCGCCGAGCGCCTCGATGTCGATCGGGGCGTCCCCGCCGACCGCGGCCACCGACCACGACGCCTCCAGGAACTCCCGGCCGGTCTTGATCAGGTCGGCGGCCCTGGTGCGCACCTTCTCCGGGTCGCACACCAACAGCGGGGTGCCCGCGGGCAGCAGATCGGGCAGTGTCGCGAAGTCGCTCGGTCGCAGCAGCGGAAGCAACGCCTCCATCCCGTCGACCGGGATGCCCTCGGCCAGCTTGGCCAGCATGTCGGGCACGCTGCCGACGACGTTGTTCTCCTGGGCCGGGTGCTCCTTGGCGAGTGCGGCCGCACGGTCGCGTACGTCAGGGGTCAGCAGCACCTCGCGGCACGCGACGGCGATCATCGTGTCGATCTCGATCTCCGGAATCGAGCGCTGGTCGGCGATCGAGAACATCCGCATCTCCGAGACCTCGTCGCCCCAGAACTCGATGCGCACCGGATGTTCGGCGGTCGGCGGGAAGACGTCGAGAATGCCTCCGCGCACCGCGAATTCACCACGCTTGCCGACCATGTCGACGCGCGTGTAGGCCAGGTCGACCAGCCGCGCGACGATCGCGTCGAACTCGGCCTCCTGCCCGACCGTCAGCGTCACCGGCTCGATCTGGGCCAGATCGGGCGCCATCGGCTGCAGCAGCGACCGCGCCGTGGTCACCACGACCCGCAGCGGCGGGCCCAGGCGCGCGTCGTCCGGGAAGGCCAGCCGGCGCAGCAGCATCATCCGCGCACCGACGGTGTCCACCCCCGGGGACAGCCGCTCGTGCGGCAGCGTCTCCCAGGACGGGAACATCGCGACGGTGTCGCCGTAGACGCCGCGCAGTTCGGCGGTCAGGTCGTCGGCTTCGCGGCCGGTCGCGGTGACCACCAGCAGCAGCCCGGACTGGGCGAGCGCGGACGCGGCGAACAGACGGGCGCTGGCCGGCCCGACGAGGTGGAGATCGGCGGGCCGGTCGGCGGAACGGCGGGCGATCTCCTGCAGGCAGGGATCACGCAGCGCCAGCTCGACGAGGCCCGCGATCGGGGTGTGGACGTCGACGGTCCCCGATGCGGTCATGATGTCTTCCATCGTAGGCACTGCCCGGCACAGCCAGAAATTGGTGCACGGAGGCCGTCCGCGGCGGTGTTAGCTTCGCAGCGTCAGACATTCGCGCGGGGAGGCTGCCGGTGGTCACGATCTCGGTCGTCGAGGCCAGCGCACCGCAGCGGCTCACCGACACCGCCGCCTCGCTGGCCGCCGCGGCGACCACCCTCACCTCCACCGTCGACGCACAGCGGCGGGCGCTGACGGCGCTGCGCGCGGGATGGCCGGAGACCGACACCGCGGGCACGGCGGCCGACACCGGTATCGCGCGGCTGACGGCGCTGTCCGCGCGGCTGACCGCGATGCAGCGCGCGCTGGCCGGCGCCGGGGCGAACCTGACCGCGCTGCGCGAGCAGATCCTGCCGATGAGAGACCAGGTCATCAAGCTCGGCGGCAAGGTCGACGACGACGGCACGGTGGCCCCGCTGGTGCGGCCGTTCGGGACGATGCAACTGCTCACCCCGGCCGTCTGCGCGAGCTATACGGACTGCTTCACCGCGCTGCTGACCCAGTTCGACAACGTCGACGAAGCGACCGCGAACGCACTCGGCGTCAACTGGTCGACCCCGGCGTCCAGCCCCGACCCGTGAGGGGCTATTCCTCGTGCAGCACCGGATCGGACTCCAGGTGCGTCAGGCCGTTCCAGCACAGGTTGACCAGATGCGCGGCGACGACCTCCTTTTTCGGTTCGCGCACGTCGAGCCACCACTGCGCGGCCATCGACACCGAACCGACCAGCGCCTGCGCGTAGAGCGGCGCGAGGTCGGGGTCGAGTCCGCGGCGGGAGAAATCACCGGCCAGGATCGAGGCGACCTGGCTGACCGCATCGTTGAGCAGCGTCGAGTAGGTGCCCTGGGTGATGCTGGCCGGCGAGTCGCGGATCAGGATCCGGAATCCGTCGGTGCGTTCCTCGACGTAGGTCAAAAGCGCCAGCGCGACCCGCTCGACCCGCACCCGGGAGCGGTTGTCGGCCAGCGAGGACGTGATGCCGTCGAGCAGCGCCGACATCTCCCGGTCGACGACGACGGCGTACAGCCCTTCCTTGCCGCCGAAGTGTTCGTAGACGACCGGTTTGGACACGTTGGCGCGCAACGCGATCTCTTCGATCGACGTGCCGTCGAAGCCACGCTCGGCGAACAGCGACTTGGCGATCTCGATCAGCTGCTGGCGCCGTTCGGTGCCGGTCATCCGTGCGCGCGGCGCACGCACATGGACCTCGGGGCTGTCGGACTTATGCGGCACGGCCACGCGTCTCAGGGTAGACGCTGAGGTCACCGATCCGAGGTAGCGTCAACCCGTGATCACGCTGGACCGCCTGATCAACGTCCTCGGCGGCTACGGCGCGCGCTGGCAGGGCGGTTCGGCGGAGCGACAGACCGAGTTGCGCAGCGTCGTGCTGCCCGAGGCCGTCGACGGCCGCACGGTGTCCGGCGACGTGCTGCTGGCCATCGGCGCCGCCTCGAGCGCCGAGGCGCTGGAGTGGGCCCGGGCCGCGCGGGCGGCCGTCGTGCTCACCCGCGGCGGCGGCCCGGCTCCCGAACTCGACACCGCCGGGGTGGCCGTGCTGGTCGTCGATTCGGCCCTGCCGTGGAGCGAGTTCGCCGCGATCGTCTACGGCCTGGTGATGGAGGGCCGCGAAACCGAGTCGGGCCGTGGGCCGACCGATCTGTTCGCGCTGGCCGACAGCCTGGCCGGCGCCGTCGGCGGCGCGGTCGTCATCGAGGACCGGGCATCGCAGGTGCTGGCGTTCTCCCGCGGGCAGCAGGACGCCGATCCGGCGCGCGCGGCGACCATCCTTTCCCGTCAGGCGCCGCCAGAACTACGCGCGGTGTTCGACCGGCACGGCGTGTTCACGCATCTGGGCGCCTCCGACGAGCCGGTGTTCGTCCCCGGTGACGACAGCGTCGGGCTCACCGGGCGGATGGTGGTGGCCGCGCGGGCGGGACGGGAGCTGCTGGGCTCCATCTGGGTCGCGTCACCGGTACCGCTGACCGGGACGCGGGGGCAGGCGCTCGCCGACGGCGCGCACACCGTCGCGCTGCACCTGCTGCGGTCACGCGCCAGCGCCGACCTGGAACGCCAGGTCGAGTCGGACCTGGTGTTGCGGCTGCTGGAGAGCGCCGCCGACGCCGAGCCGGTGGCCAGCCGCCTCGGCCTGCCGCCCGCGGCGCTGCGGGTGGTGGCGCTGCGGGCCCGCGACGACGCGAACCCGCATTCGGCGCTGCTGCAGATCTTCGAACGCGCCACCGCGGGGTTCGGGTGGTCGCGCCCGTCGCGCAGTGCGCTGGCCGACGGGACGGTGTACACCGTGCTGGCCGCCGAAGCCGCCGCCGTCGCGCGCGACTGGGTCGGCGCACTGGTCACGACGCTGCCCGGCCCGCTGACCGTGCGGGCCGGCATCAGCGCACCCGCGACGGTGACCGAGCTGTCCGTCGCGCGCACCGAGGCCGACGAATGCCTGGCGCTGCAGGAGAGCACCGGGGTCTCCGAACCGCCGGCCTACGACGAATCCTGGGACGACCTGCTGCTGCGCCGGCTCAAGACCGCGGCCCGGTCGGGGCGCACCCCGCACCGCGGCGCCGTGGCCGAACTGCGCGACCACGACCGGCAGCACGGCACCGCGTATGTCGAGACCCTGCGCGCCTGGCTGCACGAAAGCGGCGATCCCGGTCGCACCGCCGCACGCCTCGGGGTGCACGAGAACACCGTCCGGTACCGGATGAAACGGATGGCGGAGCTGACCGACCTGCACCTCGACGACGCGAACAAACGGTTCGCGATGACCATCGAACTGGCCGTTCTGGACTGAACCGCCCGGCGCGTTGTCGCAGCGCCACATTCTGCACACCAGTGTTTGTCGGATCACAACAACGCAGGGCCGGTACGCGCATCGCACCATGAAGGCGTCAGTGCCGGTTTACGAGAGGTCATGCGATGTTGGGCGGGTCAGGGATGGACAGCGGTCCCCGATCTGTGATCGTCGTGGGCGCCGGCATCGTCGGTCTGTCGACGGCCTGGTTCCTGCAGGAACGCGGGGTCGAGGTGACGGTCATCGACCGCGGCGGCGTCGCGGCGGGGGCTTCCTGGGGCAACGCCGGCTGGGTGTCCCCGGCGCTGACCGCGCCCCTGAATTCGCCATCCGTGCTGCGCGAGGGGCTGCACGCGCTGGCCGACCCCGCCGCGCCGCTGCACATCCCGCTGCGAGCCGATCTGTCCCTGGCCCGGTTCCTGCTGCGCTTCGCCGCGCACAGCCGCCCCTCGGCGTGGCGGCACGCCGTCGCGGCGAACGCCGCGCTCAACGCCGAGGCCATCGAGACGTTCGACGTGCTGGTCGCCAACGGCGTCGAGGCCCCGGTCACCGATACCGCGCTCGCGGTCGCGTTCCGCGACGTCCGCCGCGCCGACGAGTTCCTGCGCGAGCTCGACGCGATGGACGGTCCCGTCGTCTCCGAGGTCCTGACCGGTGCGGAGCTGCACGACCGGGTGCCGCTGGCCTCCGAACAGGTCGCGGCCGTGGTCAACGTCGCCGACCAGCGTTTCGTCGATCCGGGCCGATTCACCCACGCGCTCGGCGACGCGGTGCTCGCCCGCGGCGCCGCGTTGCACGCCGACGAGGTGCGCGGAGTCTCGGGTACCACGAACGGCGCCCGGGTGATGCTGCGCGGTGGCCGCTCGCTGCGCGCCGACGCGGTCGTGCTCGCGACCGGGGCGTGGCTGCCTGCGTTGACCGGACGGCGGGTGCGGGTCGGGCTGCAGGCCGGGCGCGGCTACTCGTTCACGGTGCCGGTCGACCGGGCGCTGCCCGGACCGATCTATCTGCCCGAGGCGCGGGTCGCGTGCACGCCGTACCGCGACGGCCTCCGGGTGGCGGGCACGATGGAGTTCCGCCGGCCCTCCGAACCGCTGATGCCGCGCCGGATCGACGCGATCATCGCCTCGGCGACACCACTTCTCGACGGTGTGCGCTGGGACGAGCGCACCGACCTGTGGGTCGGCCCCCGCCCGGTCACCGACGACGGCAAACCGCTGATCGGCCGGATCGGCGCCGCGGTGTACGTCGCCGGCGGACACGGCATGTGGGGTCTGGCGCACGGCCCGGCCAGCGGCAGGCTGCTGGCCGACCACATCGTCACCGGCAAACAGCCGGAGATCGCGCGCCCCTTCGATCCGCTTCGCGGACGTCGCGGTGCCCGGCCCGCCGACGCGCTCACTCTTCCCCTCTGACGAGGGCTGCCCGGTCGTCAGGGGCGGAGGACTTCGATCCCGCCCCTGACGACGACTTCCCTACTTATCGACCTATCGGAAGGACACTCATGCACACCGTCGAACGCGTCTGGATGACCCCGCAGACCCGCGAGAGCCTCGAACGGGAGCTGGCCGAACTGCTGGCCGTGCCGAACGAGGGTGGCACCGACGAGGTCGTCGACGCGTGGCTGGCCCGCAAGGAACGCATCCGCGAGATCCACGAACTGCTCAGCCGCGCCGACCACGCCGTCGCCCCCGCCGACGACGGTGTCGCCGAACCGGGCATGGTGCTGACGGTGCGCTTCGACGACAGCGGCGACACCGAGACCTTCCTGCTCGGCACCCGCGGCACCACCGAAGCCGAGCTCGAGGTGTACACGGTGAACTCGCCGCTCGGCGGTGCGCTGCTGGGCGCGACGCCGGGTCAGCAGCGCAGCTATCAGCTGCCCAACGGAGCCACCCAGACGGTGACGCTGCTGTCGGCCAAACCGTTCGGCACGGACAGCATCCCGGCGTAACCGCCCCCGCCTTCCCGCGGGTCCGCCGCAGCACAGACCCACCCCACGCGGTGGGTTAGAGTCGCACGCGTAACCGGTGTTCCGGTCCGTCGTGGTGTAATCGGCAGCACCTCTGATTTTGGTTCAGATAGTTCAGGTTCGAGTCCTGGCGACGGAGCTCAACAGCGAGCGTGCGCGAGATGGCGTCCAGGCGCGGCGTGTCGAGTGCCGACACGCGCGCTCGCGCAGCCAGGGCGGTGAGCCGGCTCGGGAAGGACGTCTATGCGAGACGCCGCGGTCGTGATCCTGGCGGCGGGTGCGGGCACCCGGATGAAATCGGACACCCCGAAGGTGCTGCACACCCTGGGTGGACGCAGCATGCTGGCGCACAGCCTGCACGCGGTCGCCGGGGTGGCGCCGAAGCACTTCGTCGTGGTGGTCGGCAAGGACCGCGAACGCGTGGCGCCCGCGGCCCGCCAGATCGGTGCGGACCTCGGCCACGACGTCGAGATCGCCGTCCAGGAGGAACAGCGCGGCACCGGCCACGCCGTGGAATGCGGCCTGACCGCCCTGCCGGAGGACTTCGACGGCGTCGTCGTGGTCACCGCGGGCGACGTGCCGCTGCTCGACGCCGCCACCCTCGGCACCCTGATCGAGACCCACGACGCCGAAGCCGCCGACGCGACCCTGCTGACCACCACGCTGGCCGACCCGACCGGATACGGGCGCATCCTGCGCACCCAGGACGGCGAGGTGATCGGCATCGTCGAGCAGGCCGACGCCACCGAGTCCCAGCGGGCGATCACCGAGGTCAACGCCGCCGTCTACGCGTTCGGCATCGGCGCGCTGCGCTCGGCGCTGGGCCGGCTGCGCTCCGACAACGCCCAGGGCGAGCTGTACCTGACCGACGCGATCGCCTTGGTGCGCGCCGACGGCGGCGTGGTGCGGGCCGTGCACGTCGACGACGCCGCGCTGGTCGCCGGGGTCAACGACCGGGTGCAGCTGGCCGACCTCGGCGCGGTGCTCAACCGCCGCGTCGTCGCGGCGCACCAGCGGGCCGGGGTGACGGTCGTCGACCCGGCCACGACGTGGATCGACGTCGACGTGACCATCGGCCGCGACACCGTCGTGCGGCCGGGCACGCAGCTGCTCGGCGCGACCGCGATCGGGGGCCGCTGCGAGATCGGACCCGACACCACGCTGACCGATGTGACCGTCGGCGACGGCGCCCAGGTGATCCGCACCCACGGCAGCTCGTCGGTGATCGGCGCCGACGCCGTCGTCGGGCCGTTCACCTACCTGCGGCCCGGTACAGCGCTGGGTGAGGCGGGCAAGCTCGGCGCGTTCGTCGAGACGAAGAACGCGACCATCGGCACCGGCACCAAGGTGCCGCACCTGACCTACGTCGGCGACGCCGACATCGGCGAGCACAGCAACATCGGCGCGTCGAGCGTGTTCGTCAATTACGACGGAGAAGCCAAGAGCCGCACCACGATCGGGTCGCATGTGCGCACCGGCTCGGACACCATGTTCGTCGCCCCGGTGACCGTCGGCGACGGCGCCTACACCGGCGCGGGCACGGTCGTGCGCGAGGACGTGCCGCCCGGCGCGCTCGCGGTGTCGGCGGGCCCGCAGCGCAACATCGAGGGCTGGGTGGCGAAGAAGCGCCCGGGCAGCGCGGCCGCAGAGGCGGCCGCTGCGGCCGAAAAAGGTGAGCAAGCTACCAGCGAGTAGCTTTTTGCGCCCGTTTCTTGGCATTCTGTAACCCGCCACCGTGCGCGTGTAAGCGCTACGTACGATGGCCCCGTATCGATCGCCGACGCCGAGGGCAGCCCCGTGAGCCACGACTGGACCGACAACCGCAAGAACCTGATGCTCTTCTCGGGCCGGGCTCACCCTGAACTCGCCGAGCAGGTCGCCAAGGAACTCGACGTTCCGGTGACCGCGCAGACCGCCCGCGACTTCGCCAACGGTGAGATCTTCGTCCGCTTCGACGAATCCGTGCGCGGCTGCGACGCATTCGTGCTGCAGAGCCATCCGGCGCCGCTGAACCAGCACCTGATGGAACAGCTGATCATGATCGATGCGCTCAAGCGCGGCAGCGCCAAGCGCATCACCGCGATCCTGCCGTTCTATCCGTACGCCCGGCAGGACAAGAAGCATCGCGGCCGCGAACCCATCTCCGCACGCCTGGTCGCCGACCTGCTCAAGACCGCGGGCGCGGACCGCATCGTGACCGTCGACCTGCACACCGACCAGATCCAGGGCTTCTTCGACGGCCCGGTCGACCACATGCGGGCCCAGAAGCTGCTGACCGGCTACATCGCCGAGCACTACGCCGACCGCGACATGGTGGTCGTCTCCCCCGACTCCGGCCGCGTCCGGGTCGCCGAGAAGTGGGCCGACGCGTTGGGCGGCGTACCGCTGGCCTTCATCCACAAGACCCGCGATCCGCTGGTGCCCAACCAGGTCAAGTCCAACCGGGTGGTCGGCGACGTCAAGGGCAAGACCTGCGTGCTCACCGACGACATGATCGACACCGGCGGCACCATCGCCGGCGCGGTCAAGCTGCTCAAGCAGGACGGCGCGGGCGACGTGATCATCGCCGCCACCCACGGTGTGCTGTCCGACCCGGCCCGCGAGCGGCTGGCCGAGTCCGGCGCGTGCGAGGTGATCGTCACCAACACCCTGCCGATCAGCGACGACAAGCGCTTCCCGCAGCTGACCGTGCTGTCGATCGCACCGCTGCTGGCCAACACGATCCGCGCCGTGTTCGACAACGGGTCGGTGACAAGCCTTTTCGACGGGTCGGCGTAGATGGCGCCAGAACGCATCTACCACAACCCGAAGTGCTCGACCTCGCGTAAGACGCTGGACCTGTTGCGTGACAACGGCATCGAGCCCGAGATCGTGCTGTACCTGAAGAACCCGCCGACCCGCGCGGAGCTGGCGAAGATGATCTCCGATGCCGGTATCGACGTGCGCACCGCCGTGCGCAAGCGCGAATCCCTCTACACCGAGCTGAATCTGGCGTCGGCGTCCGACGACGAGCTTCTCGACGCGATGGCCGAGCACCCCATCCTGATCGAGCGCCCGTTCGTCGTCACCGATAAGGGCGTCCGCCTGGCCCGGCCCATCGACAACGTCCGCGAGATTCTGTGACGGCTCGCCTCCGGCTGGCCGTCGCGCTCACCGCGACCTTGACGCTATCCGGGTGCGCCCCCGAAGCACCTGACTACCAATCGGTCTGGTCGACGACCAGCAGCGCCCCGCCGACGTCGACGACCACCGCCGCGGCGGACGGCGACGAACCGCCGATCAACATCGCCACGTTCCTCGAGCGGGCCGGTGTCGTCGGTGAGCCCGTCGCCGCGGACAAGCTGACCGACCTGATCGTCACGATCCCGACGCCGCCGGGCTGGCAGCCGTACCGCAACACCAACCTGGCGCCGGGCACCCGGATGATCGCCAAGGGCGACACCTATCCGACCGCGATGCTGATGGTGTTCGAACTCATCGGGGATTTCGATGTCGCGCAGGCGCTCTCGTACGCGAACACCGACGCGAAGACCTCGGAGAACTTCACCGAGCTGAACTCCTCGACCGAGGACTTCGCCGGTTTCCCGTCGTCGATGATCGAGGGCAGCTACGACCTCGCGGGCAGCCGCATGCACAGCTACAACCGCATCGTGTTCGCCACCGGCGCACCCCCGGACAAGCAGCGCTACCTGATCCAGTTCACCGTCACCGGCTACGCCGACAAGGCCGTCGAGGAAGCCTCCGACATCGAGGCGATCATCCGGGGCTTCACCGTCAAACTGCCCTGACCCGCCCGTACTGTGGTGGGCATGAGCGACTGGACTGCCGCCGACCTGCCCTCGTTCGCCGGACGCACCGTGATCGTGACCGGCGCCAACAGCGGTCTCGGGCTCGTCACCGCGCGGGAACTGGCCCGGGTCGGCGCCACCACGATCCTGGCCGTGCGCAACTCCGACAAGGGCCGCACCGCGGCCGCGACCATGACCGGCGATGTGCAGGTGCGCGAGCTCGACCTGCAGAACCTCGCGTCGGTGCGCGCATTCGCCGACGGCGTCGAACACGTCGACGTGCTGATCAACAACGCGGGCATCATGGCCGTGCCGTACGCGCAGACGGCCGACGGGTTCGAGAGCCAGATCGGCACCAACCATCTCGGCCACTTCGCGCTGACCAACCTGCTGCTGCCCAAGGTCACCGACCGGGTGGTCACGGTGTCGTCGACGATGCACCTGTTCGGCCGCGTCAACCTCAAGGACCTGAACTGGAAGGCACGGCCGTATCTGGCGTGGCCCGCCTACGGCCAGTCGAAGCTCGCCAACCTGCTGTTCACCAGCGAGTTGCAGCGCCGGCTGACCGCCGCCGGGTCCCCGGTGCGGGCGCTGGCGGCCCACCCCGGCTATTCCGCGACCAACCTGCAGGGGCAGACCGGTGGCTTCGGTGACCGCCTCACCGGCCTCGGTAACCGGTTGATCGCCACCGACGCCGACTTCGGCGCGCGGCAGACCCTGTTCGCCGTGGCCCAGGACCTGCCCGGGGACAGCTTCATCGGGCCGAAGTACTCCACCCGCGGGCCGTCCGGCCCCACCTGGCGCAGTCCGCTGGCGCGCGACCGGGCCAAGGCCGCGGGGTTGTGGACGCTGTCCGAGCAGCTCACCGGCACCGAATTTCCGTTGTAGGCCGTCGCTGAGCTACCCTTGCGGACGCGTCACGGCGAGGGTGGCTTGCTCTGCAGGACCACCGTTATCGACGGGAACCAGCATTTCTGGTGTGCAACCCTGGCCGTGCCCGATACCGAATCACCGGCACAGGAGCACAGACCAATGGCGAAGAACGCCCCCAACAACCTGACCGCACAGGTCCGCACCGCCACCGGCAAGGGCGCCTCGCGTCGCGCCCGCCGTGAGGGCCTCGTCCCCGTCGTGCTGTACGGCCACGGCACCGAACCGCAGCACCTCGCGCTCAGCGCGCGTGACTTCGCCGCCGTGCTGCGCCACGCGGGCACCAACGCCGTGCTGACCCTCGACATCGACGGCACCGAGCAGCTGGCGCTGACCAAGTCGATCGAGATCCACCCGATCCGCCGCAACATCCAGCACGCCGACCTGCTCGTGGTGCGCCGCGGCGAGAAGGTGACCGTCGAGGTCCCCGTCGCCGTCGAAGGCGACGCCGCGCCCGGCACGCTCGTCACCCAGGACGCCAACACCATCGAGATCGAGGCCGACGTCCAGTCCATCCCCGAGCAGTTCACCGTGTCGGTGGAGGGCGCCGAGGAGGGCACCCAGATCCTGGCCGGCCAGGTCGAGCTGCCGTCCGGCGTCACGCTGATCACCGATCCCGAGGTGCTGGTCGTCAACGTCGTCGCGGCGCCGACCTCCGAGGAGCTCGAGGGCGAGGGTGCCGGCGAGGCGGGCGACGAGGCTGCCGAGGGCGCCGAGTCCGAGGGCGAGGCCGAGGGCGACGCGGCCGAGTCCGCCGAGTAGGCGAACCCGGTCATGGCCGAACCCATCCTGGTGGTCGGCCTGGGCAACCCCGGACCGCAGTACGCCACCACCCGGCACAACGTCGGGTTCATGGTGGCCGACGTCCTCGCCGACCGCATGGGCGAGACGTTCAAGGTGCACAAGAAATCCGGTGCCGAAGTGGCCACCGGGCGGCTCGCCGGCCGCTCGGTGGTCCTGGCCAAACCGCGGGTGTACATGAACGAGTCCGGTCGACAGGTCGGTCCGCTCGCGAAGTTCTACTCGATCCCCGTCACCGACGTCGTGATCATCCACGACGAACTCGACATCGACTTCGGCCGAATCCGGCTCAAGGCAGGCGGCGGCGTGGCGGGCCACAACGGTCTGCGCTCGGTCGGCTCAGCGCTGGGCAGCAACGACTTTCAGCGCATCCGGGTCGGCATCGGCAGGCCCCCGGGACAGAAGTCCGGTGCCAGCTTCGTGCTGGAGCCGTTCAACTCCCGCGAGCGTCCCGAACTCGGCACCATCATCGAGCAGTCCGCCGACGCCACCGAGTTGCTCCTCGAACTCGGCCTGGAGCCGGCGCAGAACACCGTGCACGCCTGGGGCTGACGCTCCCCCTGTTTCGCCGAAATGGCGTTCCGGCAGAAGAAGTTCGAGTAACGGTCTGCTGGAACGCCATTTCGGCGGAAGTCACCGGCGACCCATCCCGCCGTCGACGACCTTGACGGCCTTGTGTGGATAGCGCTTGACCGCGTGCGCGTGTGCCGCGGAATCCGGCAGCACATACAGGGTTTCGCGTTTGTCCTGCAACGGTTTGAGCACCAGGTTCATGAATGCCTTGCGGTCGTCGAGGTAGGGCTCGATGACCTCCTCGCCGGCCGGGCAGACCGCCAGACAGTACGCGGCCTTGTAGTTGGCCTTGAACGACAGGCTCTGCCACATCGACGCGTTCTCCGAATCGCTGACCCGGGAGCGGAAGTCCGCCGCGTCCGAGCTGTCGGCGACGGTCTGCACCCAGTCGGTGAACCCGCCCATGAACTCGCGGTAGTTGTGTACCGCGCACGCGACGAAGTCGAAGTCGCCGTTCTTCTTGATCGCCCCGACCGGGCACGCCGCCACACACAGCTTGCACTCCAGACAGGGCGAATAGTCCAGCGGCGCACCGTAACCGCTGATCTCCGAGGCCACCAGCACCGTGCCGAGCAGGATGAAGTTGCCGAACCGCGGGTGGATGACGTTGCGGTGGATGCCCATCGCACCCATGCCCGCGGCCACCGCGACCGGTTTGTGTGCGACCACCCAGATGCGCCCCGGATAGTTGTCCATCTCCATCGGGAAGGTCGCCGACGGGTTCACCACCCGATGCCCGGCGTCCTGGAGCGCGCGGGTGATCCGGTGCGCGGCCTCGTTCATGATCTCGCCGCTGCGGTGGAACTCCTGGTTGGCCACACTGCGCGCGGTCGAGCGCACGTTGTCGCGGTTCATCTTGACCACCAGGGACAGGTAGCTGCGCGCCCCCGGCAGCGCCGCCTCGACGTGCGGAAGCTCCGAGGCCAGGGCCGGATCGTCGACGCGGGCGAACCCGACGTCGTCGACACCGGCGTCCAGGCACAGCGCCCGCAGCCAATCGGCGTCGATGACGCCCGGTTTCGGCGCCGGTCGGGACCGCACGGCGCGCACGGTCGGATGCTCGGCCAGTCGGCTCGGCTTCGTCATGCAGCTGAGTATATATCCATATACCTAGCTATGCCGGACGCGCCTTACCAGGACAGAATGAGCCCGGTGCGGTTGTTTCGGGGGATCGTGTCGGCCACGTTGGGCGCTCGCGTTCCCGGTACCGCCTTGATCGAGACGCTGCCGTTGGTCTGGCACCTGACCAGACTTCCGGCTTCCTGGCACGTCGCCTGCGCCGCGGCGGTCGGAGCCGAGCCGAGCAACACCCCGGCTGCTCCGGCCGTCAACGCGGTCATCACGTACTTCGCCCACCTGGTCATGGTCTGCCTTCCCTGCCGTTGATGCTGTGCGCCGGGAAGCTGCTCACGGGCAGGACCAGGCCAGAACTCGAGCACTCGGGTCCAACGTGAGGTTCGCCCGTCCGACATTGCGGAACGCGTCCTCGCGGGCGGCGTCGACTGTCGCTCCCGCACCGCCGGCGACCACACCGCTGCCGTCGTCGGCTCCGACCGAGACCACGCAGAACACGTCATTGGTCACTTCGTCACTGCTGCACTGCTCCGCACCGGCGCTCTGGCAGACCGCGATCACCGCTGCCGACGCGGCCTCGTTGGTGGCGCCCGTCGCCGAGAAACCGGTCAGCAGGCCGTCACGCACGCCGGATCCGACCGCCCTCGACACCACGCCGGTCTCCACCACGCCGCCGGGTCCTCCGCCCCATGCGGGTACCGACAATATCGTCGCGGTGCTGAAGCCGGTCGCCGCGAGCAGCGCTGCGGCGACCGCACGGACCATCGGCATTTTTCCTCCTCAGTGAGCCCGGCAGTGGCCGAAGCATAGAGGGCAGGGGCCGCCGACCTATCCAGATTGCGAAAAGCCGTCGTCAGGTGCTGGTGCGGCGCCGGTACGCGTACAGCGCGAACGGCGCGAAGACCGCTGTCAGCGTCAGCGACCACAGCACGGTCGCGAGTATCGGATGGTGCAACGGCAGTTGCGCACTCGTCGGAGCGGGCCCGCCATTGCCCCACAATTCGCGCATCGCCTGCGCCAGCGAGGACACCGGGTTCCACTCCGCGATCACCCGCAGCCAGTGCGGCATCGGCTCGGTCGGCACGAAGGTGTTGGCCAGGAACGTGATCGGGAACAGCGCGGTGAACATCACGCCGTTGACCGCCTCCACGGTGCGCATCAGCGAGCCGATCAGGATGCCGAACCAGATCATCCCGAATCCGAACAGCATCAGCAGCGCGAACGCGAGAATCGCCTCCCCGACGCTGTTGCGGATCCGCCACCCGATGGCCAGACCGGTCAGCGCCATCACCAGTGCGCCCAGCGACGAGTGGATGACGCTGGCGATGCTGCGCCCGATCAGCACCGAGGACCGCGAGATCGGCAGCGAGCGGAACCGGTCGATGATGCCCTTCTCGACGTCGGCGGTGATCCCCGAGGCCACCACGAACGCCGAGAACACGATCGTCTGCGCCTGGATGCCGGGCAGCAGGAACTCCCGGTAGGACGCGCCGCCGGTGTTGGTGATCGACGCCCCGAACACGAACGCGAACAGCAGCACGAACATGATCGGCTGCGCGGTGACGTCGCTGAGCATCTCCGGCATGCGTTTGGTGTGGATCATGTTGCGTTTGACCATGATCCACGACTGCTGGACGAGGTTGGTGGGCCGTGTCGGGACGGGCTGCGGCCGGATCGGGGTCTGCGACCGGGATTCCACGGCGGTCATGCGCCGACCTCCTCGGTGTCGTCGGTGGTGCGATGCCCGGTGAGCATCAGGAAGACATCGTCGAGGCTGGGCCGGGACAGCCCGATGTCGTCGACGGTGATGCCGCTGTCGCGTAGCCATCCCGCGACCTGGATCATGTCGTCGAGCCCGTCGGCGGTGGCGGTCAGTCTGCGCGCGCCGGCGTCGACGAACACGTCGGCGCCGGTACGGGCGAGCAGCGCCCGCGCCGGTTCGAGATCGGCGGAGTCGGCGACGGTGACGACGAGGCTGGCGCGCCCGGCCTGCTGTTTGAGTTCCAGCGGAGAGCCTTCGGCGATGATGCGGCCGCGGTCGATGACGACGATGTTGTCGGCGAGCTGGTCGGCCTCCTCCAGATACTGGGTGGTCAGCAGCAGCGTGGTGCCCTGGGCCACCAGACCCCGCAGCACCTCCCACAACTCGCTGCGGCTGCGTGGATCCAGTCCTGTGGTCGGCTCGTCGAGGAACAACACCGGCGGCGCGGCGAGCAGGCTGACCGCGAGGTCCAGGCGCCTGCGCATGCCGCCGGAGTAGGACCGGACCACCCGGTCGGCGGCGTGGGTGAGCGAGAACTGTTCCAGCAGTTGGTCACCGAGCGTTTTGAGATCTCTGCGCCGGATGCCGTAGAGGCCGCCGATCATCCGGATGTTCTCCCGCCCGGTCAGCAGTTCGTCGACGGTGGCGACCTGCCCGGTCAGCCCCATGTGCCTGCGCACGCGGTCGGGGTCGGTGCGGACGTCGTAGCCGGCGACCCGCGCGGTGCCGCTGGTCGGTTCGGTCAGCGTCGTCATCATCCGCACGGTCGTCGTCTTGCCCGCGCCGTTGGGGCCGAGCAGCCCGAGCACGGTGCCCGATGGCACCGCGAAGCTGACCCCGTCGACCGCCGTCTCGTCGCCGAACCGCTTCACCAGATCGATGGCCTCGATCGCGGGATCCATGACCACGACGGTATAGGCGCGCACCGACACCCGGCGACCGCTTTACTGGCCGGGAAAGTCCTGCGTCTACTGGACGGGTGCACCTGGACTGGTTCGACGCTCCCGGGTACTGGCTCGCCCGGGAGATCCTGCAGCGCGGGATCGCCGCGGTCTACCTGATCGCGTTCGTCGGGGCCGCCCGTCAGTTCCGCGCGCTGATCGGTGAGCAAGGCATGCTGCCCGTGCCGCGCTTCGTCGCGCAGGTGCCGTTCCGGGCGGCGCCGAGCGTGTTCCATCTGCACTACTCCGACCGCTTCTTCGCCGGCGTCTGCTGGGCGGGGGCCGCGCTGGCCACCGCGCTGGTCGCGGGTGCGGGCAACATGGTGCCGCTGTGGGCGGCCGTGCCGGCCTGGCTGGTGCTGTGGGTGCTGTACCTCTCGGTCGTCAACGTCGGGCAGCGCTGGTACAGCTTCGGCTGGGAGTCGCTGCTGCTGGAGGCCGGGCTGCTGGCCATGCTGCTGGGCAACGACGACGTCGCGCCGCCGCTGCTGACGTTGTGGCTGATGCGCTGGCTGCTGTTCCGTGTCGAGTTCGGTGCGGGCCTGATCAAGTTGCGCGGCGACCCGTGCTGGCGCGATCTGAGCTGCCTGGACTACCACCACGAGACCCAGCCGATGCCGGGGCCGTTGAGCTGGTTCTTCCACCATCTACCCAAACCGCTGCACCGGATCGAGGTCGCGGGCAACCACGTCGCGCAGCTGGTGGTGCCGTTCGCGCTGTTCGCCCCGCAGCCGGTCGCGTCGGTCGCCGCCGGGATCGTGATCGTCACGCAGCTGTGGCTGGTGGCCTCCGGCAACTTCGCGTGGCTGAACTGGCTGACGATCCTGCTCGCGTTCAGCGCCGTCGACGCGACCGCGTTCTCCCTGGTGGTGCCGGTGTCCGCTCCTCCGCCGGTCCCGGACGCGCCGGTGTGGTTCGTCGCGGTGGTGCTCGCGGCGACCGTTCTGACGGTGGTGTTGAGCTTCTGGCCGGTGCGCAACATGCTGGGCAGCCGCCAGCAGATGAACGCGTCGTTCAACCCGTTCCACCTGGTCAACACCTACGGCGCGTTCGGAAGCATCGGGCGGATCCGCTATGAGGTGATCCTCGAAGGCACCGACGACCCGTCGCCGTCAGATCACACGGTGTGGAAGGAGTACGGCTTCAAGGGCAAGCCCGGTGACCCACACCGGATCCCGCGGCAGTGGGCCCCGTACCACCTGCGGCTGGACTGGCTGATGTGGTTCGCGGCGATCTCCCCGTCGTACGCGCGGGACTGGTTCCGGCCGTTGGCGGTTCGGCTGCTTAAGGGCGACACCGCGACGATGCGACTGCTCGGGCACAACCCGTTTCCCGACGCGCCACCGCGCTGGATCCGGGCGCGGCTGTACGAATACCGGTTCACCACCTGGCGGGAACTGCGCGACGAACGCCGGTGGTGGGACCGGACGCTGATCGGCGACTACCTGCCCGCGGTCACGTTGGACGCGAGCTGATCTCCCGCGACGAGCGTGCGCGGACTTCGGGAAATATGCGGCGTGTCGGCCGCAGACACGCACGCTCGCGGTGTGAGGTGCCCCAGGGACTACGTGACCAGTGAGACCGAGTTCGACCGGCGCAGCTTGCCCGACGACGTCTTCGGGATGCTGCCCGGACCGAGCACCACGACGTTGCGGGGACGGACGTCGACCTCGGCGACCACCTCGTGGGCGACCTGACGCTCGATGCGGTGCACCTCGGCCGGGTCCTGCCAGGCGTTCGACTCGACCGCGACGGCGAACGTCTCCCGCGAGTGACCGGCGTCCAGGCGCACGGCGACCGCGCAGCCCGGGCGGACACCCTCGACGCGGCCGGCGGCCCGTTCGATGTCGGTCGGGTAGATGTTGCGACCGGCCATGATGATCACGTCCTTGACGCGGCCGCACACGACGACGTTGCCCTCTTCGGTGATGTAGCCGAGGTCGCCGGTGTCGTACCAGCCGTGCTCGTCCTGCGCGGGGATGAAGCCGCCCATGGTCATGTAGCCGGGCGTCACGCACTCACCGCGCAGCTCGATGACGCCGACACCGCGCGGCGGCATGACGTTGCCGTGCTCGTCGATGACGCGGGCCTCGAGGTCGGTCAGCAGCGGGCCGAGCTCGGCGAGGCGCTTGGTGTGCCCCTTGGTCGCCGGGACCGCACGGCGCAGCGCCGCGAGCAGGTCCGCGTCGACCTCGTCGACGGTCAGGCCCTGACCGCACGGCGAGAACGACACCGCCAGCGTCGTCTCGGCCATACCGTAGGCGGGCAGGATCGCGCCCGGATCCAGACCGAACGGCTTGCCCGCGTCCAGCAGGTCCTCGACGTCGGCCGGCTCGACGGGCTCGGCACCGGAGAGCGCGAAGCGCAGCGTGGACAGGTCGAACTCACCCGGCTTGGCCTGGCGGCGCAGCCGCTTGGCGAACAGCGCGTAGGCGAAGTTCGGCGCGGCCGTCATCGTGCCCTTGTACTTGTGGATGAGCTTGGCCCACAGCAGGGTGTCGCTGAGGAAGTCCATCGGCGTGACCTTGACCAGCTCGGCGCCGAAGTACATCGGGATGGTCAGGAAGCCGACCATGCCCATGTCGTGGAAGCACGGCAGCCAGCTGACCATCACGTCTTTGTCGACGTCGTACTGCGCGCCGATGAACATCGCCTCGGCGTTGGAGTGGATGTTGCGGTGCGTGATCTGCACGGCTTTGGGAGAACCCGTCGAGCCGGACGTCAACTGCATCAACGCGAGATCGTCCTCGCCGACCTCGATCGGCTCGATCGGATCGGCCTCGAGCAGATCCGAGATCGTGAGGACGAGGATGCCCTTCTCCTGCAGCACCGGGATCACGGCCATGAACGGGTCGGACACGATGACCGCCTTGGCCTCGATCATGCCGATCACGTTCATGGTGTCCTCGGCCCAGACCACGAGGTCGGTGCGAGGGGTCGGCTGGTGCAGCATGGTCAGGCTGGCGCCGCGCATCCACAGCCCCTGGGCGGTCGGCGCGATCTCGACGGGGAAGCCGGCCAGCACGCCGACGGCGTCACCCAGACCGACACCCGCGGCGGCGAGGCCGCCTGCGATGCGCTTCGCGCGCTCGTGCACCTCGCCCCAGGTGTGCCGGACGGGCGTGTGCGGCTCGCCCGTGACCATGCCCCGCCTGCTCGTCCGGGCATTGAAGTACATCTTCTCGGTGAATCTGCTCACGACGACCTCCTCGCCGACATCTGCCCCGGTGCACATGCCCGTTTGCCATGCTCCGCCTGATCAACGGCCATTTCGGGAAGGCGCGCATACGGTTGGGGAGCGATTGTGTCTCGAATCGGTGATGTTGAGCAGACGCGGCCGAAGGCGGTCCACATCCCGTTCGGCGCCCCGCCGGCAGGACCGGTGGGGGAACTGGATGCGTCCACTACTCGACCGCTAGCTCTCACCGCCGCTCATCTTAAGCAACTCTTAAGTAGCTGCCAAACGAGCGCGACTATTGAGGCATGTGTCACACCTATTTGTGATCGCGAATTTATCCGGCGGACGCGCCGCGATCAGCCGGCCGTCGACGGGCTCGGCACCACCCGCGCCCCCTGTACCGGACCGCTGGCCACCCGCACGGTGCGGCATACGCCCGCGCCGGCCAGTTCGGTGCCGATGTCGACGGCGGCGCCTGCCGAGGTGCACAGGAACGCGCAGGTCGGCCCGGAACCGGACACCACCCCGGCCAGCGCGCCCGCGTCGACGCCGGCGCGCAGCGTGCGACGCAGCGCGGGGTCCAGCGTCAGCGCGGCGGGCTGCAGGTCGTTGCCCAGCAGCGGCGCGAGCTCGGTCGGGTCCCCCGACGCCAGCGCGGCCAGCACGGGTTCGGGTGATTCCAGCCGGGGCGGCAGCGTGCGGTTCTCCTCGGCGCGGAGCCGGTCGATCTCGGCGAAGACGGCAGCCGTCGAGAGCCCGCCGGGCGAGAACGCCAGCACCCAGTGGAAAGTGTTGCGGGTCAGCACTGTGGCGAGCTCTTCGCCGCGGCCGGTGCCCAGCGCGGTGCCGCCGTGCAACGCGAACGGCACATCACTGCCGAGTTGGGCGGCCAGCGCGTGCAGGTCGCGGCGCGGCACGCCGAGTTCCCACAGCGCGTTCATCGCCACCAGGACCGCCGCCGCATCCGCGCTGCCGCCGGCCATCCCGCCTGCGACCGGGATGGTCTTCTCGACGGTGATCGCGACGTCGGGGGCGCGCCCCACGTGCTCGGCCAGCAGTTCCGCCGCGCGCCAGGCCAGATTGCGGTCGTCGGTGGGCAGCGAGTCCGCACCCTCCCCGACGTGCTCGAGGGACAGCGTGTCGGCGTTGCGCACGGTGACCTCGTCGAGCAGCGACACCGCGTGGAAGACGGTGGTCAGCTCGTGATAGCCGTCAGGCCTGCGGTCGCCGACGTCGAGATAGAGGTTGACCTTGCCGGGCACCCGAACCGTGACCGAACCGGTGGGAACCCACTCCGAAACCGTATTACCGTCACGCGCGGACACCGCACGACATTAACGCCGACCGTCGCGCGCGGCGAACCTGAGCCGCACACCACAAAGGCCCCGGTGCGCGACCGGGGCCTTCATGAAAAACAGCGGTGGGCGACTACGTCGCGGTGACCTGCGACTCCTCGCTGGTGTCGGACTCGGTCTTCGGCACGACGTGCCAGTCCGCGCTGCGCTGCAGCAGTCGCACGAAGTCGTTGATGCTCAGCGTCTCACCGCGCCGGGACGGATCGATGCTGGCGGCCAGCAGCCGGCTGGCCGACTCGTTGCCCGAGCCCGCCCACTCGGCGAACGCGTTACGCGACGTCTTACGGCGCTGCGCGAACGCGATGTCGATCAGATCGAAGACCTGCTCGCGGAACTCGGTGTCGGTGGGCCACGGCGACGTCTCGTAGCGGTCGATCCGGACCAGGCCCGAATAGACGCGCGGGATCGGCCAGAACACCGTCGGCGACACCATGCCGTAGCGGCGGACGTTGCCGAAGAACCGCACCTTGGCGCTGGGTACGCCGTACTCCTTGTTGCCCGGTTCGGCGGCGAGCCGCTCGGCGACCTCGGCCTGCACCATCACCATGACGGTCCGGATGGACGGGAACTCGGCGAGCAGGTGCAGCAGCGCGGGCACCGCGACGTTGTACGGCAGGTTCGCGACGAGCGCGGTCGGCATCTCGGTCATATCCGACTGCTTGAACGTCAGGATGTCCCGGTTCATCACGGTCAGCCGGTTGACCTCGCTGTGCGAGTGGGCCGCGATGGTCGTCGGCAGCTGGGTGGCCAGAACCGGATCGATCTCGACGGCGGTCACCTTCGCTCCGCGGTCCAGCAGCGCGAGCGTCAGCGAACCCAGCCCGCGACCGACCTCGAGCACATGGTCGTTGCGGTTGATGCTGGAGGCCGAGACGATGCGGCGCACCGTGTTGGCGTCGTGGACGAAGTTCTGCCCGAACGATTTCCGCGGGCGGAAATCGATGGATTTGGCCAGATGCCGAATTTCAGTTCGCCCGAGCAGTCGTATGGTCACGACGCACCGATCCTCCCACTACAGGTCGGCCACGCTCCCCAACCCTGGCGCGCCCGAGTTACCTCAGCTATCGCGATCTGCTCTTCTCTCGTTGCCAGATCCGCTCGCTGAGCATACCTCAGACCACCGTTGCGCTCCCAGGTGTTTTGATCGAATTGAACTCCGCCGAAATAGCCATTGCCTGTGTTGATCGCCCAGTTACCTCCCGCTTCGCAGCGCGCGAGGGCGTCCCAAGTCATCCCATTGTTCACTGGCGGCACCTCGGTACCAGGCTTCGCACCCACCCGCAGCACACCGTCGCGGGCCGGCGTCACGACGACATTGGCTATTGGCAGCCTTCCAGTTTCGACCCCGTTAATTTTCGCTACAGCGAAAGTGACATCTTGAACTCCAGGATTTCCCGGATCCTCGACAACCTGGCGACTCATGTTCAAAGTGACGTCTTCGATGCGCTGATTGTTCGGGTTTAGCGGCAATCGCTCGGTCACCTTTTCGATGCGCACCCTGGTCACTTTGATGAACATGCCGTCCACAATCGGCGTGGACGCCGCGGGGATGACGGAGTCTCTTTGCTGTAATGGCGCCCCGGCGGCTTCCAGCAGCGCCGCCACAGTGGGCGCCGCGAGCCGCACCGACCGCGTCACGCCGCCGTCTTCGATTTGCACGTTTCGTGGACTGACCACCGGAAGCGCCATTCCGTCGAGCGGGAGCCTGCTGGCACGCGAGGCCGCGACGGGAGCCTTGTCGGTCATCTGCAATTGGGCGAGCGCCTCGTCGACCGTCGATGCGGTGGTCCACACCTGCTCGGTGCCGCCGCCGTCGGTCGAGATCTCCAGCGGCCGGCTGCGGCGCAGCACGATCGTGTCGGACTGGTGCACCGGGGTCTCGGCGGCGGGATAGAGGTCATCGCGCTCGCTGACGTCGAACCCGTTCTCGGCGACGACGTCGATCACGCGCGACTTCATGGTCGACACCGTCACCGAGGTGCCGTCGACCTGGAGAGTGACGGTCTTGTGCGCGGCGACCGCGGCTCCACCGGAGAACACCAATGCAAGCAGGGTGGCTGCAACCAGGAGTCTCAGCAGCGGTGAGCGCGTCTGATGGAGTTTTGTCAGTGCATTCAAAATGTCGTCAGTCCCGACCTAGCCTGGTGCGCGGCAGCGGCTAACAACGGTGGGGGGCGCTGCCACGCGATTTATCACGAGACGGTAACGAATCGGTCTAGGTCCAGCAACCCGCCAAGCCGTAGGTCCGTACCGCCGTCGCGGAGGTCAGCTCGGCGAGCTCCTCCGCGGGCCGGCCCAGGAGATCGGCCAGCGCTTGCACAGTGTAGGGCAGGCAGTAGGGCTCGTTCGGCGCCCCGCGATACGGGTGCGGGGTCAGAAACGGCGCGTCCGTCTCGACGAGCAGCTGGCCGTCCGGGATCAACGCCGCAGCTTCACGCAGGTCACGAGCGTTCTTGAAGCTGACCGTCCCCGACAGGCTGAGCAGCCAGCCCTCGTCGAGGCACGCCCGCGCCATCTCGGCGTCCGAGGAGAAGCAGTGGAAGATCACCGTCTCGGGGGCGCCCTCGGCGCGCAGCACGTCGAGCACGGCCGCGTCGGCGTCGCGGTTGTGGATCATCAGCGGCTTGCCGGTGCGCTTGGCCAGGTCGATGTGCCAGGCGAAGGCCTCGCGCTGTTCGCCGGGTTCGGCGCACCCGTCCAGCCGGCCCGGCCAGTACAGATCCATCCCGGTCTCCCCGATCGCGACCACGCGGGGATGCTGAGCGAGGCGTTCGATCACCGCGCGCGCCTCCGCGGTCAGCGCGTTGGCCCGGGTCGGATGCAGCGCGACGGCGGCGTAGACGCGGGAATCCCAGTCGGCGGCCTCGGCGGCCCACCGCGCGGACTCCAGGTCGTCGGCGATGGTCACGACCGCGCGCACCCCGGCCGCAGCCGCCCGGTCGAGGATCGCGCGGACGCCGTCGGCGTCCCGGGCGCCACACGCATCGAGGTGGGTGTGCGCGTCGACCAGCTGTCCCACCGGCTCCGGAATCGGCGGCGGCTCTCGTCGCTGTTTAGTCCCGCTCACCCGACACACTCTAGGGTTGACCCTGAAATGAGCGAGCCTTACTACATCACCACGGCGATCGACTACCCCAACGGCGCGCCCCACATCGGGCACGCCTACGAGAAGGTCGCCGCCGACGCGATCGCCCGGTTCAAGCGCCTCGACGGCTACGACGTTCGATTCCTGACCGGCACCGACGTGCACGGACTGAAGATGGCGCAGACCGCGGAACGCGAAGGCATCCCGACCGCCGAACTCGCGGTGCGCAACTCCGACGCGTTCGAGGCGATGCAGCGCAGGCTCGGAAGCTCCTTCGACCGCTTCATCAGGACCTCCGACGCCGACCACTTCGCCGCGTCGGCAGAGATCTGGAAGCGGATGGACGCCGCCGGCGACATCTACCTCGACACGTACTCCGGGTGGTACTCGGTGCGCGACGAACGCTTCTACAGCGACGACGAGATCGAGACGCGCGACGGCGAGAAGTACTCGATCGAGACCGGCACGCCGCTGACCTGGACCGAGGAGCAGACGTACTTCTTCCGGCTCTCGGCATACACCGACCGGCTGCTCGCCCACTACGAGGCGAACCCCGATTTCATCGGTCCCGACGTGCGGCGCAACGAGGTCGTCAGCTTCGTCTCCGGCGGACTGCGCGATCTGTCCATCTCGCGCACCACGTTCGACTGGGGCGTGCCGGTACCGGGACATCCCGATCACGTCATGTACGTCTGGGTGGACGCGCTGACCAACTACCTCACCGGCGCCGGCTTCCCTGACGTCTCGTCGCCGGACTTCCGGAAGTACTGGCCCGCCGACCTGCACGTCATCGGCAAGGACATCATCCGATTCCACACCGTGTACTGGCCGGCGTTCCTGATGTCAGCCGGACTCGAGCTTCCCCGACGGGTGTTCGCCCACGGCTTCATCAACGTCAAGGGCGAGAAGATCAGTAAGTCGGTGGGCAACGTCGTCGACCCCATCGCGCTGGTCGAAGAATTCGGCGTCGACGCCGTGCGCTATTTCCTGCTGCGCGAGGTGCCGTTCGGCCAGGACGGCAGCTACAGCGAGGACGGCATCATCGGCCGCATCAACGCCGACCTGGCCAACGAGTTCGGCAATCTGGCGCAGCGCTCGCTGTCCATGGTGGCCAAGAACCTCGACGGGGTGGTGCCCGAACCCGGTGAGTTCAGCGCCGAGGATTCCGAGATGCTCGCCGCCGCCGACGCGCTGCTGGAGCGGGTGCGCGAGCACTACGACCGCCAGGCGATGCATCTGGCGCTGGAGGCGATCTGGTCGGTGCTCGGCGCGGCCAACCGCTACTTCTCGGCGCAGGAACCATGGGTGCTGCGCAAATCCGATCCGCAACGCTTCGCCACGGTGCTCTACACGACGCTGGAGGTGGTGCGCATCGCCGCGCTGCTCAGCCAGCCCGTGATGCCCGAGACGATGGCCAAGCTTCTGGATCTGCTCGGCCAACCCGAAGAACAGCGGGCCTTCACCGCGATCGCGACGCGGCTGGCGCCGGGCACCTCGCTGCCCGCACCGTCCGGAGTGTTCCCTCGCTACCAGGTGGATTGATCGGAAATGACTGAGTTACACACCAAACTGCACGACATCTACGACGAGGTGGCGCGGCGCAACCCCGGCGAGGACGAGTTCCACCAGGCCGTCTACGAGGTGCTCAACAGCCTCGGCCCGGTGGTCGACAAGCATCCCGACTACGTCGACCGCGCCGTCATCCGGCGGCTGTGCGAACCCGAGCGGCAGATCATCTTCCGGGTGCCGTGGCTCGACGACTCCGGCGACGTCCAGGTCAATCGCGGGTTCCGGGTCGAGTTCAATTCGGCGCTCGGGCCGTTCAAAGGCGGGCTGCGCTTCCACCCGTCGGTCTACCTCGGCATCATCAAA
Source organism: Mycolicibacterium parafortuitum (assembly GCF_010725485.1). Taxonomy (NCBI): domain Bacteria; kingdom Bacillati; phylum Actinomycetota; class Actinomycetes; order Mycobacteriales; family Mycobacteriaceae; genus Mycobacterium; species Mycolicibacterium parafortuitum. Next base: position 2,674,054 of record NZ_AP022598.1, on the reverse strand, counting down.
TTCCTGGGCTTCGAGCAGATCTTCAAGAACTCGCTGACCGGCTTGCCGATCGGCGGCGGCAAAGGCGGATCGGATTTCGATCCGAAAGGCCGCTCCGACGGCGAGGTGATGCGGTTCTGCCAGTCCTTCATGACCGAGTTGTACCGGCACCTCGGTGAATACACCGATGTGCCGGCCGGCGACATCGGCGTCGGGATGCGCGAGATCGGTTACATGTTCGGGCAGTACAAGCGGATCACCAACCGCTACGAGTCCGGCGTGTTCACCGGCAAGGGCATCACGTGGGGTGGATCGCAGGTGCGCACCGAGGCCACCGGGTACGGCACGGTGTTCTTCGTCGACGAGATCCTGCGCTCACGCGGGCAGTCGTTCGACGGGAAGAAGGTCGTGGTCTCCGGCTCGGGGAACGTCGCGATCTACGCCATCGAGAAGGTGAGTGCGCTCGGCGGCACGGTGATCGCCTGTTCGGACTCCACCGGCTTCGTCCACGATCCCGCCGGCATCGACCTCGATCTGCTCAAGGAGATCAAGGAGAAACGCCGCGCCCGGCTCGCCGAATACGCCGAAGCCCGCGGGTCGTCCCAGCTGGTGGCCAACCGCTCGGTGTGGGAGGTGGAGTGCGACATCGCGCTGCCCTGCGCCACCCAGAACGAGGTGTCCGGCACCGACGCCAGACACCTGATCGAGTCCGGCTGTCAGATCGTCGCCGAGGGCGCCAACATGCCGTGCACCCCGGAAGCGGTGAAGTACTTCGAGGACGCCGGGGTCACGTTCGCACCGGGGAAGGCCGTCAACGCCGGCGGGGTCGCGACCAGCGCGCTGGAGATGCAGCAGAACGCGTCACGTGACTCGTGGACGTTCTCCGACACCGAGGCGCGGCTGGCCGAGATCATGCGCCGTATCCACCACCGTTGTCTGGCGACCGCCGACGAGTACGGCCAGCCGGGCAATTACGTCGCGGGCGCCAACATCGCCGGCTTCATCCGGGTCGCGGACGCGATGCTCGCCCTCGGACTGGTCTGATCAAGATCGAGTAATCTGCGTCACACATCCGGCGTAGGTGTCACATCCGGACACCGCGCGGTGTCTTGAGGGCACAAGCCCCTCGAAAGGAGACACCATGAGCGCACAGCCCACCCGGATCGTCGTCATCGGCGGCGGATACGCAGGCGTGATGGCCGCCAACCGACTCTGCTCCCGCGAGGACGTGGACGTGGCCCTGGTCAACCCGCGCCCCCAGTTCGTCGAGCGGATCCGGCTGCACCAACTGGCGGCAGCCGACGACCCGGACAGCACGGTCGCCGTCCAGGACTTCGGCACCGTGCTCAACGTCCGCGTGCGCCTGGTGCTCGACAGCGCCGAACGTATCGACGCCGCGGCCCGGCGCCTCGCGCTGGCCTCCGGTTCCGCCCTGGACTACGACTACCTGGTCTATGCGGTCGGCAGCACCGGCGACGTGCCGGCGAGCGTGCCCGGGGCCGCCGAATTCGCCTACCCGCTCAGCGAATTGGAGCAGGCTACGCGGCTGCGGGAGCGGCTGGCCGACCTCGCGGCGCCGGCCCCGCTGGTGGTCGTCGGCGGCGGGCTGACCGGGATCGAGGCCGCGGCCGAGTTCGCCGAAGCGGGCCGCTCGGTCACGCTCGTCACCCCGGTGGTCGGACCGTCACTCAGCGTTGCCGGGCGCCGGTCGGTGACCAAGCGGCTGCGCAAGCTCGGTGTCACCACCGTGGCCGCCGGGGTGCGCGCCGTCGGCCCCGACCACGTCGTCCTCGACGACGGGCGCACCCTGCCCAGCGCGGTGACGGTGTGGACGGCCGGGTTCGGCGTGCCGGGGCTGGCCGCGGCCAGCGGACTGACCAGCGACGCACTGGGCCGGCTGATCACCGACGAGACACTGACCAGCGTCGACGACGACCGCATCGTCGCGGCCGGGGACGCGGCGGCCCCGTCGGGTCACCCGTACCGGATGAGCTGCCAGGCCGGGCTGCCGCTCGGCGCCCAGGCTGCGGGCACGGTGCTGGCGCGGATCGCGGGCACCGCGGTCGCCGACGCGACGGTGCCGATGTCCGGGCAGTGCATCAGCCTCGGCCGCGGCGCGGGCACCGTGCAGATCCAGCACAAGGACGACACCCCGCGCAACCTCTACATCGGAGGGCGCACCGGTGCCTTCGTCAAGGAGCAGGTGTGCCGGTTCACGGTCAAATGGCTTGCCGCCGAGGCACGTAAGCCCGGTACGTACCGGTCGTTGAAGGGCCCCGACCGCTCCGAGCTGATCGCGACCTCACCGGAGGTGCCGGTCCGGTGAGCGTGACGCCGGGAGACGAACACGCCGATCGGTTCACGCTTCTGCGCCCGCTGCTGTTCACGATCGCCTACGAGATCCTGGGCAGCGCAACCGAATCCGACGACGTGCTGCAGGAGAGCTACCTGCGCTGGGCCGAGGTGGACCTTGCGGCGGTCACCGACACCAAGGCCTACCTGGCCCAGCTCGTCACCCGGCAGTCGCTCAACGCCCTGCGCGCCCAATCCCGCAGACGCGAGGACTATGTGGGCCCGTGGCTGCCGGAACCGCTTCTGACCCAGCAGGATCCGTCGGCGGACGTGGTGCTCGCCGAGTCGGTGTCGATGGCGATGCTGGTGGTGCTGGAGACGCTGAGCCCCGACGAGCGGGCGGTGTTCGTGCTGCGGGAGGTGTTCGGCTTCGGGCACGACGAGATCGCCGAGGCGCTCGGCAAGTCGGCAGCGGCGGTCCGGCAGATGGCGCACCGGGCCCGCGAGCACGTGCAGTCGCGGCGCAAACGCTACGAGCCGGTCGACCCGAAGGTGTCGAGCGAGATCACCATGAAGTTCTTTGCCGCCGCGGCCACCGGTGACATGGACGGACTGCTGGAGATGCTGGCGCCCGACGTGGTGTGGATCGCCGACAGCGACGGCAAGGTCAGCGCGGCCCGGCGGCCGGTGGAAGGTGCCGACAAGGTGGCCCGGCTGATCCTGGGCTTCGTCCGGCTCGCCGGTGGCGAGGGCCGGGTCGAGCCCGCGGTCTACAACAGCGCGCCCGCGCTGGTGCTCTATACGGGCGACGTGCTGGAGGGCGTGGTCACGTTCGAGGTGGCCGACGGCCGGATCACGAACTTCTACGCGATGCGCAACCCGGAGAAGCTGACGGGGGTGATGGTGCCGCGCCGGATCAGCCGATAATGAGCCGTGCGCATCGAGCGGCTCGGCGATCTGGGCGACGCCCCGTCGGTGCTGCGTGCGCTCGGGGCCGCGACGGAGCGACTCGGGATCGCGCCGCCCGCCGCGCTGATCGGTGACTGGTTCGGCTCCCGCGCGGTGATCGCTCCCACGGTGAGCGTGTCGGCCGTCGCACCCGAGACGGTTTTCGGCGTGACACCGGGAAACCGCTGCGACGGGCCGGTGGGTGGCGGCTGGTTCGGATACCTGTCCTACCCCGACGCCGGCGCCGACGGGCTCGGCCCGCGGATCCCCGTCGCGGCGGGCGGCTGGTCGGATTCGGTGTTGCGCTGTGACCGCGACGGCGGCTGGTGGTACGAAAGCCTCACCGGAGCAACACTTCCCGGTTGGGTCACCGACGCCGTGCACTCCCCCGCCGGGCGTCGGCGCGCGGCCGTGGTGTGGGAGGCCGCCGATCACACCGAGCATCAACGGGGGGTGCGGGAATGTCTCGACGCGATCGCCGCCGGCGAGGTGTACCAGGCGTGTGTGTGCACACAGTTCCGTGGCGTGCTCGACGGAGCCCCGCTCGATTTCTTCACCGAGGCGGCGGGCCGGACCACACCGGCCCGGGCGGCGTATCTCGCGGGCGATTGGGGTGCGGTGGCGTCGCTGTCGCCAGAGCTGTTCCTGCGCCGGTGCGGGGAATCCGTCACGTCCAGCCCGATCAAGGGCACCCTGCCGCGGCACGCCGATCCGGCGGCGCTGCGGGCGTCGGTCAAGGACGTCGCGGAGAACATCATGATCGTCGACCTGGTGCGCAACGATCTGGGCCGGGTCGCGCGCACCGGATCGGTCGCGGTGCCCGAACTGCTGGCGGTCCGGCCGGCGCCCGGGGTGTGGCATCTGGTGTCCACGGTGACCGCGCGGGTCCCCGCCGAGTTGCCGATGGCCGACCTGCTCGACGCGACGTTCCCGCCGGCCTCGGTCACCGGCACCCCGAAGCAGCGCGCCCGCGAGCTGCTGGTCTCGTGGGAACCGCATAGGCGCGGGATCTACTGCGGCACAGTGGGGCTCGCGTCACCGTGGGCCGGCTGCGAGCTGAACGTCGCGATCCGCACGGTCGAGTTCACCCCGGACGGCACCGCGGTGCTCGGCGTCGGCGGCGGTATCACCGCCGATTCGGATCCGGAGCGCGAGTGGGACGAGTGCCTGCACAAGGCCACGCCGATCATCGGCCATGGTGTCGGCTCACTCACGCGCACGTAGCACCGCGTCGTAGAGCTCGCGCCGCGACGGACCGCCGGGATGCGCGGCGACGACCTGTGCGCACGCGTCCTTGACCCGCATCCCGTCGTCGACCAGCCGCAGCGCCTCGGCGACCATTTCCTCGGGATCCGCCGACGGTGTCGCGCCGGCCAGCACCACGGTGATCTCCCCCAGCACACCGTCGGCGGCCCACTCGGCGAGCTCCCCGAGCGTCCCGCGCACGATCTCCTCGTGCGTCTTGGTCAGCTCCCGGCACACCACGGCCCGGCGCTGCGGGCCGAGCACGTCGACGGCGTCGCGCAGCGTCTCGGCCAGCCGGCGCGGTGACTCGAAGAACACACAGGTGCGCGGTTCGGCTCGCAAGGTCTGCAGCCACGAGTTGCGCGCGGACTGCTTGCGCGGTGCGAACCCCTCGAAGCAGAACCGCTCCGACGGCAGGCCCGCCACCGCGAGCGCCGTGGTGACCGCGGACGGGCCGGGCAGGCACTGCACCGTCAGGTCGTTCTCCGCGCAGGCCGCCACCAGCCGGTAGCCGGGATCGCTGATCAGCGGCATCCCGGCGTCGCTGACCAGCAGCACTGTCGCCCCGCTGCGGATGTCGTCGAGCAGCGCGGGCACCCGGGACGACTCGTTCTGGTCGTAGAGGCTCACGATCCGGCCCGCCGGCTTCACCTCGAGCGCTGTCGCCAAGGTGCGGATCCGGCGGGTGTCCTCCGCGGCGATCACGTCGGCACTGCCCAGCGCCCGGATCAGCCGCGCCGACGCGTCCGACGGCTGTCCCAGCGGCGTGGCGCCCACGAGCAGTCGTCCGGCCGTCATGTCACACAGCCTACGATCGCATGCGTGACCGCCCCGACCGAGGAACTCCACAGAAGCGGGCGCTCGGTCCCCGTCATCAGCCCCGGCCCGGTCGTACCCGTCGCCGACTTCGGCCCCCTCGACCGGCTCCAGGGCTGGGCGATGACCGCCGTGATCACCGCACTGGCCGCAGTGACCCGGTTCCTGAACCTGGGCTCGCCGACCGATGCGGGCACCCCGATCTTCGACGAGAAGCACTACGCGCCGCAGGCCTGGCAGATGGTCCACAACAAGGGCCTGGAGGACAACCCTGGCTACGGGCTGGTGGTGCACCCGCCCGTCGGGAAACAACTCATCGCGATCGGCGAGGCGGTCTTCGGCTACAACGGGCTCGGCTGGCGGTTCTCCGGCGCCGTGTGCGGAGTGGTCCTCGTGCTCCTGGTGGTGCGGATCGCGCGGCGCATCAGCCGCTCCACCCTGATCGGTGGTCTCGCCGGTCTGCTGCTGATCGCCGACGGCGTCAGCTTCGTCACCGCGCGCACCGCGCTGCTGGACGGGTTCCTCACCGTGTTCGTCGTCGCGGCGTTCGGCGCCCTGATGGTCGACCGTGACCAGATCCGTGAGCGCATGCACATCGCGTTCCTGGAAGGGCGCATCGCCGAGACGCCGTGGGGTCCGCGGCTCGGGGTGCGCTGGTGGCGGTTCGGCGCCGGGGTGCTGCTCGGGCTGGCGTGTGCGACGAAGTGGTCCGGGCTGTACTTCGTGCTGTTCTTCGGCCTCATGACGGTCGGGTTCACCGTCGCCGCGCGCAAGCAGTACCGGGTGCCGCGGCCCTGGCTCGGGGCGCTGCGGCGCGACGTCGGTCCGTCGCTGTATGCGCTGGTGCTGATCCCGTTCGGGGTGTACCTCGCGTCCTACACCCCGTGGTTCGCATCCGAGACGGGCGTCAACCGCCACGAGGTGGGCCGGTCCATCGGCCCGGACAGCGCGCTGCCGATCCCGGACGCGCTGCGGTCGCTGTGGCACTACACCTACGCCGCGTACCGGTTCCATTCCGGGCTGACCAACGCCGACGGCAACCACCACCCGTGGGAGTCCAAACCCTGGACGTGGCCGATGTCGCTGCGGCCGGTGCTGTACGCAATCGACACCGACAACGTGTCGGGCTGCGGCGCCCAGTCGTGCGTGAAGGCCGTGATGCTGGTCGGCACACCGGCGATGTGGTTCCTCGCGGTGCCGATCCTGGCATGGGCGGTGTGGCGGGCGTTCGTGAAGCGCGACTGGCGCTACGCGGTGCTGCTGGTCGGCTACAGCGCGGGCTTCCTGCCCTGGTTCGCCGACATCGACCGGCAGATGTACTTCTTCTACGCGGCGACGATGGCCCCGTTCCTGGTGATGATCATCGCGATGATCCTCGGCGACATCCTGTACAAACCCACACGCAACGCCGAGCGGCGCACGCTGGGCCTGCTGGTGGTGTGCATCTACGTCGCGGTGGTCATCACGAACTTCGCATGGCTCTACCCGATCCTGACCGGGCTGCCGATCTCGCAGCACACGTGGAACATGCAGATCTGGCTGCCGTCCTGGCGCTAGCGGGCTTTTCGCCGAACTGGGATTCCCGGTCGTGATTTCGCGGTTATCCACAACCCTCACACGAGGCTCGCCGAGGGCACGCCGAACTGGGTGACGATCGAACACATGCGACCGGTGATCCTGGGCAGCCAGGAGATCAAGGAAGGCACGATCACCCGCGGCGAGCTGCGATGGCACTACGAGCGGCTCTTCCCCGACGTCCACATCCTGCGGGACGCTCCGCGCTCGCTGTATCACCGGACCGTCGGCGCATGGCTGTGGTCGCGCGAACGCGGTGTCATCACCGGCCGCGCCGCCGCTGCCCTGCACGGCGTGAAGTGGATCGGCGACGACGTGCCGGTCGAACTCATCTGGAAGTCCTACGACACGCCCCCGGGGATCATCGCCCGCGACGACCACTTTCTCTACGACGACGTCTACCCGATCGACGGCATGGCCGTTGCGACGGTTCAGCGGTGCGCCTACGACCTCGGCCGTCACCTGCCCCGCAACGAGGCCGTCGTGTGTCTCGACGCTCTGTCCAACGCGACGGGGCTTCGCGCAGAATGGGTCTCCCCGATAGCCGACAGGTACAAGGGCGCCCGCCACATCAGGCGGCTGCGGACCGCCCTCGACCTGATGGACGGCGGCGCCCAGTCCCCGAAGGAGACCCGTCTTCGGCTGCTGCTCATCGACGCGGGTTTCCCCCGTCCCGCAACACAGATCCCGGTATGCGACGACTACGGAGCCCCGTTCGCATTCCTCGACATGGGCTGGGAGGACGCCGGTATCGCCGTCGAATACGACGGCGATCACCACCGCACCGAGCGCCGACAGTACGTCTGGGACGAACGGCGGCTGCGGATGATCAGGGACCGCGGCTGGCGACATGTCAAGGTGATCGCGGAGGACCGGCCCTACGACGTGATCGACCGGGTCCGTCGCGCATGGGCCGAACGCGAGCCCGGCGCCATGGTCGTGTGAACGGGCGAATCCACAGCCGGGAATCCCAGTTCGGCGAAACTAGAGCGGGTCGCGGCCGGCCGGGCACGACATACAGCGTGGGCCGCCGCGGCCGGTGCCCAATTCGGACGCCGCGATCGGCAGCACCTCGATCCCCGAGTCGGCAAGGCGGGCATTGGTTTCGGTGTTGCGCTCGTAGGCGACGACGACGCCCGGGGCCAGCGCCAGGGTGTTGTTGCCGTCGTCCCACTGCTCCCGCTCGGCGGTGACGGGATCGAGCCCGGTGTCGATGACGCGCAGCTTCCCGATGCCCATCGCGTCGGCCGCGGCGTCGACGAACGGCGCCGCCCGGTCGATCTTCACCCCGCCCGACTCGCTGCGAATCGTGAACGCGGTCAACGAATCGACGATGTTCGGATACATCACCACCGCATCGGTGTCGACCATCGTGCACACGGTGTCGAGGTGCATCTGGGCCCGCTCCTGCGCGATCGGCACGGCCAGCACGGTGTGCGCGAGACCGTCGTCGAACAGGCTGCGCGCCAACGCTTCCGCACCGGCCGGAGTGGTGCGCTCTCCCACCCCGACGGCGACCACGCCCGGGGCCAGCAGCAGCACGTCCCCGCCCTCGATCGGCGCGGACCGCGACTCGTAGGCCCGCCGCACCCCGAGGAACCGCGGATGGTGCGCATAGATCAGGTCGGTCAGCGACGTCTCCCGGATCCGGGCGTGCATCGACAGCGACGTGATCGCCACGCGAGGCCCGATCCAGAACGACGAGTCCCGAGTGAACAGCAGGTTCGGCAGCGGGTCGATCACGAAGTCTCCGCCGTGGTGCATGCGGCGCACCAGCGACAGCTCGTTCTCACCGAACGGCAGCTCGTCGAAGGTCATGCCGGCCATCAGAATTCGGGCCAGCGCGGGCGCGTCCAGGGTGCGCAGGTATGCGGCGAGCTCCTGCGCCAGCGGCACTCCGAGGCGCCGCGAGTCCACCGCGGCAGAGATGCCCTGCATGCGGGCCGCCCCGCTCTTGGCCAGTGCCTCGGTCAGCAGGTCGCCGAGCAGCAGCACCTCGACGCCGCGCGACCGCAGCAGTTCGGCGAACGCGTCGTGCTCCTGCTGCGCGCGCGCCACCCACGGCAATCCGTCGAACAACAGGGTGTCGTTGTTGCGCGGGGTGAGCCGCTGCAGCTCGGGTCCGGGGCGGTGCAGGATGACCACGCGAAGCCTGCCGACCTCCGAATTGCATCCCAGCGCCGCATCCGTCACAAGAGCACCGTAACCGCAACTAGGGTTGAGGTCATGGAATGGCCCCACGAGCTGACGCCCGGCGAGATGGCCGAGCGGAGCGGGGTGGCGGTGTCGGCGTTGCACTTCTACGAGCGCGAGGGCCTCATCACCAGCCGGCGCACGAGCGGCAACCAGCGCCGCTACGCCCGCGAGACGTTGCGCCGCGTCGCGTTCATCCGGATGTCGCAACGACTCGGGATCCCGCTGGCACGGATCCGCGACGCGCTCGCGACACTGCCGACCGACCGGGTGCCGACCAGCAAGGATTGGGCCCGGTTGTCGGCGGGCTGGCGCGAGGACATCGACCAGCGGATCCTGCACCTGCAGCGGCTGCGCGACAATCTGGCCGGCTGTATCGGCTGCGGCTGCCTGAGCCTGAAGATCTGCGCGCTGGCCAACCCCGGGGACGTTCTCGCCGATGAGGGACCCGGCCCCGTTCGCCTCTGAGAATTCGAACGCCTGTGCGATAGACTGCGCGGTATGGAGCCAGCTCTGCAAAGCTCGCTTTTCGAGCAGTCCGACCGCCGCGATCTCGGCAACGGCGCGTGGCTGGAAGTCCGCTCCGGATGGTTGTCCCAGGACGGTTCCCCCGACGACACGCTGTTCGCCGAACTCCGCGACCAGATCCCGTGGCGCGCCGAACGACGGCAGATGTACGACCGGGTCCTCGACGTGCCCCGCCTGATCAGCTTCCACAACCTGGTCGACGCCGATGCCCCGCATCCGCGGCTCAAACAACTCCGCCGCCGCCTCAACGACGCCTACGCCGGTGAACTCGGCGAGCCGTTCGTCACAGCGGGGCTCTGCCTGTACCGCGACGGGAACGACAGCGTCGCCTGGCACGGCGACAACATCGGGCGCAGCCGCACCGAGGACACCATGGTCGCCATCCTCGGGCTCGGAGCCACCAGGGTGTTCGCGCTGCGCCCGCGCGGCGGCGGGCCGTCGCTGCGGCTGCGGCACTGCCATGGGGATCTGCTGGTGATGGGCGGCTCGTGCCAGCGCACCTGGGAACACGCGGTGCCGAAGACGACCAGGCCGACCGGCCCCCGGATCAGCATCCAGTTCCGCCCGCAGGGTGTGCGCTGAGGGCTACCCGCGCACCAGGTCGACGGCCTGGGTGACGAGGTCGCGGGCCCGCTCGGTGTCGATGCGGGCGGGCGGTTTGTCCGGTACGGCGAGCGGGTTGGCCGTGACGATCACGATGAAGTTGCCGAACTTGGCGACGTAGTTGTAGAGCTCGCCGGTGCGCGGGCCCTCCGCGGTCACGGTCTGCAGCACCCGGTGTGTCCCGATGGTCCGCACCCCGTCGATCTGTGGGGCTTCGGCGCCCTCGACCAGGCCTCTGATCCCGGCGCCGGTGAAGGTGACCTTGCCGCACTGGTCGCCGGGGGTGTTCACCGGTACCGCCTCGGAGGTCTCCAGCGCGATCACGATGTAGCGCACGCCCTCGCCCTCGGCGGTCGTCGCGGCCATGTTGCCCTTGACGCCCTCGGGCACGGTGTTCTCCGCGGCCGCTTTACCGCATTCGGCCGGATCGAACGTCAACCCGGCCGGCAGCTTCTGGGCGGTCAGGAACTGCGGATCGACGGCCGCCGGACCGACGGTGCTCACGGTGTAGGACGGGCCGAAGCTGGATTTCACCTCGGCCACCCGGGCGATGTCGGCCTTCGACAGGTCCTGCTGCGGCGCGCTCTGACACGCCGTCAGCAACCCGGCCACCACGGCCGCCGTGCAGGTGAGGTACTTCGGGGCGTTCGACATCGCCGCCAATGTACCGGCGCCGCACCGTTCAGCCCCGCAGCGTGGACACCGTTTCGGCGAGCAGATCCGAGGCGAACTCGGCGCCGAGCGTGGGGTGCGGCGACCCGGGATCGGTGACCACCACGACGAAGCACAGGTACGTCCCGAGGTAGGCCACTGCGGTGTCCGCATGGGTGTGCGTCTCGGTGCCACCCTCGACGATCGTGGTCAATGTGGTGCGCATCGCGACGGTTTGCGCGGCATCGATGCCCGGGCCCGGTTGCGCGGTGACCGTGCCGCTGGTGTGTCCGGACGTCACGGTCCACTGTCGGCATTCGTCGAGCACGGCGGGGTCGGGTCCCTGCGGGGGCATCGCCTCGGCGACCACGGCGTAGACGATCCCGCCCGGCCCCGACGCCGACCAGCCGCGGGCCGTCTCGGCATCGACCGACGGAGCCCCCAGCGCCGCGCACTGCATCGGGTCGGCCTGCGCCGAATCGCGAAAACCCCACGCCCCGAACGGCACCGGCGCCCCGGCGTACCCGGTGACCTCGTAACCGTCGGGCATCGCATCGCGAGCCCGGTCGATGCGGGCCGGGTTGACGGTGTGCGTGGCCGGCGGTTCGGGCACCGGCGCCTGGGGCGGCGTGGCCGGCTCGGCACATGCCGCGGCCATCAGAGCCAGGGCACACACGGCGATCAGCCTCACGCGCTGTTGATATCACGCGCACGGGCCGTGTCCGCTCAGGCGGTGTGGGCCCTCCCGGCGAATTCGCTAGCCTTGACCCGAAATCCGCCTTTGCGCCCCGACGAACAGGAGACGACGTGACCTTCGCCAACCGGGCCGGCCTCGCCGCGATCGCACTCGCGGCCGGAATCGGACTGACCGGCTGCGGGTCGGAGACCGCAGGCGACGCGACCCCGGCCGACGAGACGTCGGCGACGGCGGAGACGACCGTCAGCAGCACCTCTGAAGCGCCTGCGCCGCAGACCCCCGCTGCAGGTGCCGACATCACGGTCGAGCAGTACATCGCCGAAAACGGCATCGAGGCGACCCCGATGCGCCAAGGCGATCCGGGCGCGCCGACGGTCACGCTGCCCTTCCCGCCGGGATGGGTCGCGATCGGTGACTCCGCTCCGGAGGACGCGTTCGACGGCATCATGTTCACCGGCGATCCGCCGGCCCCCGCGCCGGCGACCATCGTCGCGTTCGTCACCAAGCTGACCGGCAACGTCGATCCGGCCAAGATCCTCGAGTACGCCCCGAAGTCCACCCTGGCACTGCCGGGCTTCCAGGGCGCCACGTCCGGGCAGCAGGGCACCCTCGGCGGCTACGACGCGACACAGATCGGCGGGTTCTACAAAAAGGAAGACGGCGGGCCCGACTGGCTGATCGCCGAGAAGACCGCGGTGATCCCGACCGACGGCGGCGTCTTGATGCTGAAGCTGACCGCCGAGGGCCCCGAGGATCTGGCGATCCAGTTGATGGAGGCGACAGCGGCCATCGACGAGCAGACCACGATCACGCCCTAGAGATCGCCGACGCCTCCTCGATCTGTTCGCGGCTCGGCAATACCCCGGTGTATCGCACGAACTGCTCGGCGGCCTGCAGTGCGATCACCTCGGCTCCGGTGATGACCGGTACGCCCGCGGCACGCGCCGCGCGGATCAGCGGCGTCTCCGACGGGATCGCGACGACGTCGAAGACCGTGTCGGCGGCCGCGATCGTCGTCTCGGTGAACGCGACGTCATGCTCGTGCGGTCCGCCGGCCATCCCGATCGGGGTGACGTTGACGATGACGGCCGCTGTCGCCGAACCGAGCTCGGGCAGGTATTGATAGCCGAGCGTGTCGGCCAGCGCGGTCCCGGACTCGACGTTGCGTGCCACGACGATGCCGGTGTGGAAACCCGCGTCGACGAAGGCGCGGCCGACGGCTTTGGCCATGCCGCCGCTGCCACGGATCAGCACCGCACTGTCGGGATCCAGCCGGTTGTCGCTGATCAGTTGCCGGACCGCGAGGTAGTCGGTGTTGGAGGCGGTGAGCCGCCCGCCCGGCACCGATACGTCGTTGACGATGGTGTTGACCGACCGGATCGCCTGCGCGGACGGCTCGATCTCGTCGACCAGCGTGAGCACGTCCTCCTTGAACGGCATCGACACCGAGCAGCCGCGGATCCCCAGCGCCCGCACGCCGCCGATCGCCGCGGCGATGTCGGTGGTGGTGAACGCCTTGTAGATGTAGTCGAGGCCGAGCACGTCGTAGAGGTGGTTGTGGAACCGGGTGCCGATGTTGCTGGGGCGGCCCGACAGCGAGATGCACAGCCGGGTGTCCTTGCTCAGCGGCGGCTTGCGCGAGGCGCCGTCGGGCATCAACCGACCGCCCGGATCACCTGGCGCGCCACGCCGCGGATCTGGTAGGCGAGCTCGCGGCTGATCGTCAGGTCCTCGACTTTCGGGACGGGAATCTCGGTGACGACCACTCCGAGGTCGTCGCGATGCCACTTCGCGCCGAACCGGTCGAGGATCGCGCGCATCGCGAAGTTGTCGCTGAGCACCCGCGCTGTGAACCGCTGCACCCCGTCCCAGCTCGCGGCGACCGAGATCGCCGCCATCAGCAAGGTGCCCAGGCCGCGTCGTTGGTACTCGTCGGCGACGATGAACGCGACTTCGGCCACGGTCGGATCGTCGACCTCGCGGACGAACCGGACGTCGGCGACCACCGGCCCGTCGATGCCGTCGGTCAGCACGAACACGAAGTGGTCCTGGTAGTCGACCTCGAACAGGTACGCCATCAACGCCCGCGTCGGCGAGCGCACCGATTGGAAGCGCCGGTAGAGCGTCTCGTCGGAGAACTCGACCTGACCGCTGCTGGTGCGTTCGATGTCTCCGGGCAGCACCGGCCGCAGATACAGCACGGTGCCGTCACGCACCTGTACCGGGATCGGGGTGATGAACGCCGCGAGGCGCTGCCGCGCGATGCGCACCAGTTTGGCCATCATGCCCGGGATCTCGAGCATGGTCGCGAATGCTTCCCGCCCGCCGACCCATCCGCTCAGCGGTTCGGTCGCGACGACGGTGGCGGTGCGCGGCGCATCGCGCAGGAGTGCGATCTCCCCGACGATCAGCCCCGGTTCGAGCGTGACGACGGTGTCGTGGCCGTCGTCACCGGTGTGGGTCACCTCGGCACGCCCGGACCCGACCAACAGGAACGACACGGCAAGCTCACCCTGCTGCATCAGCACCTGGCCGGGGGCGGCGTCGAGCGGCCGCAACTGGGCGGCCAGCGGCGCGAGGGCCTCTGACGGGATCCCGTCGAAGACGGCCAGCACCGCGAGGTCGTCGGCTCGGACATCGGTCACGCCGGACACGCTTACGAGGCTACGGGCGCGCGGGAAAGTCGGGCAAGGATGCGGCAACACCGCCGTCGGAGGCCGATTGCGGGAAACCGCCGATGCCCTGCTTGGATAGCGGCAGTCAACGGCGACGAGATGGTGTGTGATGTATCGATACGCGGATCACTACGACTGGTTCAGCGGCTTCCTCAAAGCCCGTTCCGTCGCACGGTACGTCCGCGCCTTCATCGTCACGCTCGCCCTGTTGATGACGGCGTCGGTGCTACTGCTGCTCACGTCTGCCGGTGGTCCGACCGGCGGACTCCAGAAGGCGATGATGTGGACGGCGGTCGGCGGTGGGCTGGTGTCCGCGGCGCTGTGGGCGCGGCGGTGGCCGACGCGGCGACAGTCCGCGGCGTTCGCGGCGGTGACGACGACGTCGATCACGTTCGCGTGTCTGGCGTATCCCGATCCACTCGCCGCCCTGCTGGGCTGCATCGCGTTCACGACGATCGGCGCCTACCTCGCGTTCTTCCATTCCACGAAGTCGGTGCTGACGTTCGTCGCGATCGCGTCCACCGTGGCGTTCGCCCAGGCCGTGCAGATGGCCCTCGAGGGCCGCGCGGCGCTGGCCGCCGTCGACTTCTTCATGATCGTGCAGGCCAACATCGCGATGCCGGTGGCGATCCACGGACTGCTGCGGGCGTTGCGCGGTGATCTGGTGCTCGCACAGGCCGACGCCGATCACGACCCGTTGACCGGTCTGCTGAACCGGCGGGCATTCCGCAGACACACCCTGAACCTGCTCAGCCGCGGCGGTCCGGGACGGTACCTGAGCATCGCGATGGTCGACCTCGACGACTTCAAGGCCCTCAACGACGCTCTCGGTCACGCGGCCGGGGATCAGGCACTGATCGCCGTGGCCCAGGCGTTGAGGGCGGGCACCGCGCCGAGCGCCGTCATCGCCCGCGCCGGCGGCGAGGAGTTCCTGATCGCCGACGTGACCCCGGCGGATCATTCGCAGCAGAGCTACCAAGAGGTCTGCGATGCGATCGCGGACCTGGACGTGCCCGTCACCGCCAGCGTCGGAACGGCTGTCGCCGTTATCGACATGGCGACCGAAGGCGACATCGACACCGTTGTCGATCACCTCATCGAAACCGCTGATTCGGCGATGTACCGTGCGAAACGTAACGGGGGCAACCAATGTCACCATCACGGCATCTGGCCGGGCACGGCCGCGTCGTGATCGGAGAGGAAAGCGAGCGAGCGTGCGGACGTTGATCACCGGAGTGGACGCCGACGGCAGATCCTGCGTCGTGAGTCAGGACGAGCTCGCACTCGACGAGCTGGCGCCCGGCTTTGCGATGGGTATCCCGTTCGCCACCACCGCGAGTCCGCCGCCGGCCCGCCCGCAGGGCAGCGCGCCGCTGATCGACCAGGGCATCGCGCCCGGGCTGGCGCGGTGGATGGTGGTCGAGCTCGGTCCGGGTTCCGAGACCCCGATGCACCACACCGACACCCTCGACCTGGAAACCGTGCTGTCCGGCAGTGTCGAACTCATCCTCGACGACGGCGCCCACCACCTCGACCAGGGCGACCTGGTCGTGCTGGCCGGTGTCGACCACGCGTGGCGCGCCGGGCCCGACGGCTGCCGGCTCAGCGCGGTGCTCATCGGCACTCCCCCGCCGGCCTGAGACCGGAGAACCTCATGGACCCGCAGACCCATGAACGCGGCCGGGAGATCCGGACACGGGTACTCGGCGCGGAGTACGTCGAACGCGCGGTCGCCAACGCCGACGAATTCTCCCAGCCGCTGCAGGATCTCGTCACCGAGTACTGCTGGGGCGCGGTGTGGGGACGCGACGGGCTACCGCCGAAATCACGCAGCATGATCACCCTCGCGATGATCGCGACGCTGAACCGGCCGCAGGAGTTGGCAACTCATATCAAGGGTGCCCTGCGCAACGGGGTGACACGCGACGAGATCCGCGAGATCTTCCTCCAGGTCGGGGTGTACGCCGGAATCCCCGCAGCCGTGGACAGTTTCCGGATCGCGCGGACGACCTTCGCCGAAGTCGACGGCCCGCAGCCGTGACGTTGGGGTTCGTCGGCCTGGGCAACATGGGTTTCCCGATGATGAGCCGGCTGGTCGCGGCGGGTCACCGGGTCACGGTGTTCGACACCGATCCTGACGCGGTGGCGCGCGCCGCGCAGTTGGGCGCCGAGGCCGCCGCGTCGGCACGGGAGGTGGCCGACCGCGCCGAGTCGGTGTTCGCGAGCCTGCCGACCCCGCAGGTGTCCAACGTCGTCGCGGGCGAGGTCGCCGACGGGCGGCGGGTGCGTCGATTCATCGACCTGTCCACCGTGGGACAACAAGCGGCGCAACACAATTGCGATGCCCTGCGGGCACGTGGGATAGCCGCCCTGGACAGCCCGGTCAGCGGCGGTGTGCACGGCGCCGAAGCGGGCACGCTCGCGGTGATGGTGTCCGGGCCCCGCCCGGAATTCGACGCGCTGGCGTCGGTGTGGCCCACGCTCGGACGGGTCACGTTCGTCTCCGAGACCCCCGGTGCGGCGCAGACCATGAAGCTGATCAACAACATGATCGCCGCGACCGCGCTGGCCGTGACGGCCGAGGCGGTGGTGATGGGCGCCAAGGCCGGCCTCGATCCGCAGGTCATGGTCGACGTGCTGAACACGGGCTCGGGCGGCACGCACGCGAGTCGCGACAAGTTCCCGCGGGCGGTGCTGCCTCGCACGTTCGACTACGGCTTCGCCACCGGGCTGATGACCAAGGATGTGCTGCTCTACCTGGCCGAGGCGCAGGCCCTGGATACCCCGGTCGCGCTGGCCGAGTCCGTAGCCCAGATCTGGCAGGCCACCCAGGACGAAGAAGGTCCGACGTCGGATTTCACGTCGGTGGTGAAGCCGATGGAGCGCGCCGCAGGGGTGACGATCGGCGGTCGGTGACGCAACCGACATTGCTAGTGCCCTAATCGTTAGGGCACTATCGATCTCATGACCCTCACCGCGGAGGACGTCGATCCGCTTGCCCTGGAACGGCAGGTCTGCTTCGCGTTGGCTGCCACCAACCGGGCCGTGCTCGCGCTCTACCGGCCCTTGCTGGAGCCGCTGGGGCTCACGCATCCGAAATACCTGGTGATGCTCGTGCTGTGGGACCACCAGAAGACTGCCCCGTCGACCTCGTTGTCGGTCAAGAAGATCGCCTCCACCCTGCAGATGGATTCGGCCACGCTGTCTCCGATGCTGAAGCGCCTGGAAGCACTCGGCCTGATCTCGCGGGCCCGCAACGCCGCGGACGAGCGGTCCACCGATGTGACGCTCACGGACAAGGGGCTCGCGCTGCGTGAACGCGCGCTGGAGATTCCGGAGAAGGTCGTCGCGCGGCTCGGGATGAGCCTCGCCGAGCTCGAGCGCGCCCACGAAGTCCTGACCCGCCTCAACGCCGCCGCCGTGCGCGGCGCGCTGCAGTCCTGAATTTCCCAACCCGGAGGAGCATCCATGGCGATCGAAGAACCCACAGGCACCGACAAACCGAGCTTCTGGCAGTACCTGGCGTACTGCTATGGCAAGCGGCTGCCGAAATCGATGAATCGTTGGGTCGCCGAGGATCTCGCCGGCCAGGGCGCGATCCGCAGGCACATGATCCGGTACTCGATTCCGCCGCTGCTGATCCTGGCGCCGCTGTGGCTGCTTCCCGCGCCGATCTACATGCGCCTGGAGATGACGGCGCCCATCTACGTCTGGGCGTTGCTGATGGCGTTGGCGCTCAACAAGGTCTGGCGCCGGCACCGGCTGGCCAAGCACGGCCTCGACCCGAATCTCGTCGACGTGATCCAGCGCAAGAAGGACGCGAAGATGCACGACGACTACATCCGCAAGTACGGACCTCGCCCCGAGGACGCCAAGACACAGTCGAACAGCAGTCCGTTCTGACGTTTCCGCCACGTATGGTCTGACCATGCCGAACGTGGGCCGTGTTACCGAGCATGTCGACCTGACCGACCTGGACCGGTTCACCTCGGGGTTTCCTTTCGAGGTGTTCGACGTCCTGCGTCGCGACGCGCCGCTGTGGTGGCATCCGCCGACCGAACACACCCCGGGCGGCGAAGGGTTCTGGGTGCTGAGCAGGCACGCCGACATCGTCGCCGCGGCCGCGGACAGCGAGACGTTCTCGTCGGAGTCCGGCGGTGACCGCGAGGGCGGCGGAACCACGCTGGAGGACATGCCGACGGGGTTCGCCGTCGGCGCGCTGCTCAACATGATGGACGACCCGCGGCACGCACAGTTCCGCCGGTTACTCACGCCGAGCACGACGCCGCGGGCGCTGCAGGCCATCGAGGCCGACCTGCGGCGCCGCGCCGTCGACATCGTCGACGCGGCAGTGGCCAAGGGGCAGTGCGATTTCCTGATCGACGTCGCCGCCGAACTGCCGCTGCAGGCTGTCGCCGAGTTGGCCGGTGTGCCGCAGGAGGATCGGCACGAGCTGATGAATTGGGCGAACGTGACGCTCGACTACGAGGAACGCGAGATCGGGGAGATCAGCGACCGGGCGGCGCAGGCGCAGGCCCAGATGTTCACTTACGGCACGGCACTGCTGGAGCGCAAGCGCCGGGAGCCGCCGACCGACGAACTGTTGTCGATCGTGACCCACGCGCTGATCGACGGGAAACCGTTGAGTGAGAACGAGCAGCGCATGTTCCTGAGCCTGATCATCGCGGCGGGCAGTGAGACGACCCGTAACTCGATCGCGATCGGCATGTCCGCACTGAGCGAAAAACCGCAAGTGTGGGAACGGATTCGGCAGGACCGAACGCTGTTGCCGACGGCGGTGGAGGAGATCCTGCGGTGGGCGTCCTCCACGCCCTACAACCGGCGCACCGCGACCCGGGACGTCGAGATGCACGGCCGGCGGATCAAGGCCGGCGACAAGGTCAGCCTGTGGTGGGCGTCCGCGAACCGCGACGAAACCGTCTTCGCCGATCCGTACTCGTTCGACGTATCGCGTAATCCGAACCCGCACTTGGCATTCGGCCGGGGAACGCACTTCTGCCTGGGCGCGTCGCTGGCCCGCATGGAGATGCGGGTGATCTTCGACGTGCTGCTTGACCGGGTGCGTCGGGTGACGGTCACGGGGCCGATCGAGTACGTGCGCAGCAACAAGCACAGCGGCGTCCGGCACATGCCGGTGTCGATCGAAGGCCGGTAGGGCGGACGTAGCCGCGTCGACCCGAACTTGTCGGTGGTCGAATGTATGTTCGAGTCATGTCTATGACGGGCCTGCAGGACGCGGTCACCGCGCTGCGCGCCGCGTTCGACACCGTGGCGGCCTGCGATCTCGACCTGCTGACCCGCGACGAACTCCTCGAGACGATGGACGAGTTGGAGAGTCTGAGCTGCCAACTGCCCGGGCTGGGGCACCGGCTGCTGGCGCGGCTACAGACCGAGACCAGCGCCCGCGAGATGGGCGCCAAAACCTGGAAAGACGTGTTGCGGATCCGGTGGCGGCTATCGGTCACCGAGGCGAATCGGCGCCTGACCGAAGCTTGCCTGTTGGCGCCGCGACCCTCGGTGACCGGACCGGCGCTACCGCCGCTGCTGCCGGCCACCGCGATCGCCCAAGAACGCGGACTGATCAACCCCGAACACGTCGAGGTCATCCGCAAATCCGTGGCCAAACTCCCGTCCTGGGTCGACGCCCCCACCCGCGAACAATTCGAGGTCGACCTGGTCCGCACCGCCGTCGGCGCCGGCCCCAAAGAAGTGAAAGACGCCGCCGAGCTGATCCTGTTTCTGTTGGATCAGGACGGCCCCGAACCCGACGACACCGAACGCGCCCGCCAGCGCGGGGTCACCAAACACCAGCAGCGCCCCGACGGGATGGTCGACCTCACCGCCACCTTGACGCCGGAAGCCTGGGCGGTGCTCGAAGTGATCTTCGCCAAATACGCCGCACCCGGCATGTGCAACCCCGCCGATCCCGAGCCCTGCACCTCGGGCACACCGTCACAAGCCCAAATCGACAACGATCAGCGCAGCCTGGCCCAGCGCCAGCACGACGCGCTGATCGCCGTCGGACGCATCGCCCTGATGAGCGGCGAGTTGGGCACACTCAACGGGCTGCCGGTGTCGATCATCATCCGCACCACGCTGCAAGACCTGGAATCCCGCGCCGGGATCGGTGTCACCGGTGGCGGCACCAGGATGCCGATCAAGGACGTGATCCGGATGGGCGGGCATGCCAATCACTACTTGGCGGTGTTCGACAAAGCCACCGGGGCAGCGCTGGATTTGTTCCGCACCAAACGCATCGCGTCACCTGAGCAGCGGATCATGTTGATCGCCCGCGACGGCGGCTGCACCAAACCATGCTGCACCATCGGCGCCTACGGCAGCCAAGTCCACCACGTCGTCACCGACTGGGCCCGCGGCGGCAACACCAACATCAACGACCTCGGCCTGGCCTGCGGACCCGACAACCGCAGCGTCAACCCCGACGACCCCACCGCCTGGACCACCCGCATCAACACCCGCGGCGAAGTCGAATGGCTCCCACCCGAACACCTCGACACCGGACAAACCCGAGTCAACACCTACCACCGCCCCGAACGACTCCTGCGCCCACCCGAGGAACCCGAAAACGACAGTCCGGCCGCCGAACCCGACAACCGCCCGCCAATCCGTGACGCCGAGCCGGACACCGTGCAACCGCCCAACAACCCCGGCGAACCCGGCGGACCCGCACCACCCGAAGACCACGCGGCCTGACGGCCGGCTGCTCGCCGGCCCCAGAAACCACAAACCCGCCCCGACCGATGGTCGAAGCGGGTTCTGGATGGTGGAGCTAAGGGGAATCGAACCCCTGACCTACTCGATGCGAACGAGTCGCGCTACCAACTGCGCCATAGCCCCTGGTGCCGGTACAGGTTATCAGTCCCCGGCCACCGGCCGAAATCGGTGTCTGGCTACTGGCCCGCCGCCCGTGGCAGGTCGTAATGACGCGAGAACGGCACGTAGTCGAGGTGCTCGAACGCCGGGTCCTCGTCGTCGATCTCGAGCACCGCGGCACCGGGCCTACGCAGGCGCGACGGCGTCACATCCGATTCCCGGTCGAAGGTGTTCTCGACCCCGAGGCGCGACCGGGCCATCCGCTGAGCGCGGCGACGGCGCACCTGCTCCTCGATCCGGGTCTGCCTGCGCAGATAGGCCAGATACAGCAGCGTGACGGCGGCAACGGCCGTGGTCGCGTACCACATCGTCGACGACCAGGTGAACGCCGCGACGGCGCTGGCAAGCATCAGGACCGACATCACCGTGATCGTGCGGGCGCGGAACCGGTACTTACGCGCCTGCACCGCAGCCGCGGTCGTCGACTCCCGGCGACGGCGACGCGACTCGCTCAGCGAGCCGGCAATCCGCGGATCGGTCTCAGACGCCTCGTCATCCTGCGACGACGCGTCGGCGTCGTCGACGTGCTCGGCGGCAGGCTCCTCGCCCGCCTCGTGGTCCTCGCCGCCCTCTTCGTACTCGTCGTCGATCACCGAGTAGACGCCGGTGTCCTCACCGGTGTCGTGCTGGACGTCCTCGGCCACCACCTGCGGCTGCTCGTCGACCTCGTCGCGATCGGCCTCGTCGTCGAAATCCAAAGTCAGTTCGTCGTTCTCGACGGCCGCGGCCGGCTCTTCGGCGCGGACCTCCGCGATCGGCAGCGCGCCGGAATCCTCGACCACGTCGACATCGAGGTAGTCGGGTTCGTCGTCGGCATTGCTCACGTCGGCGGCGACCATCACCACCGAACGGCTCGGCGTCTCGGCGTAGTCGTCGGCGTCCTCCTCGGACGGCTGCCAATCCGGGTCACTGCGATGGCCGGCGGCGGGCCCTCGGCGGCGCAGCCGGGTGCGCGCACCACTGTTGAGCACGCGGGTGGCCAGCGCGACATCGCTGGTGCGGCGAACCGCGTCCCGCTTGCTGATCAACATCGGAACAAGCACGAAGAGCCAAAGCACAACGAGCGAGATCCAGAGAAGAGATTGGGGGATGCTTGGCATGGCGCCTGCTCCTTTCCCCATCAGGCTAGGTCTGTGACCAGCGCATCCGTGAGCGGCGCGCCGAGACAATTACACACCTGTAATTCACAGGAGACAAGCACCAAACGTCACACGTGTCACATCAGTAACAGAGAAGGACGCATCTCAGGCCCAGGAGGCGCGCCCGGAACGCACCAACGTGGACGCGACCGAGCCGTTGATCTCCTCGACAGTGACCGCCACCAGAAGGTGATCGCGCCACGCCCCGTCGACGTCGAGATAGCGCTTCAGCAGCCCTTCCTCCCGCAACCCCGCCTTTGCCAGCACCGCTCGGCTCGCCGCGTTCTCGGGACGCACGGTGGCCTCGACGCGGTGCAACATCACCGGCCCGAAGCAGTGGTCGAGCCCCAGTGCGAGCGCCGCGGTCGCGACACCGCCGCCGGTCGAGCCACTGGCCACCCAGTACCCGATCCACGCCGACCGCAGCGCGCCGTGGGTGACGTTGCCGATCGTCAGTTGGCCGGCGAACTCGCCGTCGAGCTCGATCGCATACGGCAGCATGCGCCCCTTGCGGGCTTCGGCCCGAAGGCCCGAGCACACCGAAGGCCATGCCGAAACCGAGTGCCGCAGTTCCCAGTTCATGTCTGTCGACGGTTCCCAGGGTTCCAGGTGGTTGCGGTCGGCCAGCCGGATCCTGCTCCACTGCGCCGCATCCCGAAGCCGCACCGGACGCAGCCGCACCAGTCCCGCGGGTACCCGCAGCGGGCCCACCGCCAGCGGCCACCCGGGGTGCTGCGACCGGGAACTGAAGAAGTTCATCACCGCTGGACCGCGCGCTCAGCCGCGCTGTGCCAGGAAGGCGACGTCGACGGTCTCGCCCGTTCTGATCTGCTCGGCCTCACTCGGAACGATCACCAGACAGTTTGCTTCGGCGAGCGTGGCCAGCAGATGCGACGACGCGCCGGGCGCGCCGCCGAGGGCCTGCACGAGGTACTCTCCGGTGTCCTGGTCGCGCATCAACTGCCCCCGCAGATAGCCCTTGCGACCGGCGACGGAACTGATCGGGGACAACGCGCGCGCCGACACGATCCGCCGCATCGCCTGGCGCTTGCCGAGCGACAGCCGGATCAGCGGCCGCACCATCACCTCGAACACCACCAACGCGCTGACCGGGTTGGCGGGCAGCAGGAACACCGGCACGCCGTCGGGACCGAGCTGGCCGAACCCCTGGACCGATCCGGGATGCATCGCGATCCGGGTGACCTCCATGTCCCCGAGTTGCGACAGGACCGTGCGCACGCCTTCCGCGGCGGCGCCGCCGACCGCCCCGGCGATCACGACGATCTCGGCACGGCTGAGCTGTCCCTCCACGACCTCCCGCAACTGGTGAGGATCGGTGGGCACGATGCCGACCCGGTTCACCTCGGCGCCGGCGTCGCGCCCCGCGGCGGCCAGCGCATAGGAGTTGACGTCGTAGACCTGCCCGTTGCCCGGTGTGCGCGAGATGTCGACGAGCTCGCCACCGACGCACATCACGGTCAGCCGCGGCCGCGGATGCACCAGCACCCGCTCGCGTCCGACCGCGGCGAGCAGACCGACCTGGGCCGGGCCGATGATCGCGCCCGCGCGCACCGCGACATCACCGGGCTGCACATCGTCGCCGGTGCGCCGCACGTAGGCGCCGGATCGAACCCCGCGCAGCACCCGGACGCGCGACTCTCCGCCGTCGGTCCAGCGCAACGGAAGCACCGCGTCGGCCAGGGTCGGCATCGGGGCACCGGTCTGCACTCGGGCCGCCTGTCGGGGCTGAAGCCTGCTGGGCGTTCGGGCACCGGCCTCGATCAGCCCCATCACCGGCAGGCTGATCTCCCGCGGCCGTCCGCCGTCGCCGGCCTCGTCGTCGTCCTCGCCGTCGGCGGCGCCGCCGAGGCCGAGCACGTCGACACTGCGCACCGCATAACCGTCGATCGCGGCCTGGTCGAATCCCGGCAGCGGACGCTCGGTGACCACTTCCTCGGCGCACATCAGGCCCTGGGCCTCGGCAATCGCGACCCGTACCGGCCGCGGCGCGACCGCGGCAGCTGCTACCCGAGCCTGCTGCTCCTCCACCGAACGCACAGTGCGCCTTTCTTCCGTCGAACCGGCGGGCGTCGACCGGCTCGCTCGGCGGTGCAGTTGCTCGCTAGTCCTCGGTCGTGCCCGGAGCGAGGCCGAGTCGCTCGACCAACCACCGGCGCAGTTCCGGCCCGTAGTCGTCCCGCTCCAACGCAAAGTCAACCGCAGCCTTGAGGTAGCCCCCGGGATTTCCAAGATCGTGTCGAGATCCGCGGTGGACGACGACGTGGACCGGATGGCCCTCGTCGATCAACAGCGCGATCGCATCGGTGAGTTGGAGCTCGCCGCCCGCGCCGCGCGGAATCCGCCGCAGCGCGTCGAAGATCGCCCGGTCCAGGATGTAGCGGCCCGCCGCGGCGAACAGCGACGGCGCGTCTTCGGCCTTGGGCTTTTCCACCATGCCCTTGACCTTGAGCACATTCGGATTGGCCGCGTCCGGCACGATCTCGACGTCGAAGACGCCATAGGCGCTGATGTCTTCGCGGTCGACCTCGATCGCGCACAACACGGTGCCCCCGCGCTTGGCGCGAACCTTCGCCATGGTCTCCAGCACTCCGGTCGGGAGCACCAGGTCGTCGGGTAACAGCACCGCGACGGCGTCCTCATCGGGTGCGAGGCTGGCCTCGACGCAGCCGACCGCGTGGCCGAGACCCAGCGGCTCGGCCTGGACCACAGACTCCACCTTGATCAGGGCGGGTGCGCGCCGCACCTTCTCCAGCATGGTCTTCTTCCCGCGGGCTTCGAGCGTGCCCTCCAGGACGAGATCTTCGACGAAGTGCGCGACGACGCCGTCTTTGCCTTCGGAGGTGATGATGATCAGGCGCTGGGCGCCCGCTTCGGCGGCCTCTGCGGCGACCAGCTCGATTCCCGGGGTGTCGACGACGGGAAGCAGCTCCTTGGGCACCGTTTTGGTGGCAGGCAGGAAGCGCGTCCCGAGGCCCGCCGCAGGCACCACCGCGGTGTACGGCACAGGAACATCAGGCCGATTCATCGTTCACACACTAACCTCTCTGCGTCGGTTGTTCTCCGCATACCCGAGCTTGGAAGGGCTACCCGGTGGTACTGGCCAAATCACAAGCACGGGCGGCCATTCTGGCTGCTCGACGCTCGTTGAGTCGGCAAGTACGCGACCGCGAGGCCGCGCAGTTGGCGGCCCACCTGGCAGCCCTGCTCTCGCCGGGCACAATAGCCTGCGCCTATATCCCCGTGGGTTCGGAGCCGGGGTCTCTCGCCATCGTCGAGGACGCCGCCGCTCGCGATGTCACGGTGCTGCTGCCCGTCGCCCGCAATGACGATCAGGACACTCCGCTGCCCCTGCAGTGGGGCCGCTACGAACCCGGCCGGCTGGTGCGAGCGCCGTTCGGGCTACGCGAACCCTCGCCCCCGTGGCTGCCGCCCGAGGCGATCGCGGACGCGGCCGTCGTGCTGGTCCCCGCGCTGGCGGTCGACCGCGACGGCGCGCGCCTGGGTCGTGGCGCCGGGTTCTACGACCGGACATTGCCGCTGGCCGACCCGGCCGCGATGCTGGTGGCGGTAGTCCGCGACGAAGAGCTGGTCGAGCGGTTGCCCGCGGAGCCGCACGATGTCGCGATGACGCACGCTCTGACGCCGCGGCAGGGTCTCGTCGCGCTGAGACGGCGAACGCGGCCCACGACAGCGTGGGAATGACCGCAACCAGCTGGCGGTTCTAGCACTTGAGCCGCTAGAGTGCTAAGAAGTTTGACCACCTCGGAGGTTTGTGTGCCCACCTATTCCTATGCGTGCACCGAGTGCAACAACAAGTTCGACGTGGTGCAGGCGTTCACCGATGACTCTCTGACCGAGTGCCCGAAATGCGCCGGACGTCTTCGCAAGATCTTCGGCAAGGTCGGCGTGGTCTTCAAAGGCAGCGGTTTCTACCGCACCGACAGCCGCGAAGCCGGGAAGAACACCGGCTCGACCACCTCCGGCAGTAGCGAGTCGTCGTCATCCACGTCCTCGTCCTCGGACAGCTCGTCGAACTCCAACAGCTCGTCGAGCTCCAGCAGCTCATCGTCGAGCAGCTCAGCTGCGCCCGCCGCTGCGGCCTCCAGCTGACCGTCGAGTTATCCACAGCCGCCTGATCGGCGGCAGACGACGGCTGCGCCGACGACCTAGCGTGAACCCATGGGGGATTCGCTGGACCCGACCGCGATCGATCGGCTGGGGCGGATGCTGCGTCCAGACTGGTCCCGGACTCCCGCAGCACGTCGCATCCTCGCCGGTTTCCTGGTGATCCTGGCCGCGGTGGCCGCATGGCGCGGCGATCCGGACGCCGATCGCGCCGAAGTCGTCGTCGCGGTGCGCGACCTGTCCCCCGGTGTCGAACTCACCGCCGACGACGTTCGGGTGGAATCACGCACGGCCCCGGCGATTCCCGATGGCGCACAATCCGACGTGGGCACCGTCGTCGGCGCCACACTCGCCGGCCCGACTCGTCGGGGCGAGGTGCTCACCGACGTGCGACTGCTCGGTCCGCGGCTGGCCGAATCCACGGCTGGTCCCGATGCGCGGATCGTCCCGATCCCGCTGGCCGATGCCGCGCTGACGGATCTGGTCCGGCCCGGCGACGTCGTCGACATCGTCGCCGCACCCGCTGACGAGACCGCGGAGGCACGTCTGGTAGCTACCGATGCCGTCGTTGTTCTGGTGTCCGCCAAGGAAAGTGGCGTCGGAGCCCGCGGCGCCGGGCGGGTCGTGCTGGTAGCGCTGCCCACGGCTGCGGCCAAGGCGGTGGCCGGAGCGGCTCTCGTACAGGCGATCACGCTCACGCTGCATTGACCGGGCATCGAGCAGAATCGAAAAGCAAAGTGCCCCCGGGATTCCCGGGGGCACTTTGGAAGATCAGATCACCAGTCGCCGATGGCAGGACCGACCGGGTAGGCGCCCGCGAACGCGGCGGCCTTCGTGCCGACGACTGCCTTGATGTTGTCGCGCACCTCGGTCGAACCCGTGCCGACGGCGTGGATCTCGCCGGCGTCGGCAAGGCGGGCTTCGGAGATACCGCGGGCGACGCCGAGATCGTTGATCCGGATCACGGAGTTCTCCGAGGCTTGGCGGCTGACCACTACGGGCGTGGGAGCGACCTCGTCCGCGTTGGCCGTACCAGCGCTCAGACCGGAGAAAGCTGCGGCGATAAAGAACGAGCCCAGGCCGACGGCGCCGAGCTTCTTCGCACTCCGAGCGGGCGCCTTGGCATGTCGTGCCATGAGCATTCCCCTTTGAATAGAAGGACACAGGTGTCCTTGTTTACGTTTTCAGGCTCTCACAGAGTAGCAGTCGCGACGGCATTGCGCGTGCCCAGTGGCAAATTCTTATTCAGCCCGCCGGGCCAATTCCCAGCCTTCTCCCAGGGTTCCGAAACAACTTGCGCCACTTGCTGTTTCGCAGCAGAAATGACCCCGGTCGCACATTATCTCCGGACGTAAATAAAGCCCACATATTGCCCCGCTGGACCAGCGGTGGACACTGAGTTCGGTGCGCCGACACGCGCCCCTCAAACGAAAGGGTCATCGCCATGCTGAAAGGCTTCAAAGAGTTCATCTCGCGGGGCAACGTGATCGATCTGGCAGTCGCGGTCGTCGTCGGTGCCGCGTTCACCGGACTGGTCACCGCGTTCACCGAAAACGTGGTCCAGCCGCTGGTCGACCGGATCGGGGCGGGCCCGGACACCGAGTACGGAATCCTGAAGATCCCGCTGGGCGCCGACCAGTTCGTCGACCTCAACGCCGTGCTGTCGGCGGCGATCAACTTCCTGATCGTCGCCGCGGTCATCTACTTCGTGATCGTGGCTCCGTTCAAGAAGCTCAAGGAACGCGACGCCAAGGTGGAATCGAGCGAAACCGAGCTGACCCTGCTGACAGAGATCCGCGATCTGTTGCAGGCCCAGTCCGACGGAACCGTCGCCAAGAAGAACCACACCGAGCAGGACGCGCCACCCACCGACAGGTGACCCGGCGCCTCTCCCCCAAGACGGAAACAGCCCCCGGCCGAAGCCGGGGGCTGTTTCGTAGAGCGAAGCTCTGTGTCAGTTCATAGAGCGGAGCTCTGTGTCAGTTCATGTTCCACGGCTCGCCGTAGGTGCTGACGCTGTCGCCGGTCGAGGAGATCAACCGGGCGAACGGACGCAGCAGCACACCACCGGCGGCGCCGGTCACGGTGCCGTGAGCGTTCGAGACGACAACCGAACCACCGGGGCCGGCGACGTCGACCGAGAAGGTCGCGACTTCCTGGATGCCCGGGCCGTTACCGAGGTCGGCCGAGATCGAGACACCGGGGAACAGCGGCGGGGTCACGATGGAGTCCAGCGTGCCGAAGTCGGGGTCACCGGTCGGCGCGAAGGCCCAGCCGTCGTAGGCGATGTTCGGGGTGGTGTAGCTGAAGTTGATGCCGACGCCCAGCGACCAGGGGAAGCCGACCTGGTAGCCCAGCTCCAGCGTGCCCTCGAAGTCGTCGGCGCCTTCGCCGGCCACGATGTAGCTGGCCTTGCCGGAGTGGAACCACTCACGGGTCAGGCGGTTGCGGTCGAGGGGGAAAACACCGTTGAGGAACGTGTCCCACTGCTGAACTGTCAGCGTGCGGCCCTGGCCGTCGACGACACTCAGCTCATTGTCCAGACCGGCGTTGGAGGTGCCAGTGCTCACGAACAATGCCGCGATGGACGCCACCATCGCGATCAGCACCCGAGTGATTGCCTTCATGATCTCCCTAGCTATGCGTATCGAAGCCCCGGGCGGGGCTCCGAGATGTCCGTGCCTGGCTTACTTCTTCACCACACACCTCGCAAGAGCTTGATGTGAGGAGAATTAAAAACCTCACATGTCGTTCTTACGATTAGCTCATCGTTGACACGAGGAACATAACGGGGAGGCATCTGACCGGCAACGCGTGGCCCCGGTGGTGATGTTCGGGACGCAAAGCCGCGCGTCGTTTGCTGGAGTTCCCCTGGTGTTCCCTAACCCCCTCCGCGCGGCGGCGGGGGTTGGTCGAGAAAAGCGCCGCGGATCGTGACCCCGCATCGACGTATTCGTCAATGAGAGTGAATGTGTTACGCCAGGGGCAGCTGGGAACCCGGCGAGTAACCACAGGTCACTCGTGGTGTGGCGGAATGTTCTCTCGCAACCAACGCTCGCGCGCATCGATGTCTTCGGGGGCCACCGGCTCCCGCTCGGTATCCGGTACCTCGGGGAACGCCTTCTTCAGCAACTCGTTAACTGAATCTGATCGGCGCTTCGGCGTCTGTGTCACGACAATTTCTCCGTGTGATCAAGATCACAAACTTACAGGGATGTCTGTTCACCTGCACTTAACATTGCAGATGACGCAGGAGTCAAAAAAGACGAAATCCGCACGAGGTGGAGGTGCCCACCCCGGCGGATTCCGGACTAACCGCTGAAAGCGCAACGCGCTTAGATCTCCAAACTGGATAGCTGCGCGATGATCTGGCCCGCCAGGGGACCAAGTGTCGCCATGCCGTCCCGGACCGCGGCCCGGGATCCGGCGAGGTTGACCACAAGTGTGCTGCCTGAGATCCCGGCCAGGCCGCGCGACACCCCCGCGTCGATGATGCCGGCGCTCAACCCCGAGGAACGCAGCGCTTCGGCGATTCCCAGCAACTCCCGGTCCAGCAGATCCAGCGTGGCTTCCGGCGTGACGTCGCGCGGAGTGACCCCTGTGCCGCCCACCGACACCACCAGATCCACGCCGCCGATCACCGCGGTGTTCAATGCGTTGCGAATCTCGACCTCGTCGGAGGAGACGACCACCACCCCGTCGACGACGAATCCGGCCTCCCCGAGCAGCTCGGTGACCAACGGACCGCTGTGGTCCTCTTCGTCGCCGTGAGCTGTGCGGTCGTCGACGATGACGACGAGGGCACGACCGACCAAGGCGTGTGGCTGCTCCATGAGCTCAACCGTATATCTCGGGGCAGACAACGGTGCAGCCACACGCAGGTCGGGCCGCGACTCCGCCCGATTCCGGCCGAGGGTCGCACTCACTGCTTGGCCTTGCCGAGGGTGACGTCAACGGTCTGCGGCTTGCCCGACGAATCCAGGAACGTCAGCTTCACCTTGTCTCCCGGCGCCTTGGAGCGCACCGCGGCGACGAGCGCGTCGGCGCTGCTGATCACCCGGTCGTCGAGTTTGGTGACGAGCACTCCGCTGGGCAGGCCCGCCGCGGCCGCGGCTCCGCCATCGGTCACCTCGACGATCTTGGCGCCGTCCACCCCGGCGTCGTTGCCCACCTGCACACCGAGCGAGGCCCGCGACGCGCTACCGGTCTGGATGATCTCGTCGGCGATGCGCTTGGCCTGATCCACCGGGATCGCGAAGCCCAGCCCGATCGAGCCGCCGCGCGGGCCACCGGCGTCGGCGCCCATGGTCGCGATGGCGGAGTTGATGCCCACCAACTCACCGTTCATGTTCACCAGCGCGCCGCCGGAGTTGCCCGGGTTGATCGCCGCGTCGGTCTGGATCGCGTCGAGCACCGTGTTCTGGTTCTTGGCGTCACCGCTGGCGGCCACCGGCCGGTTCAGCGCGCTGATGATGCCGGTGGTGACCGTGCCTTCCAAGCCGAGGGGCGAACCGATCGCGACGACGTCCTGGCCGACGCGCAGATCCGCCGACGAGCCGACCTCGATCGGGGTCAGGTCCGACACGTTCTTGGCGCGCACCACCGCGATGTCGC
The DNA here is from genome assembly GCF_010725485.1 of Mycolicibacterium parafortuitum. Lineage (NCBI taxonomy): Bacteria > Bacillati > Actinomycetota > Actinomycetes > Mycobacteriales > Mycobacteriaceae > Mycobacterium > Mycolicibacterium parafortuitum. Next base: position 2,643,038 of record NZ_AP022598.1, on the reverse strand, counting down.
TGCTGGGGTCGGCGCCGACGACGGAGAACGTGGTGGCGCTGCCGTCGGCGAACGTGACCTTGGTCTGCGCGGGACCGGCGTCACCGGCCGCGGCCGCCACGACATGGTTGTTGGTCAGGATCAGACCGTCCGAGGACAGGATCACGCCGGAGCCCTCTTCGGTGGCCCTGCCCTGGTTCACCTCGAGCTTGACCACGCTGGGCACGACCTTGGCGGCCACCGCCTCCACCGAGCCGCCCGGCACGCTGGCCGCGGGCATCGACGGGGCAGCACCGCTGGCGCTGATCCCGCCGACGCTGTGGTCGGGGTGCACCAGCATCGCGACGCCGCCGCCGACACCTGCCGACAGCAGCGACAGGGCCAGCGCGCCGGCGATCAAACCTGATGCGCGCGAACGCTTCCGGGGTCCGGGCGGCGGGGTCGGCGCGCCGGGACGCGGGTACTGGCCCGGGCCCGTCGGCATCTGCGCGCCGGGATAGGGATCGTAGGGACCCCGAAAGGCTTGCCGCTGTTGCTCAGTCGCGTAACGCCAGTCCCAGCTGCCGGTGCCCTGCGGCTCATAGGATCCCGACCGCGGCGACCCGGCGGGGCCTTGAGGCGCCTGTCCGGGGTAGCCGGTCTGACGACCCGGTTGCGGAGTCGGCGAGTACCTCGGGTGGTTGGTCATATCGCTGCAGTGCTCTCCCTCGAATTGATCGTGTCCGGTACGACAACGATCGTTGCTAGCTCAGCGTGCCCAAACGTACTGAGAAAGGGCTTAGAGTTCGATTGCCTTTCCGACAACTTTTGAGCTCGTGCCCCGAGTACGCCCGTCTCAACCATTCTGGGCGGTGAGCCAGGTCACCAATACGACCGGATCGCGCGTGTCGCGGCGCTACTCGTCGTCCGCGGTCACGATCGAGGGACGGCCCGGCAGGACCACGCGCATCGACGTTCCTGGCGGCTGCCCACCCGGCACCGTGTCCTCGATGCGCAGTGTGCCACCGTGTTTGAGCACCACCTGCTTCACGATCGCCAGGCCGAGACCCGAGCCCGGCATCGCCCGCGCGGTGGTGGAGCGGTAGAACCGCTCGAAGACGAGATCGCGTTCCTGCGGCGGGATCCCGGGCCCGTGATCGGCCACCACCAGTTCGGCGGCCAGCGGGTCGACCTGGGTCAGACTCACCGCGACGACACCGCCGGGCGGGCTCCACTTCGCGGCGTTGTCGAGCAGGTTGAGCACGGCCCGTCCCAGTCCGGCCGCGTCGCCGAACACCTGCCACGGGGTCACCGACACGGTGAACTCGATGTCGTTGCGGCGCCTGCGGACCCGCTCCAGCGACCGCTCGATCACCTCGGACAACTCGACCGTCTCGTGCACCGCGTTGCCGGCTTCCTCGCGGGTGAGGTCGACCAGATCGCCGACCAAAGTCGACAGTTCCTCGATCTGCCCGATCACGTCGCTGCGCAACTCCGCCATGTCCTCCTCGGGGATCTGCGGAGCACCCGGTTTCATCGAGCTCATCAACAACTCGACGTTGGTGCGCAGCGACGTCAGCGGGGTCCGGAGTTCGTGCCCGGCGTCGGCGACCAGTCGGGCCTGCCGTTCCCTGGATTCGGCCAGCGCGCGCAGCATCATGTTGAACGCCTCGGTGAGGCGGGCGAGTTCGTCGTTACCGACCACCGGTATCGGATGGAGGTCGTCGGTTCGCGCCACCCGTTCGGCGGCCTGCGTCAGCCGGCCCACCGGTCTGAGCCCCGCGCTGGCGACGATGCCGCCGGCGATCGCGGCCACCGCGACCCCGATGCCGCCGACGATGAGCAGGACGGTGCCCAGCCGTTTGAGCACCTGCCCCGTCGGGGCCAGGCTCTTGGACAACAGCAGCGAGTTGCCGCTGGCCAGATGCACGGCGAGGACCCGCTGGTGCTCGACGGTGCGCAGCGACATCCACAGCGTGCCCTCCATGACGTCCTGCTCGGGACGACCGATCGGCAGCGTCTGGCCCTGCTGGTTGGCGGTGTACTTGCTGCGGCCGGGGATGTAGAACATCGCGTTCATGTCCGAGTACGCGGTGCCCTCGATGGCCTTGGCCGGGTTGGCGTCCAGCGAACCGCTCTCGATGAGCATCTGGGCGCGGGTGCGCAGCTGGTTGTCGATGTCGTCGTAGAGAGCCCGCGTCACCACCGCGTAGCCCGCGACGCCCATCATCACGACCGGGATCACCGCCATCGCCATCGCCAGCAGCATCACCCGCCAGCGCAACGAGATCGAACTCGCCGGCGGCGGCGGCGGAGCAGGCGGGGGATGCCCCGTCCACGATCCGGCTCGCTCGTCCACCACCATCAGGGCGGCGTCTCGCGGAGGACATAACCCACTCCGCGAACGGTGTGGATCAGCCGCGGTTCACCTTCGGCCTCGGTCTTGCGGCGCAGGTATCCGACGTAGACCTCGAGTGCGTTGCCGGAGGTCGGGAAGTCGAAGCCCCAGACCTCCTCGAGGATGCGGCTTCGGGTCAACACCCGGCGCGGGTTGGCGATCAGCATCTCCAGCAGGGAGAACTCGGTGCGGGTCAGGCTGATCGGGCGGTCACCCCGGGTCACCTCGCGGGTCACGGGGTCCAGGGTCAGATCGGAGAACGTCATCGCCGCCGAGTCGGCGTCGCCGTCGACGGGGCTGGTGCGGCGCAGCAGCGCCCGCATACGCGCGAGCAACTCCTCGAGGGCGAACGGCTTCGGCAGATAGTCGTCGGCGCCCGCGTCCAGCCCGGCCACCCGCTCGGAGACCGAGTCGCGGGCGGTGAGGACCAGGATGGGGAGGTCGTCGCCGGTGCTTCGCAGCTGCCGGCACACCTCAAGGCCGTCCAGCCGCGGCATCATCACATCCAGCACCACCGCATCGGGGCGGTCGCTGGCGATCAGATCAAGGGCTTCCCGGCCATCCTGGGCGAGTTCGACGGAGTATCCGTTGAACGACAGAGACCGGCGCAGGGATTCGCGCACGGCGCGATCGTCATCAACGACAAGTATGCGCACTGCCACAGTTTCAACCCAGTGTCTGAGAGTGACCTGAGAGGCGCGCCGTCAATACGATGGTTTGGCTGAGAGTCAGCGGCGATCGAGGTCGATCAGGCCCAGACGGGCGGCCTTGAGCAGGCGACGAGGCACCTTGCGCGGCTGACCTGCGACAGTCACGGTCACCAGGTTGGCGGCCTCCGCCTTCCACTGCGCGCGCCGGCTACGGGTGTTCGCGCGCGACATCCTGCGCTTCGGCACAGCCATGATCGAGCTCCATCTGTTCGGGGTGAGGATGCCTGCGCGAGTCTTGGACACAACTCTGGCACTGGCAATTGCCGTTCAGAATAACCGGTGGGCTCGGCGCGCTCCAAACTCCGCGGCCCGCTCCGACGCCGCGGCGACCAAATCCTTGACTTGATACCGGCGGTACCTATTAACCTACCGGTTGGTTGGTTGCTGTGACCGGATTCACGGGCGAGGAGTGGGTGTGACGACTGCGGTGAACTCCGGGCGCTCCGGCGCCCCGCTCCACACCCCCGCGCGCATCGGCAACTGCTCGGGCTTCTACGGGGACCGCTTGGCCGCCATGCGCGAGATGCTCACCGACGGCGGGCTGGACTACCTCACCGGCGACTACCTCGCCGAGCTCACCATGCTCATCCTCGGCCGGGACCGGATGAAGAATGCGGACCGCGGCTACGCCAGGACGTTCCTGCGCCAGCTCGAAGACTGCCTCGGCTTGGCCAAGGACCGCGGGGTCCGCATCGTCACCAACGCCGGCGGGCTCAACCCCGCCGGCCTGGCCGACGCCGTCCGCGCGCTGGCCGGCCGGTTGGGCATCGCCGTGGCGGTCGCCCACGTCGAGGGCGATGACCTGCTGCCGAGGGCCGGCGAGCTCGGCCTGGGGGCACCCCTGACCGCGAACGCGTACCTGGGCGCGTGGGGCATCGTCGAATGCCTCGCCGCAGGCGCCGACATCGTCGTCACCGGCCGGGTCACCGACGCGTCCGTGACCGTCGGCGCGGCGGCCGCGCACTTCGGCTGGGACAGAACCGATTACGACCGCATCGCCGGTGCGGTGGCAGCCGGTCACGTGATCGAGTGCGGCACGCAGGCCACCGGAGGCAACTACTCCTTCTTCGCGCGCGACTTCCCCGACCTCGGCGCGCTGGCCCACCCCGGCTTCCCGATCGCCGAGATCCACCGCGACGGGTCCTCGGTGATCACCAAGCACGACGGGACCGGCGGCGCGGTCACCCGCGACACCGTCACCGCCCAGCTGCTCTACGAGATCGCCGGCGCCCGCTACGCGAACCCGGACGCGACCCTTCGGGTCGACAGCATCACGCTGTCAGCCGACGGTGCCGACCGTGTCCGGATCAGCGGGGTCAAAGGCGAGCCGCCACCCCCGGCGCTGAAGGTGTCGCTGAACAGCCTCGGCGGCTTCCGCAACGAGATGACGTTCGTGCTGACCGGGCTCGACATCGACGCCAAGGCCGAGCTCGTGCGTCACCAGCTCGAATCCGGTTTGCCGGTGCGGCCGGCCGAGGTCGACTGGTCGTTGGCGCGCACCGACCACCCAGACGCCGACACCGAGCAGACCGCGAGCGCGCTGCTGCGCTGCGTGGTCCGCGATCCCGATCCGAACACCGTCGGACGACAGTTCTCGTCCGCCGCGGTCGAACTCGCACTGGCCAGCTATCCCGGGTTCACGACGACTGCTCCCCCAGGCGACGGACAGGTCTACGGCGTGTTCACCGCCGCGTACGTGCCTGCCCACGAGGTCACGCATGTCGCGGTCCTCCCAGCCGGGGGCCGCGTCACCGTCGACGCCGCGTCCGAGACCTTGGAGCTCGCGCCGGTGCCGGAACCGGACGTCCCGCTCCCCGGCGACCCGAGAACGACGCGCCGGGTCCCGCTCGGCGCCATCGCCGGTGCCCGCAGCGGCGACAAGGGCGGCAGCGCGAACGTCGGGGTCTGGGTGCGCGATCCCGCGCAATGGCCATGGCTGGCCCACACCCTGACCGTGGACAAGCTGCGTGACCTGTTGCCCGAAGCCGCGGGCCTGCCGGTCACCCGCCATGTGCTGCCGAACCTGCGGGCGCTGAACTTCGTGATCGACGGGATCCTCGGTGAGGGCGTGGCCTACCAGGCCCGGTTCGACCCGCAGGCCAAGGGGCTCGGCGAATGGCTGCGGAGCCGGTATGTCGACATTCCCGAGGAGCTACTCGAATGAGCATCTGGACCACCCCCGAGCGGGACGCGCTGCGAAAAACGGTGCGGGCATTCGTCGAACGCGAGGTGGTACCGCACGTCGACGAGTGGGAGCGCTCCGGCGAGTTGCCCCGCGCGCTGCACCGCAGCGCGGCGCGGGCCGGACTGCTCGGCGCCGGGTTCCCGGAAGCCGTCGGCGGTGACGGCGGTGACGGCGCCGACGCGGTGATCATCTGCGAGGAGATGCACCAGTCCGGCGCCCCGGGCGGGGTTTTCGCATCGTTGTTCACCTCAGGGATCGCGGTGCCGCACATGATCGCCTCCGGTGACGAACACCTGATCGACACCTATGTCCGTCCGACGCTGCGCGGCGAGAAGATCGGCTCGCTGGCCATCACCGAACCCGGCGGCGGATCCGACGTCGGGCACCTGACCACGCGCGCGGTCCGCGACGGTGACGACTACATCCTCAACGGCGCGAAGACCTACATCACCTCCGGTGTGCGCGCCGACTACGTCGTCACCGCGGCGCGCACGGGAGCCCCTGGGGCCGACGGGATTTCGCTGATCGTCGTGGACAAGGGCACACCCGGCTTCGAGGTGACGCGCAAGCTCGACAAGATGGGCTGGCGGTCCTCGGATACCGCCGAACTGTCCTACACCGACGTGCGGGTTCCGGCCGCCAACCTGGTGGGCGCCGAGGACACCGGCTTTCTGCAGATCGCGGCCGCGTTCGTCTCCGAACGTGTCGGCCTTGCCGCGCAGGCATATTCGAGTGCCCAACGCTGCCTGGACCTGACCGTCGACTGGTGCCGCAACCGTGAAACCTTCGGCAGGCCGCTGCTCAGCCGGCAGTCGGTGCAGAACACCCTCGCCGAGATGGCGCGCCGCATCGACGTGGCCCGGGTCTACACCCGACACGTCGTCGAGCGGCAGCTCGCCGGAGCCGCCCCGGCGGCGACATCCGGCCCCGAAGCCGCCCCGGCGGCGACATCAGGCCCCGGAGCCGCTGCGGCGGCGACATCAGGCCCCGGTGAGACGAATCTGATCGCCGAGGTCTGCTTCGCCAAGAACACCGCCGTCGAGGCCGGTGAGTGGGTGGCGCACCAGGCGGTGCAGCTGTTCGGCGGTATGGGCTACATGGCCGAGTCCGAGGTCGAGCGCCAGTACCGCGATATGCGCATCCTGGGAATCGGCGGCGGAACCACCGAGATCCTCACCTCGCTGGCCGCCAAGACGTTGGGATATCACGCATGAGGCTCAAGTCGACTGTCGACCTCCGCTCCCCCGCCTATACCGAGGCGGCCGATGCGATGGCGGTCAAACTCGCCGAGCTGGACTCCGAGCACGCGAAGGCGTTGGCAGGCGGCGGTGAGAAGTACGTCGCCCGACACCACGCGCGCGGCAAGATGACCGCCAGGGAGCGGATCGAGGCGCTGCTCGACCCGGATTCGCCGTTCCTGGAACTCAGCCCGCTCGCGGCGTGGGGCACCGACTTCACCGTCGGCGCCAGCGTGGTGACCGGCATCGGCGTCGTCGAAGGCGTCGAATGCCTGCTCGTCGCCAACGACCCGACCGTCAAGGGCGGTACCAGCAACCCGTGGACATTACGGAAGATCCTGCGCGCGAACCAGATCGCGTTCCAGAACCGGCTGCCGGTGATCTCGCTGGTGGAATCCGGCGGGGCCGACCTGCCGACACAGAAGGAGATCTTCATCCCGGGCGGGCAGATGTTCCGCGATCTGACCCGGCTCTCGGCGGCCGGCATCCCGACCATCGCGCTGGTGTTCGGTAATTCGACCGCGGGCGGCGCCTACATCCCTGGCATGTCCGATCACGTCGTGATGATCAGAGAACGCTCGAAGGTGTTCCTTGCCGGCCCGCCGCTGGTGAAGATGGCCACCGGCGAGGAATCCGACGACGAGTCACTCGGCGGTGCCGAGATGCACTCCCGCACATCGGGTCTCGGTGATTACCTCGCCGTCGACGAGCTCGACGCGCTGCGCATCGGACGCCGCATCGTGGCCCGGCTCAACTGGCGCAAACAGGGCCCGGCTCCTGGGTCTTTCGACCCGCCGGTGTTCGACGAGGACGAGTTGATCGGCATCGTGCCACCGGATCTGAGGATCCCGTTCGATCCGCGGGAGGTGATCGCGCGGATCGTCGACGGATCGGACTTCGACGAGTTCAAGCCGCTTTACGGCGGCTCGCTGGTGACCGGGTGGGCCAACCTGCACGGCTATCCGCTGGGAATCCTGGCCAATGCGCGTGGGGTGCTGTTCAGCGAGGAGTCCCAGAAGGCCACCCAGTTCATCCAGCTCGCCAACCGCTCCGACACCCCGTTGTTGTTCCTGCACAACACCACCGGCTACATGGTGGGCAGGGCCTACGAGGAGCGCGGCATGGTCAAGCACGGCTCGATGATGATCAACGCGGTGTCCAATTCGACCGTGCCGCACATCTCGCTGCTCATCGGGGCCTCCTACGGCGCCGGGCATTACGGCATGTGCGGACGCGCCTACGACCCGCGGTTCCTGTTCGCCTGGCCCAGCGCGAAATCCGCAGTGATGGGCGGGACCCAGCTCGCCGGGGTGCTGTCCATCGTCAACCGCGCGGCCACCGAGGCCCGCGGCGGGCAGGTCGACGAGGCCGCCGATGCGGCGCTGCGGGCCGCGGTCGAGGCGCAGATCGAGGCCGAGTCGCTACCGATGTTCCTGTCCGGGCGGCTCTACGACGACGGCGTGATCGACCCCCGCGACACCCGCACCGTGCTGGGGATGTGCCTGTCCGCCATCGCCAGCGGCCCGATCGAGGGGACGTCGAACTTCGGCGTCTTCCGGATGTGAGCGCGATGTCCGCAGAGGAGACGCACATGATCACCCGGGTTCTGGTGGCCAACCGCGGCGAGATCGCCCGACGGGTGTTCGCGACCTGTCGACGCCTGGGCATCGGCACCGTCGCCGTCTACACGGATCCGGACGCCGGGGCGCTGCACGTCGCCGAGGCGGACGCGCGGGTGCGACTGGACGGCACGCGCGGCTATCTCGATGCGGCGCAGCTCATCGATGCCGCACTCGCCTCCGGTGCCGACGCGATCCACCCCGGCTACGGGTTCCTTTCCGAGAACCCGGATTTCGCCGCCGCGGTACAGCGGGCTGGATTGACGTGGATCGGACCGCCCGTGGCCGCGGTGGCAGCGATGGGGTCGAAGATCGAGGCCAAGAAGATCATGTCGGCCGCCGGTGTGCCGGTGCTCGACGAACTCGACCCGTCCGCGGTGACGGCCGAGATGCTGCCTGTGCTGGTCAAGGCGTCGGCGGGCGGCGGCGGCCGCGGCATGCGGGTGGTCCGTGAGCTGACCGAGCTGGACGCCCAGGTGGCCGCGGCGCGGCGGGAGGCGCAGTCGGCGTTCGGCGATCCGACGGTGTTCTGCGAGCGCTATCTCGAGGCAGGCCACCACGTCGAGGTGCAGGTGATGGCCGACGCGCACGGCACGGTGTGGTCGGTCGGCGAGCGGGAATGCTCGATCCAGCGCAGGCACCAGAAGATCATCGAGGAAGCGCCGTCCCCGCTTGTCGAGCGTCATCCGGGCATGCGGGACAAGCTGTTCGCCGCCGCGCGGCTGGCGGCGACCGCGATCGGATACACCGGGGCAGGGACGGTCGAGTTCATGGCGTCCGGAACCGGAGACTTCTACTTCCTGGAGATGAACACCCGCCTGCAGGTCGAACATCCGGTCACCGAGCTGACGACCGGACTCGATCTCGTCGAGGTGCAACTCGCGGTCGCCGAGGGCACCCCGCTTGCCTCGACACCGCCGCCGGCGCGGGGCGCCGCCATCGAGGCACGGCTCTACGCGGAGGACCCGGCCAACAACTGGCAGCCGCAGGCGGGCACGGTGTCGCACTTCGCCGTCCCGGCGGCGGGTACCGAGTTCGGCCTGATCGAGCGGTCCGGGGTGCGCCTGGACTCCGGCGTCACGGACGGTTCGGCCATCTCGGTGTTCTACGATCCGATGATCGCCAAGGTGGTGTCCTACGCCCCGACCCGTCGCCAGGCCGCGGCGCTGCTCGCCGATGCGTTGACCCGCTCCCGGATTCACGGGGTGCGCACCAACCGCGACCTGCTCGTCAACGTGCTTCGCCACCCGGCGTTTCTCGACGGGGCGACCGATACCGCCTTTTTCGACGCGCACGGGCTCGATCTGCTGGCGCGCCCGGTTGCCGACGAGCGGACGGCCACCTTGTCGGCGATCGCTGCTGCGCTGGCCGACGCGGCACACAACCGGGCCACCGCCACGGCGCTCGCCGCGGTGGGCAGCGGATGGCGCAACCTCACGTCGGGCTTCCAGCGCAAGGACTTTCAGCAACCCGGCGGTGAACTGCACGAGGTCCGGTACCGATTCACCCGCACCGGCGTGGTTATCGACGGCCACGACGACGTCGGCCTGGTGTCGGCGTCTCCCGGGCACGTCGTGCTGACCGCCGCCGGGGTGGACCGGCCGTTCGACGTGTGCCGGCACGGATCGGACGTCTATGTCGACTCCCCAGGTGGCTCAGTGCATTTCACCGCGGTTCCGCGATTCCCCGATCCGGACGACGCACTCGCCCACGGGTCGCTGCTGGCACCGATGCCGGGCTCGGTGCTGCGCGTCGGCGCCGCGCAGGGCGACACGGTGCGGGCGGGACAGCCGCTGGTCTGGCTGGAGGCGATGAAGATGGAGCACACCATCGCCGCGCCGGCCGACGGTGTGTTGGTCGAGTTGAACGTGTCGGCGGGACAACAGGTCGAGGTCGGCGCCGTACTGGCGCGGGTGGATTCAGGAGAGGAAAGCCGATGACGGGTTTCGTCGAGACCGAGGAACAGCAGGCGCTGCGCAGCGCGGTGGCCGCCATGGTCGCGGGCTACGGGCAGGAGTACTACCTGGAGAAGGCCCGTAGCGGCAGGCACACCGACGAACTCTGGGCCGAGGCAGGGAAACTGGGCTTCATCGGGGTCAACCTGCCGGAGGAGTACGGCGGCGGCGGAGCCGGGATGTACGAGCTGAGCCTGGTGATGGAGGAATTGGCGGCGGGCGGTTCGTCACTGCTGATGATGGTCGTCTCCCCCGCCATCAACGGCACGATCATCGCGAAGTTCGGCACCGACGAACAGAAAAGACGCTGGCTGCCCGGGATCGCCGATGGCACGCTGACGATGGCCTTCGCGATCACCGAACCCGATGCGGGCTCGAACTCGCACCGCATCACCACCACGGCGCGCCGCGACGGCAGTGACTGGCTCCTGTCCGGGCAGAAGGTGTACATCTCCGGGGTGGACCAGGCCCGGGCGGTGCTGGTCGTCGGCCGCACCGAAGATCACAAAACCGGCAATCTGAAGCCCGCGTTGTTCGTCGTCCCCACGGACACACCAGGTTTCACGTATACGAAGATTCCGATGGAGATCGTCAGCCCCGAATTCCAGTTCCAGGTGTTCCTCGACGACGTGCGGCTGCCTGCCGATGCGCTGGTCGGGTCCGAGGACGCCGCGATCGCCCAGCTGTTCGCCGGCCTGAACCCCGAGCGAATCATGGGCGCGGCCAGCGCGGTCGGTATGGGCCGGTTCGCGCTGGGCAAGGCCGTCGAATACGTCAAGGGTCGCCAGGTGTGGAAGACCCCGATCGGCGCCCACCAGGGGTTGTCACACCCGTTGGCGCAGAACCACATCGAGATCGAGCTCGCGAAACTGATGATGCAGAAGGCCGCCGCGCTCTACGACACGGGTGACGACGCGGCCGCCGCCGAGGCGGCGAACATGGCCAAGTACGCCGCGGGTGAGGCCTCGGCGCGGGCGGTCGACCAGGCCGTCCAGTCCCTCGGCGGCAACGGGTTGACCCAGGAGTACGGCGTCGCGGCGATGCTGACGGCGTCGCGGCTGGCCCGCATCGCACCGGTGAGCCGAGAGATGGTGCTGAACTTTGTCGCGCAGACGTCGCTGGGCCTTCCGCGGTCGTACTGAGGTGGTTCTGATGAGCACCCTGGTCCGCTATGAACGCGACGGCGCGGTGGCACGGCTGACGCTGGACTCGCCGCACAACCGCAATGCGCTGTCCTCGGCACTCGTCGGGCAACTCCACGACGGCCTGACCCGCGCCGCCGACGACGCCGGGGTGCGCGTCGTAGTGCTCGGCCACACCGGCGGAACGTTCTGCGCGGGAGCCGACCTGGGTGAGGCGGCCGGCCGGGACCCGTCGGAGCTGGCGCTCGACCGGGCCCGGGAGATGACCACGCTGTTGCGCCGGATCCTGGAGCTGCCCTTGCCGGTCCTCGGCGCGATCGACGGACATGTCCGGGCCGGCGGGCTCGGCCTGATCGGCGCGTGCGACATCGTCGTCGCCGGGGCCGCAAGCACGTTCGCGTTGACCGAGGCGCGGATCGGGTTGGCGCCGTCGATCATCTCGCTGACGTTGCTGCCGAAGCTGACCGCCCGCGCGGCGGGCCGCTATTTCGTCACCGGCGAGAAGTTCGGGGCCGCCGAGGCCGCCGACATCGGGTTGGTCACGATGGCCTGCGACGACGTCCCGGCCGCGGTCGCGGACCTGACGGGCGCAATCGTGCAAGGTTCGCCGCAGGGGCTGGCCGCGGCCAAAGCACTGACGACCGCGGCGGTGATCGACGACTTCGAGCGGCACGCAGAGAAATTGACCCAGGAGTCGGCAGCATTGTTCTGCTCCGCGGAGGCCCGCGAGGGGATGCAGGCATTCCTGGAGAAGCGGCCGCCACGCTGGGTGGGCTGACCAGCTCACAGTTTGATCAAGGCACTTGCATGTGCCGACGTTCGTCGTAGGCTCGTGGTCGATGTGCGCAGCGACGAGCATGAGGTCACGATGAGCACGCCCGCCTCTAGAAGTGGGTCGATGCGCGCTGCCGACACCGATCGCATCCAGGTTGCCCAGTTACTGACCGACGCCGCCGCATCGGGAAAGCTCGGCCTCACCGAGTACGAGAACCGCCTGAACAGGGCTTACGCGGCACAAACCTACGAGGAGCTGGACCGGCTGTCGGCTGATCTGCCCGGTGCGGTGACCCGCGGCCGCAGCGGTCCGTGCCGCCCCGCGCCGTCGAGCGTGCTGCTGGCGCTGCTGAGTGGATTCGAACGTCGCGGTCGGTGGAACGTGCCGCGACGACTGACCACCATCGCGCTGTGGGGCGGCGGCGTGGTGGATCTGCGCTACGCCGATTTCACCGCCCCCGAGGTGGAGATCCGCTCGTACTCGATCATGGGCGGGCAGACGATCCTGGTTCCGCCGGAGGTCAACGTGGATCTGCGCGGGATCGGCGTGATGGGCAGCTTCGACGACAGTGTCGACGGCGACGGCTCCCCCGGCGCCCCGGTGGTGCGTATCCGGGGACTGTCGGTGTGGGGCAGCGTCACCGTCAAGCGCAAGAAGCGCAAGCCCGCACAGGCCTGACCCTCGCCGCCTGACGTCGTCGTTGTTACCGCCGGCGCTTCGCGCTGAGGTAGTCGCCGACCACCGCCGCTCCGAGACCGTCCAGATCCGGCACCACCACCCGGCCGCCGACGCGGCGGGCCACCTGGTCGATGAACCGGGCCAGGCCGGGGTCACTGCCGAGCCGGAAGATCGTCACCTGCGCCCCCAGCCGGGCCACCTCGTCGAATCCGCGCACGGTGTGCGCGATGGTGCGCGGGTGCGGCGGGTAGTCGAAGAACACCGAAGGACTCCCGTTGCCGTCGAAGTCCTCCAGATGCGCGGTGGGCTCCCCGTCGGTGACGACGAGGATCACCGGCTGCGCGTTGGGATGCCTGCGCAGGTGCCGGGTGGCCAGCGCCAGCGCATGGTGCAGGTTGGTGCCCTGCTCGTAGACGCCCTCCAGCCCGGTCAGTTCGGCGGCGGTCACGGTGCGGGCGTACCGCCCGAACGCGACGATCTGCAGCGCGTCCGACCGGAACCGGGTGCTGACCAGATGGTTGAGCGCCAGCGCTGTCTGCTTCATCGGCAGCCATCGGTTCTCCATCACCATCGAGAACGACGTGTCGACCAGCAGCGCGACGGCGGCCTGGGTGCGGGTCTCGGTCTCGGAGATCTCGACGTCGTCGACGGTGACCCGGATTCGCGGTGTCGGCCGCGCAGCCTCGCCGGTACCTGCCTCGCGGAGCACGGCATTCGTGAGCGTCCGGGTCACGTTCCACGGCTCGGTGTCGCCGAACTGCCACGGCCGGGTGGCACCGGTCAGCTCCCCGGCGGCTCCGGCGCGACGGGTGTCGCGTTCGCCGTGCCGGCCCGACAGTTGTTGCGCCACATCCCGTAGCGCGGCCTGCCCGAGTTGGCGCATCGCCTTCGGCGACAACCGCCACTGCCCGTCCGCACCGCGGTCGAGGAAGCCCTGGTTCATCAGCGCCCGCTCCAGCTCGGCCAGCGTACGCGCGTTGACTGCGGCCTCGTCGCCGAGCTGACGGGCCAGCATGTCCAGATCGACGTCGTCCATCGACGCCCCCGAATAGCTCTGCGACAGCTGCTCGGCGAGCTGCTCGAGCTCGGCGATGTCGGCCAGCGCCTGGGCCCCCTCGCCCATGCCGAGCGGGTCGTCACCGGAGAACCGCTGTGAGCCCGACCAGTCCTCCCCGGGGCGGGCGGCCTGCAGGTGCGAATCGAGACGGCTCAGCGCGTTCATCAGCGACGGCGAGCCGAAAGCCTGCTGCGCCAACGCATCCAGCTCGGCACGCTGCTGCTCGGACAGGCTGTTGCGGAAACGCTGGGCGGCCGCGGCGCGCTGGGCGAGCGAATCGAGCAACTGGTCGATGTTCTGCGGGTTCTCCGGAAAGTACTCGCCGTGCTTGGCCATGAACTCGTCGAAGTCCTGTTGCGAGTCCTCGCCGCGGGCGTGCTTGTCGAGCAGGTCGTTGAGGTCGTCGAGCATCTCGTTGACCCGCTGACGGTCCTCGTCGGTGGCGTTCTCCAGCGCCTGCTTCATCCCGGCGAAGCGCTGGTCGAGCATCTCCCGACCCATCAGATCCTTGATCTGGTCGTACTTCTCGCGCGCCTCCGGCGACCGCCAGTCGTATTCGGCGAGCTCCTGCACGGCCTTGGCGGGTGACGGCGACAACGATTCCAGTTGCAGCTCACCGAATCTGGCGTCGTCGTCGAGGGCGCGGGCCAGTTCTTTGCGCTCGGCGAGCACCGCCTCGTCGAGCAGCTTCTTGATCTCGGCGAGCGTGCCGTCGAGGTTGTTGCGCTGCAACAGTTCTCGTCGTCGGCGGTTGGCCTCGGCGGCGAGCTTGTCGGCACCGGGCATGTTCCGGGTACCGCGACGCAGCATCTCCGCGAGCGCACGCCGCGGTGAGGTGCCCTCCATGACGTCCTGACCGATCGCCTCCAGCGCCTCCCGGAGGTCGACGGGAGGTGCCAGCGGGTCCGGGCCGCCGGTGTAGCGCGAGTACCGCGACGTCCTGCTCATGCTCAGCCGTAGACCGTCTCGTTCTGGTCCGACACCTTGTCGATCCGTTTCGCCAGATACAGCGCCTCCAGGGCCAGCTCGATCGCGGCGGCCCGTTGCCCTTCGGACTGCGCGCCGAGCCGCTGCTGGATCTCGGCGACGGCGGACACCTCCGGCAGCGCGGCCAGTACCTGGCGGGCTGACACCCGGTCACCGGTGGTGACCGGCGAACCGCCCTCGACCGCGGTGACGATCGGGCCGACGTCGATCCCGCCGAGCAGACGCTGCGCGGTCTCGGCGGTCGCACGCCGCAGCAGATGCTCAAGGATGGCCTGTTCGCGGCCCTCCTCGCCGGATTCGAACTCCAGCTTGCCGCGCAGCACGTCGACGATCGAGCCGAGGTCCACCACGCGGGCGACCGGCTCGGTCTCACCGAGCACCGCGGCGCGGTGGCGCGCGGAGGCGGCGACGGTCTCCGCGGCCGCGATCGCGAAGCGCGCGGACACGCCCGAGCGCTGGTCGATCGAACTGGACTCGCGCAGGCTGCGGGCGAACCGGGCCAGGATCTGCAGCAGGTACTCGGGCACCTCGGCGGCCAGGTGCGCCTCCTGGACGATGACGCCGACCTCGGCGTCGAGCTCCTGCGGGTAGTGGGTGCGGATCTCCGCGCCGAAGCGGTCCTTCAGCGGGGTGATGATGCGGCCGCGGTTGGTGTAGTCCTCCGGGTTGGCGCTGGCGACGACGAGCACGTCGAGCGGCAGCCGCAGCGTGTAGCCGCGCACCTGGATGTCGCGCTCCTCCATCACGTTGAGCATCGAGACCTGGATCCGCTCGGCGAGGTCGGGAAGCTCGTTGACCGCGACGATGCCGCGGTGCGCGCGCGGGATCAGGCCGTAGGCGATGGTCTCGGGATCGCCGAGGCTGCGCCCCTCGGCCACCTTGATCGGATCGATGTCGCCGACCAGGTCGGCGACGCTGGTGTCGGGGGTGGCCAGCTTCTCGGTGTAGCGCTCGCTGCGGTGCTTCCACGCGACCGGCAGGTCGTCACCCGAGTCGGCGGCCCGGCGGATCGATTCCGGGGTGATCGGGCTGTACGGGTGCTCGCCCAGCTCGGATCCGGCGATCACCGGCGTCCACTCATCGAGCATCCCGGTCAGGCCGCGCAGCAGACGGGTCTTGCCCTGGCCGCGCTCGCCGAGCAGCACGATGTCGTGCCCGGCGATCAGCGCCCGCTCCAGCTGCGGGATGACGGTGTCCTCGAAGCCCAGGATGCCGGGCCACACCTCGTCGACGGGCGCCCCCGAAGCCAGCGCGGCCAGCAGGTTCTCCCTGATCTCGGCCTTGACGCTGCGTTCGCGATGCCCGGACGCCCGCAGTTCACCGACGGTGCGGGGGAGGTCGTTAGGTGAAGTCACCTCTCCAAGCTACGACTGTCGGCGGCATCAAGCACGAACTGTCTGCTTTCAGCGCAACGAACCGGCTGCCGGGCACCGTTGGGCCAGAAGGGGGATTCGGCCCAACGGTGCGGTCCGGCGGCCTACTCCGCGGCGGGTGCGGCACCCACCTTCTCGTACTTACGGACGTCGTTGATGACGTCCAGACGCTGCTCGGTGGTCCAGTCGAGCTGCGTCTTCGGGGTTTCGGCGCCCTCGAAGGCACGCTCGTAGGACAGCAGGTCCCAGCCGTACTCGTGGGGCAGGTAGTCGTTGCGGATGAACCGGGTGCGAATGTCGTCCGGGAAGGTCTGCACCTGGCCGTTGAGGATCACGGTCTCGACCTTGCCCGGCTGGTACAGCACCTTGATGTCGGCCACCGGGTCACCGTCGACGACGATGATGTCGGCGAGTTTGCCCTCGGCGAGGACGCCGAGTTCGTCGGGCAGCCCCATCGCGTTGGCGCCGTGTTTGGTGCCGGCCTGGATGGCCTCCAGCGAGCTCATGCCCGTGTAGAGCATCAGCATCTCCAGCTCGCGGGCGTGCCACTGGCCGTACGGAACCAGGGAGAACCCGCTGTCGGTGCCCATCGCGAACTTCACCCCGGCCGCGTATGCGCGGTGCAAGCTGTCCATGGTGGCGTCGTTCATCCGCTTCGTCGCCTCCGAGATCGACGGGCGCACCCGCAACGTCTCGGCGAACTCCACGATGTGATGCATCAGCAGCTGGGTCGGCGCCAACGGGATCTGGCTCTTGGCCAGCTTCTCGATCGTGGCGTCCGACATGTGGTTGCCGTGCATGATGTGGTCGAAGCCGGCTTCCACCGCCGCGTTCATCTCGCCGTCGCCGCGGGCGTGGATGGTGATCTGCATGCCCAACTGGTGGGCCAGATCGGCGCACAGCTTCAGCTCGTCGTTGGTGAACGCCTGGTAGTCACCGAACGGGCTGTCGGCAAGCTTGATCAGGTCGACGCCGGCCTTCTTCTGGCGCCGGATCTCGGCGATCATCTCGGCGGGGGTGTTGGTCAGCTTGCCGGTGCTGGACTCCGGATTGCCGGTGGCATCCGGGAACCAGTCGGTCAGGCCGTTGCTGGTGGTGAGATACCTTCCCGCCGAGGTCATCCGGGGACCGTGCACGATCCCGCGTTTGATGCCCTCCCGCAGCCCGACGCCGATGTAGTACGAACCACCCGGCTGCGAGATGCTGGTGACGCCCGCGGCGAGCACCTTCTCGATGTTGGCCGCCGCGATCAGCGTCCGGACCTCCGGCGGCGTGTACATCGAGATCTCTTCCTCGGTGCGCGCCAGCCCATAGGTCATGTGGCAGTGGACGTCGATCAGGCCCGGCATCACGGTCTTGCCGCGGGCGTCGATCACCTCTAGTTCGGCGCCCCGCGGAATGTCGGTCTCCCGGTCGACGGTGCCCATCTTGACGATCCGCGCGTTGCGCACCAGCACCGCGCAATCCGGGATCGGCGGATTGGCGTCACCGTCGACGACGGTGCCGTTCTCGATCAGCAGCCAGCGATCGGTCATTTCAGTCCTCCCACACCGTGTTTGCGGATCAGTTCGACGAACAGGTCCGGGTTCTCGAAGTACGGGGCGTGCCCGCAGCCGGGCATCAGCTCAAGGACCGACCCGGGCAGGTTCCGGCTCGCCTCCTCCCCCATCGACGGCGGGGTCCACTTGTCGTCGGCACCCCACACCAGCAGCACGGGCAGCTCCGGCATCCGCTTGGCCAGCTCGACGTCCTGCCGGAAAGCGTTGCAGTCCTTGTCCAGCCACTCCGACACCTTCAACAGCGCCTGCTTGGCGCCGGTGGAGGAGTTGATCATCGACTCCTCCCGCACCCAGGCCTCGGTCACCATCTCCGGATCCGAGACCAGGAACGTCAGCTTGCGGCGCACGCCCTCGACGCTGCCGTCGGAGAGCACCTCCGGCGGCGTGTGGAACTCCTGCGGGAAGTCACCGACGCCGACCGACCCGATCAGCACCAGCCCCGCCACGAGATCGGGCCGCTGCACCGCGATCGCCGCGGCGACATGTCCGCCCAGCGACGTCCCGAGGAAGGTCACCTTGGTCAGCTCGAGAGAATCCAGCACGCCGGCGATCACGTCGGCGAAGCCCTGACCGGTGTAGTCGATGTCCTCGCGTTTCTCGGCCAATCCGTGGCCCGGGAAGTCGATGGCCAGCACACGAAAGCCCTCGGCGACCAGACCGGGCATCACGGGCACGAACCGGTCGGCACGCGATCCGGCGCCGTGCAGGCACACCAGCACGTGGTCGCCGGAGCCCGACTCGACTACCCGGGTGGTGACGCCCGCACCGGTGACGGGGTAGGAGATCACCGTCTCGCGCCCGTGGTGGAACGGGTAGCGACGGTACTGCCCGGTCACGAGGCGACCGGCCGGACTGCCAGCGCCTCGATCTCGACGCGCGCCTCCTCCTCGACCAGGCCGGAGATGATCAGGATGGTGTTCGGCGGGTACACCCCGGACGGATAGATCTCGGCGAACTTCTCGAGGCGGCCCTTCATGAACTCGGGGATCATCTCGCGACCCACCAGCAGGGTGCGGAAACCGACGACATGTTCGAAACCCAGACCGGCCGCTGCCAGTGCGATACCGATGTTGTCGTAGGTGGCCTTCACCTGCTCGGCGCCATCGGAGGTCGGGAACTTCCCGTCTGCGTCGGCGCCCATCTGACCGGCCACCATGACGATCTCACCGGGACCCCCGATCCCCAGGGTGGAGTAGTTGCCGAACTTGGGAAGCGGGGCGTCCTGATAGGTGATCACTGATCTATCTCTTTTCTTCTGTGTTTTCGGTTTTTCAGACGGTGTAGCGGACCGCGCCGGTGCCGCAGATCCACGCCGGGGTGGGTTGGTACGTCAGGACCTCGCACCCGGCCCCGCCCATGGCGCCGGCGACGGCCATCCAGTTGAGGATCTCGTGGCCGCCGTGGCCGCCTTGCTTCTCGATGTCGTCGTAGGTCCAGGTGAACAGGGCCTGCATGTCGCCGCGGGACAGCAGTTCCAGGAAATCTCGGTCCCACTCGGGGTTCACGCACGCGTCCCCCATCTCCTCGGCCATCTTGATCTCGTAGGGACCGATGTCGGTCCACAGATCGGGGTCCCGCTCGAGGTAGCCGCGGCCTTCGTTCTGGAACGTCTTCATCCGGGTCAGGAAGTCGTCCGATCCGCGGCTGGGCTCCCAGATCGGCGGCCAGTGCGACAGACCTCCGGTGCCCCAGAACATGATTCGCCTGTCGCTGTCCTCGACGGCCGCGCGCACCGTGGCACCGACCTCGAAGGCGCGCTGCATCGTGATCAGCGGCGGCGTGAACACGTTGATGTACACCGGGATGACCGGGATGTCGCCCTCCGGCCGCAGCAGTCGCATCGGCACCATCAGGTTGTTGCCGAACTCCGCTGAGCCCATCCGTGCCGCGTCGATACCGGAGGCCACCAGGGTGCGCAGGATCTGCTCGGCGAGATCCTTCTCACCGCCGAAGGTCTGCACCGCGTCGAACTTCAGCAGCTCGAGCAGATGCTCCCCGGGACCGGTGTGCTGTTCGGCCACCGCGACGCTGACCGACGGCATCAGGTTGCGGAAGTGGTTCTCGAAGTGATCGTCGAGGAACGCGACGATCACGTCGGGGCGCGCGTCGGCGACCGTCTGCCTCAGCGTGTCGTAGGCGGCGAACACCGCCTCGTTCTCCACCGCGGTGACGTCGTCCGGCCAGCCCAGGATTCCGGGTGCGTGCGATGCCGAGATCGCTCCGACGACCGGCATCTCAGCACTCCGTCCTGACCTTGTTGGAAATCTTTCCGACACCGGCGATCTCGACCTCGACGACGTCGCCCTCGCGGAGAAACTCCGGGGGGTTGCGCTTGAAACCGACACCCGCGGCGGTGCCGCTGACGATGATGTCGCCGGGCAGAAGTGGTGTCACCTGGGAGATCTCGGAGATCAGCCGCGGGATGTCGAAGATCAGGTCGCGGGTGAACGCGTTCTGTTTGACGACGCCGTTGACCCGGCAGGTCACCTCGATGTCGGGCTTGATGCCGACGGTGTCGCGGTCGACGATCCCCGGTCCGATCGGGGTGGACGCGGGGGCGTTCTTGCCGAGGGTCCACTGCACGTGCCGAACCTGACGGTCACGGACCGACACGTCGTTGACCACCGTGTAGCCGGCCACCACATCCCAGGAGTCCTCTTCGGAGATGTTGCGGGCGGGCGCACCGATCACCACGCCGAGCTCTGCCTCCCAGTCGAATTCGACCGACAGCGAGCTGGGCAGGTCGAGCTGGTCGAACGGTCCGGCGATCGAGGACAGGTCCTTCATGAAGACCACCGGAGCCTTGGGCACGGTGGCCAGGAAGACGTCCATGGACTCCTGCTGGTGATCGAGGTAGTTGATCCCGATGCAGAAGATGCGGCTCGCCGGGGTCACCGGAGGCAGCAGGACCACGTCGCTGAGCTTCACCCGGCCGTTCTGGGCCCCGGTGATGCGGTCGCCCTGTCCCGTGGTCAGCAACACCAGCGCATCGCGCAGCGACCAGTCCAGCTCGACGACGGTGGCATCGTCGCCGTCCCCCTCGACGAAACCGCACCGTGTCGCACCGTGGTGGACGAATTGAACTAACTGCAACGAACCTCTCCTTCGGTATCCGTGGTTTCGGCGGCGGCCACGAGGGCCTCTTCGGTGCCGCCGAGGAAGATGTGCGAGAAGCTGGGGTCGGCCCGCAGCTGCGCCGCCGAACCCGACCGGCGCACGCGGCCGGTCGCCAGCACATAGGCCCAATCCGCCGATGCCATCGCGAGATTGGCGCGCTGTTCGACCAGCAGCACCGCGATGCCGTCGGCCTTGAGCTCGGTGAGCTGTTCGTCGAGCAGCCTCGACGCCATCTCCTCGGTCAGCCCGGCGGTGGGCTCGTCGAGCAGTAGCACGGTGGGCTCGAGCATCAGCACCCGCGCCATCGCCAGCATCTTGCGCTCGCCGCCCGAGAGCACACCGGCGTGACGCTTGAGCATGGATTTGAGCCGCGGGAACAGCTCCAGGACACGCTCTTTGTTGGCCGCGACCTTGCTGCGCGACAACGTGTAACCACCGATGACGATGTTCTCCTCCACCGTCAACGGTTTGAAGACGTCGTCGATCTGCGGGACGTACCCCATGCCGCTGACCGCCCGCTCGGCGGTGGACATGCCGGTGATGTCACCCCGGCCTGCGAGGTCGACGACACCGCCCATCGGCTTGACCAGCCCGGCCAGTCCCTTGAGCAGCGTGCTCTTGCCACACCCGTTGGGTCCCACCACGCAGGCGGTGGTCCCGGCAACCAGTTCCAGGCTGACGTCGTGCACGATCGGTACGCCGTTGTAACCGACCGTGAGATCTCGGACTCCGAGCACCGTTGTGCCGGAGTTCATTCGGGAGCCAACCGGCGATTCATCCGGCGACATATGCGTCCACCACTTCCTTCTCCCGGCGCGCGGCCGCCATCGACCCTTCGAACAGCACCTGACCACGAGCCATCACCACCACGGCGTCGGTCAGCCGTTCGACCGCGTCGAGTTCGTGGGCGACCATCAGGATGCTGATCCCCCGCTCCCTGAGCTGGACGAGGAAGTCGGAGATGCGCTCGATGATGCTGGCGTGCACCCCGGCGAACGGCTCGTCGAGCAGCAGCATCCGCGGATCCGTGGTGACCGCGCGCAGCAGCTCCAGGATCCGCCGCTGGCCGCCGGAGAGATCGCCCATGTAGTCGTTCTCCTTGGCTTCGAGCCCGAACTCGGCCAACAACTTCCGGGCCCGCGCCACCGCCTCCCGCTGCCCGGGCAGCCAGCTGCGCCGCGGCCGGGTGAACACCTGGAGGAACCCGGTGCCGCCCACCGAGCGGTCGGCCAGCAGCAGGTTCTCCAGCACGGTGAGCCTGCCGAAGTCGGCGGGCATCTGAAAGGTCCGCATGATGCCGCGGCGGGACCGCTGGTACGGCGCGAGGCCGACGATGTCCTGCCCGCCGAACAGCACCCGGCCTGCCTGCACCGGGGCGGTTCCGGCCAGCGCGTGCAGCAGCGTCGACTTGCCCGCACCGTTGGGTCCGACCACCGCGGTGATACGGCCCTTGGGGATGTTCAGCGACACGTCCTCCAGCACCCGGATACTGCCGTATCCGACCGTCAGGCCTTCGATGGTCATGATGCTGTCGGTCATCACAAGGCTCCCTGCTTGGCTTGCGTGCGGTCCCAAAACGGCACCGGGTTTCCGTCGACGCCGAAAGTTCGCTTCCGTTCCGGGAACACGCCCTGTGGGCGCCACCAGAGGAAGGCAATGATCACCAGTCCGACCACCACGTACTGCAGCGCGTCCACGGTGCCGGGTGCGCCGAGCTGCGGCAGGTAGCGAGTCGCCTCCGTCAGCCCCACCGGAATCAGCAACGCGCCCATCAGGACTCCGAAGCGGTTGCCCGCCCCGCCGACGATCACGGCGCCCATCAGGATCAGCGTCTCCTGATAGGACCAGTCCGCCGGGGCGTAGGTCCCGATGAACGCGGCCAGGATCGCGCCGCTGAGCGCACCCAAGCCGTTGCCGACGGCGAACGCCGTCAACCGAACCGGGGTGACGTTGATTCCGAGTGCATCTGCGGCTTCGGGGTTCTCCCGCACCGCCCGCAGCACGCGCCACACCGGTGCCCGGGAGATCCGCAGGACCACCCATGCCGCCAGTGCCGTCAGCAGCAGCGCGAATCCGGCGTAGAACCAGGAGTACTCGTCGGAGCGCAGCCCGAGTTCGGATTTGAGCGGCGCCGGGATCAGGTACAACCCGTGTCCGCCGCCCAGCATCCCGGGCATCGCCACCACCAGGGCCGCGGCGATCAGAGCGATCGACAGCATCGCGACGGCCTGGTAATCCGACCGCAGGCGCCGCAGTGCGACGAGGCCGATCGGCAGCGAGATCAGCATGCCCGCCAACACCGCACCGACGAACGGGAGCGGGAAGGGCAGCGCGGTTCCCCAGAAATACTCCTGAACTACGGTGCCGCTCTTGTCCTCCGGCGGTCCCAGCGACAGCAGCGCGACCGTGTACCCGCCCACGGCGACCGACACGATGTAGCTCAGGTTCAGCAGCCCGGTGTCGGAGTACTGGAGCTCAAGGCCCCAGCAGCCGATCACGGCGACGGTGGCGTACACCACCAGCGTGACGATGTAGAAGCTCAGATCCGCACTCATCGATGACCCGCTCCCGTGCTCATACCTGTAGGGCCCTGCCTGTCGAGAACTCCGCCCGGATGCCCTGCGGCCGCACCATCAGCACGCCGATGAGGACCAGCAACGCGATCGCGATCTTGAAGCTGGGATCCAGCCACACCGCGGTCAGTTCGGTCGCCAGGCCCAGTACCAACGCGCCGAGCATCGCCCCGTAGGCGTCACCGATGCCGCCCAGCACCGCCGCCGCGATCACCAGCACGATGAAGGTCCGCCCCGAGGTCGCCGAGAAGGACGAGCTGATGGTGAACAGCGCGACCCCGGCCAGCCCGCACAGCGCACCGGAGATCGCCCATGCGGTGGCGACCACGCGTTGTGTGCGGATGCCACAGGACTGGGCCAGCCCACCGTCCACCGAGGCTGCGCGCATCGCCATACCCAACCGGGATCGCTTGAGCAGCACGTGCATCCCGATCATGGTCACCACCGCGAGCAGGATCACCGTCAACTGCAGGTCGGTGACCGCGGCACTGGCGACGGTGAACAGCACTGTCGGACTCGCGTCGTAGTGGAACGACAGCGGACCCACCACGGCCAGCAGCGTATTGGCCAGGACCAGGCTCACCGCCAGGCTGATCACCAGCATCTGGAACACCGATACGCCGCGGCGCGCGAACGGTTGGTAGACGAACTGGTTCAGCAGCAGTGAGACGACGGCGCCTGCCGCGACACCCACCAGCGCCGCACCGGCCAGCGGGATCCCGGCCTGGTTGGCGGCCAGCGCCGCGAAGCCGGATACCACCATGGTCTCGCTGAAGGCGAGGTTGAAAACATTGGAGACGCTGTACTGGAGGGTGAAACCGACCGCGGCCAAGGCCAGCACCGCGGCGATCACCACCCCGAATACAGTTGCGGAGACGACGAGATTCACTGCTGTCAGCGCTGCCCGCTGGCCAACGCCTCGAGCTCTTCGGCGGGCAGTTGCTTGACCAGGCGCAGCGACTTGGTCGACGGATCCCAGTCGTAGTAGGCGAATGCGCCGATCACGTTGTGGAACTCGTTGAGCCGGTATTCGCCGTTGGCGCCGACGTACTGGACGTCCTTGCCTTCCTTGATCGCATCGACGCCGTCGGCGTAGTTGCTCACCACGGTCTTACCGTCGCCGGCTGCCAGCAACTCGGGTATGGCGGAGTTGTAGTCCTCGGGCTCCACGGAATCGGTCTTGGTCGCCGCGAGGCCGGCCACGATCACCCCGTCGTATGCGGCGCGCGCGTAGGCGCTGTCCTTGAACGACGGAACGTCGATGCCGTCCTGCCCGTCGAGCGACTGCAGTGTCTCGACGTAGGTCTCGGTGCCCGGACCGCCCTCCTGGGCATAGCGCACGACCATCTGCAGCGACTTGGCCAGCGCATCGTCACCGCCGTAGGCGGTCACCGCCGCCTTCTGCCAGTCGCCGGTGGTGGCCAGCGTATTGGTGACGACCGGAATATCCCCGCCGCCGGCCTGATTCAGCTCTGTCAGGAATGTTCCCGCCGAGACGGCGTCCGCCTCGAAGACGATCGCGGCAGGCCGGTTCTGCAGGATGCGGGCCACCTCGGTGCGGTACGAGGGCTGCTCCGGCTGGATGGTGAGCGCCTCGGTGACGGGGATACCCAACCCACCGAGCGCCTCTTCGAGCGGCGGGATGTTGGCCTGCGCGGAGGCGCCACCGACGAACACCAGCGCGACGTTGCCGAAGCCCTGCTGTTTGGCGTGCAGCGCCATCGCCTGGGCCCCAACGGAATCCGAGGTGATCAGGCGGTAGTAGTAGTCGAGTTCGGTGCGGTCGAAGCGTCCGTCGCCTGCCGGGGAGAACATCACCTGGGTGGCCTCTTCGAGAACCGGTGCGGCCGCGACCGCCTCGGCGGTACTGGGACCGAGCACCGCGAAGAGATTCGAGGTGGTGCTCAGCATCTGCCGGGCGGCGGGCACGGAATCGCTGGCGGTGCCCTTGGTGTCGAAGGCCTCACACTCGATGGTGCGCCCGAGCACACCACCCGCGTCGTTGATCTCCGTGGCCGCCGGGAGGCACCCGTTGACGACCTCGGCCCCCTCGACCGCGGTGGGCCCGCTGAAGGCCATCAGCATCCCCACCACCAGTGGGTCCTCCTCGCCGCCCTGCGAACAGGCGGGGACTACGAGCAACACCGCAGCAGCCGCAGCGCTGGACCAGACCTTCGTCGCTTTGTTCATGTCTCTCCCACAGAGTGTGTTCGCAACCAATGTGTAACCATTCCGCGCCCAATCAATGTAAGTGGTTGGGGTGGTGCCGTGAACACAATCACGCAAAGTCACCGCGCGCCACAGATCGCGTCAATTGACTTAAAGGGACTCAGGGCCGCAGTGTCGGACCGGTATCGCGCAGCGCCACCTCCACGGCCAGTTCGACGCACGCTCGCGCCAGCACGTCCTGCCGCCAGACCTCCGGGGTGCGCGCCCGCACCCGTGACCAGAGCGCGCCGCCGGATGCCGGCCCGCCGGGACCGGACTCCACGGTGACGATCGCGGCGCCGACTGCGCGGCCCAGTGCCGCGGTGTCGACGTCCGCCGCGGATACCACGACATGGACGGCGCCGCTCGCACGCACGAGGTCCGCCGCCGCCCCGAGCTCGTCACCGCGGACGTCGCATCCGCGGAGCAGACCGGTCTCACGATCGGTGATCCACCAGCATCCCGGTAGCCCTTCGGGTCCGTATCGGTGCAGTTCGACGGTCTGAACGGCGGAATCGCCCAGGGCCGCGCGCGCGGCTCTGCGCGCGAGCACCGCCAGTGGCTCGACCCCCAGCCGCGACCTGGCCCGGGTGACGGCTCCGCTGGTCGGTTTCGGATGCGCCAGCCCGCGGCCGGTCGCCGCGGGCAGGGTCGTCCACAACAGGTCGGTGACGTCGCCATAAGTCAGCGCCGGGCGCATGGCAGACGCCAGCACGTGGTACGTCGTGACCCACGGCGGCAGGGCCCTCACCCGCCGCGCTGCCAGTCCGCAGTCCCGCAGGACGTCCTCGACGGCGCCGACGGGCAGTGCCCGCACCAGCGCCGCGAGCGCGAGTCTGTCCGCCGTGTCCGGACCGGACGAGCCAGGCATGGACCTCCTTAAGTCAATTTGATTGCTCTCCAGACAGCACAGAGTTTACGCACGCGTTACTCCGTAGGATTGGTCTTGATTGGTTGCAATACGTAGGGTTGTCCATCACACACGCTGAATGCGGTCGCATTGGTTACAGTTGTTCACGCAGGTTCTGCAGGGGATGAAGGGGGCGTCGCCGATGGTGTTCGACACCGGACCGCTCAGCGATCGCGACATCCGTCGCATGATCGACGAGCAGGTGCTGGCCGCCCCGTTGCCGCCCGACGGCCGGATCCCTGCCGAGCGCAACATCGCCGAGCGACTCGGATGTTCGCGCGCGCAGGTCCGCCGCGTCATGGCCGAGCTCGAGCGCGAGGGTCGCGTCGTCCGCGAAGTCGGTCGCGGCACCTTTCTCGCTCCCGAGGGCGGCGCCACATCGTCGGGGCCTGGCGCGTCATTCGCGCCCGCGGCGATCATGACGGCCTCGCTGCTGTTCGAACCCGAGGTGGTCTCGCTCGCGGCACTGGCGGCGACCGAAGAGGACTTCGCCGAATTGCAGCGTTGTCTCGAGAGGGGTTCTGCTGCCACCGATTACGAGTCCTTCGAGAAGTGGGACATCTCGTTGCACCACGCGTTCGCCGTGGCCACCCACAACACTCAGATCGTGGCGATGGTCGACGTACTGAATTCGACACGCAACAACCCTGTATGGGGGCGACTGAAGCGCGACGGTTTCACCGCGCAGAATCGCGCGGCGATCGAACGTGAGCACCACGAGATCGTCGAGGCGCTGCTGCAGCGCGATCGGCGCCGCGCCGCCAGTGCGATGACCGAGCACCTCCGGTTCGTCAGTTCGGTGGTCACCGGACAATGACACCCTCCCTCGGGGATCGCGAGGCCGATCCGAACGCGGTCGCCCGATATCTCGACGACCAGTTGCTCTCCGGTGCACTCAAACCCGGAGGCCGCGTGCCCACCGAGCGCGCGCTGGCCGAACTGCTCGGTTGCAGTCGCCATGACGTGCGCCGACAACTGGACGTGCTGGAACGCCAAGGACGGATCACCCGGGAGGTGGGCCGCGGCACCTTCCTGACCGAAGACGGCACCGCCTCTCCCGACACCGTCAAGACTCCGGTGCGGCTCAGCCCGCTGGATCTGATCGAGGCCCGCGCGGCGTGGGAACCCAACCTGATGACACTGGTGGCGGTCGCCGCGACAGCGGAGGACTTCGCCGAAATCCGGCGGTGTCTGGAGCGCGGCGAGCAGGCGCAGAGTCCTGCGGAATTCATGATGTGGGACATGGCCTTTCACCGCGCGCTGGCCCTGTCCACCCACAACACCGTGGTGGTCGCACTGCACGAGATGGTCGAGGCCGGGCGCCGCCACCTGGCCGGCAGTGCCCTCGACAACCGTCCGTACACCGAAGAGAACAGCACCGTGTGCCAACGCGAACACCGCGAGATCGCCGACGCCATCTTCGACCGCGACGCCCACCGCAGCCAGGAGGCGATGCGCAACCACCTCAGGACGGTGCGCCGGCAGCTGCTGTCCGGACTGCCCTGACGGATCAGCCCGGCGGCAACATCTGGAAGCCGTCCAGGATCTGCGCCGCGTCGTGCTGATACTCCGGATCGTTCTCGTCGGCGCTCTGCACCGTGACCGCGACACCGAAGGTGCGGCCCTTGGTGTACATGACCGCGCTGAGCAGTTCCGCGCGGCGCGAACCGGTGGCGCCGATCTTCGGTGACATGTAGTGGCCGCGCACCGCGGGCAGGCCGCACAGCGTGGTGTCGTTGAGCACCAGATCGGTCACCCCGAGCCGGGTCACCTGGCGGCGCTGCTCGTCGAAGAACGACCGCGCCGAGAGCTCACCGCGGTGCGATTCGAGCGTGACGACCGCCGTGGGGGCGACGCCGCGCGAGGCGAGCTTGTCCGCGCGGATCACGAACCGGATCATCGGCGAATCCAGCGCCGAGATCCGTTTCCAGCCCTCGGGCACCGGGATCCGCAGCACCGGGTCCCTGCCCGCCGCGACGCCCGCCGGGGTGGGCACGTCGACGAGGGCGGCATCGACCGGTGTGCAGTCCGCCTCGGATGCGTACGACCCGAACACCTGACCCGGCTGGGCGGCCACGCCACGCGCGTCGTCGACGACGCGCGTGCAGGACGGCACCAGCAGCGCGCACAGAACGGTCAGCACCGCGATCGCGGTGCGGCGCGACGTCGTCAGCCGGATCATCGCTTCAGTGCGCGAAATGTCGTGCGCCGGTGAGGTACAGCGTGATCCCGGCGGCCTCGGCTGCCGCCGTCACCTCGTCGTCACGGACCGAGCCGCCCGGATGGGCGACGGCTTTGACGCCGGCATCGATGAGGGTCTGCAGGCCGTCCGGGAACGGGAAGAACGCATCCGAGGCGCCGACCGCGCCGCGGGTGCGGTCCCCGGCGCGCTCGACCGCCAGCCGTGCCGCGTCGACGCGGTTGACCTGACCCATGCCGACTCCGACGGTGGCACCGTCCTTGGCGAGCACGATCGCGTTCGACTTCACCGCACGGCAGGTGCGCCACGCGAACACCAGGTCGGCCAGAGTGGCCGGGTCGGCAGGGGTGCCGGTGGCCAGCGTCCAGTTGTTCGGGTCGTCGCCGGCCGCATCGAGCGCGTCGCGCTGCTGCAGCAGCAGACCGCCGCTGACCTGACGGAACTCGGTCCCGCCGGGCTGCGGTTCGGACGCGACGAGCACCCGGATGTTCTTCTTGCGCGCCAGCACCTCGACCGCGCCGGGTTCGTAGGCCGGCGCGATGATCACCTCGGTGAAGATGCCGGCGACGGTCTCGGCCATCTCGACGGTGACCTCGGTGTTGGCGGCGATCACGCCGCCGAACGCCGACAGCGGATCGCACTCGTGGGCCTTGCGATGGGCGTCGGCCACCGACACCGACGACACCGCGATGCCACACGGGTTGGCGTGCTTGATGATCGCGACGCAGATGTCCTCATGGTCGAACGCGGCGCGCCACGCCGCGTCGGCGTCGGTGTAGTTGTTGTAGGACATCTCCTTGCCGTGCAGCTGTTCGGCCTGCGCGAGGCCCGGCCAGCCGCTGTCGTCGCGGTACAGCGCGGCCTTCTGGTGCGGGTTCTCGCCGTAGCGCAGCACCGAGGTACGCCGGAACGTCGACCCCAGCCACGGCGGCAGCTGCGGGTCGGCGCCCGCCGAGTCGGCGCCGCTCTCCTCCGGCGCGAGCACCGTCTCCATCCAGGATGCGACCGCCACGTCGTATTCGGCGGTGTGCCGGAACGCCAACGACGCCAGCTTCTTGCGCTCGGCGTAGGTGAACCCGCCGGAGCGAACCGCGGCGAGCACACCGTCGTAGCCGATCGGTTCGACGACGACCGCGACGCTCGGGTGGTTCTTCGCCGCCGCGCGCACCATGGACGGTCCGCCGATGTCGATCTGCTCCACGCACTCGTCGACGCCCGCGCCGGAATTCACGGTCTGGGTGAACGGATACAGGTTGACCACGACCAGCTCGAACGCCGCGACACCGAGTTTCTCCAGCGCCGACACGTGCTCGGGCTTGCGCTGGTCGGCCAGCAGACCGGCGTGCACGTGCGGGTGCAGCGTCTTGACCCGGCCGTCGAGGACTTCGGGGAATCCGGTGACGTCCTCCACCGGGGTGACCGGGATCCCGGCGGCGGCAATGGTTTTCGCGGTCGATCCGGTCGAGACGATGTCGACGCCCGCCGCGTGCAGCCCCTCCGCCAGCGGCACGAGGCCGGTCTTGTCGTAGACGCTGATCAGGGCGCGCCGGATCGGCCGCCGAAAGTCGTTGTCGCTCATCCTAATATCGCCTTTCGTCCTGACCACGTCACGCCGCGGGTCGCCACTGCGGCCACCACGTCCACGAGAAGTTGTCGTTCGATCACTTTGATCCGCTCATGCAGGGTCGTTTCGTCGTCGCCGTCGAGCACCGGCACGGCCTGCTGCGCGACGATGGGGCCGGTGTCGGTGCCGGCGTCGACCAGGTGCACCGTGGCGCCGGTGACGCGCACTCCGTAGTCCAGGGCGTCGCGCACCGGGTGGGCGCCGGGGAACGCGGGCAGCAGCGCCGGGTGGGTGTTGAGCACGCGGCCCGGGAACCGTGAAAGAAATTCGGTGCCAAGGATCTTCATGAAGCCGGCCGAGACCACCAGATCCGGCCGGTGGGATCCGGTGGCGTCGGTCAGCGCGGCGTCCCACGCGGCCCGGTCGGGGTGGTCGGCGAGCCTGACGGTGAACACCGGTATCGAGGCCCGCGCCGCGATGTCGAGGGCGGCGCACGCCCGGTCCGTGCCGACCGCGACGACGCGGGCGGGGAAGTCGGCGACCGCGGCGTCGAGCAGTGCGGACAGCAGCGAGCCGGCGCCAGATGCCAGCACCACGACGCGCGCCGGAGCGCTGGGAGGCACGCTGATGGTGGACTGCTCGTCGCGTCCATCGGCCTCGGGCTGCACGCTGGAATCCTAGTGGTCGCGGTATCCCGGTCCGCCGTGGCCACCGCCCGAAGGCGGCGTTTCGTCGCCGTCGACCACGAAATGCTCTTCCGGATCCAGTTCATCGGGCGGCGGTGCGACGTCGATAGGTGCGGGATCCTCGGGGGCGGGGACCGGATCCTCGGGGGCGATGACCTCGGTGACGGGTTCGTCCTCGATCTCGGGGACGGCCTCGGTGACGGATTCGTCCTCGACCTCGGGGGGGTCCTCGAGACGGTCGTCGTCGATGGGGTCGGCCGGCACGGGTTTGGGTCTGTGCACCCGAGGCGTGACGCCGCCCGACATCACCGTGGTCAAACCGCCGATACCGGCGAACCACAGGAACACCGCGGGCGCGAAGGTGGCCTGGTCGACGCCGACGTCGCCGAAGTTGCCGAGCGGTCCCCCGCCGGCGGACCCGAGCAGCGCCATCACCGCCGCCGCCACCGCCGCCGCCACCGCCACCTTCGCCAGCGCGAGCAGCAACGGCAGCGGCCGGCGCGCGCACTGCTGTCCCAGCGCCACGGCCGAGACCGCGGCGATGATCATCAGCGCGACCCACACCGGCCCCAGCGGCGGCGTCGGGACGGCGGCCAGCACCGGCAGCGCGGGGATGTCGCCGCCGAAGACGGTGAACGAGCTGAACGTGGCCAGCCCGATGTGCGCGCTGGAGCCGACCGCCACCGCGGCCGCCCCGACCATCACATTGGGCAGGTAGAGCACCGACAGCACGGTGAGGCTGAACTGGCCGAACATCGATTCGGTGATGGAGTACAGATCGTGCATCGTCGACCAGTGCACGATCAGCGACCCGGCGACCACCGCACCGGAGAGCCCCATCAGGGCGATGACGCCCGCGGCCGCCGCCCGCAGCGCGTCGGGGATCCAGTTCGGCAGCGGTGAGGCCGCCAGCAGCCGGCGCCCGACGCGGGATCCGACACCGGCGGCCGCGCCGATCGCGTGCACCACGAGCACCCCGCCGAAGGCGCGCAGCGAGTCGGGGGTCTGCAACTCGGTGAGCACCGACGCGGCGTCGTGGATCACGGCGAGGCAGATCGCGGCGATCAGCAGCGGACCCCCCAGTGCGGAGGCAACCACCCACCTGGTCACGAACCACGACGAGCTGACCGTCGCGGCCGCGGTGGTGCGGGCCGTGCCGTAGATCATCAGCAGCACCGGCAACAGCGGCATCACACCCAGGGCGGAGCCGGCGATCGACACCGGCACCTGGTGCACACCGAGCCACATGCTGGCGATCGCGCCGAGCGCTCCGGTCATGTCGCTGTTGGCGATCACCAGCTGCAGCAGCACGACGGCCGCGATCACGACCAACGCCACGATCGACGGACCGAATGCGACCCGAAGCAGGTCACGCGCCTGGCGTGTACCGACCGGCCGGGTGCTCACGGGTTGGACCACTCCTCGCAGACGCTCGGGCGCACGACGTTCGCGCACGCGCGGCTCAGACTACGACGAGGACTGATCCGACTGCGAGGATGACTGGCCCTGGTGAGTCGTCGGGGTCTGGGTGGTCGGCGTGTTGCTCGCCGGCGGCTGGCCGTAGGTCGGGAAGCCGGTGGGCGGGGTCGGCGGGCCCGACGGCTGTTGCGCCTGGAAGCCACCGGTCGTCTGACCGGAGCCGCCGTACGCGCCGTACGGCGTCGGGTAGCCGGGGCGCTGCTGCTGCTGGGGCGCCTGCTGGTGCTGGGGGGCGTGCAACTGCTGCCCGCCGTGCTGGCCGGGCTGGCCGTAGTAGCCGGGGTACTGGCCGTACTGCTGCTGTTGGTCGTACTTGGGCCGCGGCACCGGCGGGGTGATGATCCCGGAGTCGAACAGCAGCACCACGACGGCGGCGGCGGCCTGCAGCAGCGTGAACGCGACGACGAGGTAGACGCCCCACCCGACGGTGGTGCCGTCGAATCCTTCGAACAGCGTCGAGATCGCGATCAGGAAACCGAGCACGGACAGCGCGGCCACCGGCGCGGGGCGCACGACCTGCTTGGGCAGCAGCCCGATTCCGGCGATCAGCGCGGCGAGCACGGCGGCCGCGACCGCGAGGTCGAACCGCACGGGTGAGATGGACACGTCGATCGGCGCGTCGCTGAGCGTCAGCTTCGGACCGAAGCTGGCCAAATAGACCAGCAGGCCCAGCACCGCGGTCGCGGCGCTGAGGTAGGCGGGCAGCTTGGCAGGGCCGTCAGCGGCGGGTTCGGTCTCACCGAAGGTGTTGAACTGTTGCGTCGGCGCGGAGAACTGGGTTGTCGGCTGCTGCGCCGGTGGGAATCCAGGTCCTCCGGGCGCGCCTTGTGGGTACGTCATGACCTCTCCTGTGCTGTGCGGGCATCGGAACCGACGGTGACGCCATGGGTGACGACGTTGTCGACGAGCGACGGCGATGGATCCGCCTGAGCGTTTCGATCAACCCACGCTAGCGCACCGCCGGGTGGCCCTGTCCACGCGCGAGACGCCGCGGCGCCGGTTGCGGCGGTGCCCCCGACCGGTCAGGCCGAGGCGAGCACGGGGGCGTCGGCGGAGTTCTGCTCGGCCTCCTCGATCTCGCGCACCAGCGGCAGCACGCGGGCCCCGAAGTACTCGATCTCCTCCTGGAAGTGCAGGAATCCGCCGAGGATCAGGTCGACGCCGCGGCGACGGTACGCCGCGATCCGCTCCGCGATCTGTTCCGGTGTGCCGATCAACTGGGACCGGAAGCCGTCGTTGTACTGGACGAGATCCTCGAAGCTGGAATCGGCCCACATTCCGCGTTTGTCCGCGGTCGAGTTCCCGGCCTGCTGGACCGCATCGCGGAAACCCTCGACGGCGGGCCGGTTGGCCTTCGCGACGATCTCGCGCAGGACTTCCCTGGCTTCCTTTTCGGTGTCGCGGGCGATGATGAACCCGTTCAGCCCGAACTTGACCTCGCGGCCGGCGTCGCGGGCATGGTCACGGACCTCGACGAGTTGTTCGGTGACCCCGTCGAAATCCTTACCGTTGGAGAAGTACCAGTCGGCGTGATGGCCACCGTTGCGTCGCGCGGCGGTGGAGTTGCCGCCCTGGAACAGTTCGGGATTCGGCCGCTCGGGGGTGTTGAGCGGTTTGGGCTTCAGCGTGAAGTCGTGGATGCGGTAGAAGTCTCCGCGGAAATCCACGTCGTCCTCGGTCCAGATCTTGCGCAGCACCTGGAGGAACTCGGCGCTGCGCCGGTAGCGCTCGTCGTGTTCGAGCCACGGCTCGCCGAGGTGGGTGAACTCGTCCTTGAACCAACCCGACACGACGTTGACCGCGAACCGCCCGCCGGAGAGCTGGTCGGCGGTGGCGCCGAGCTTGGCCAGCACCGCGGGCTGCCACAGTCCCGGGTGTACGGCCGCGATCACTTTGAGCCGTTCGGTGGCCAGCAGCAGTGCGAGGCTGAAGCTGGTCGATTCGTGCTGGTACTCCGCGCCGTAGCTGGCCTCGTACCGCACCTGGGACAGCGCGTATTCGAACCCGTTGTTCTCCGCGGTCTGGGCGAGCGTGCGGTTGTACTCGTAGTTCCAGTCGGTGCGCTGCTCGATGTCGCTGGTGACCAGGCCGCCGCTGACGTTGGGGACCCAGTACGCGAACTTGACGTGCTCGGCGATGCGTTCGGTCGTCATGGGGCCATGCAACCGCCACCGGCCGACGCGGTCATCGGTATGGATCGTGGTGAGGGAAAAGCCCCGGGCTCGCGGTGCTGAAGAAGGACCCCCTTGCGGCCACAGATTGGAACACGTTCTAATCCTGGGTATGAACTATGGGCTGGTGCTGTTCACCTCCGACCGGGGCATCACGCCCGCGGCTGCCGCGAAGTTGGCCGACGAGCATGGATTCGAGACGTTCTACGTCCCCGAGCACACGCACATTCCGATCAAACGGCAGGCCGCCCACCCCACCACCGGGGACGAGACGCTGCCCGACGATCGCTATATGCGCACGCTGGACCCGTGGGTGTCCCTCGGGACGGCCGCGGCGGTCACGTCGCGGGTGCGGCTGTCCACCGCGGTGGCGCTGCCCGTCGAACACGACCCGATCACGCTGGCCAAGTCGATCGCGACGCTCGATCATCTCTCCGGCGGGCGGGTGTCCCTCGGCGTCGGCTTCGGCTGGAACACCGACGAGCTCGCCGACCACAAGGTCCCTCCGGGCCGCCGGCGCACGATGCTGCGCGAGTACCTCGAGGCCATGCGGGCGCTGTGGACGCAGGAAGAGGCCGAATACGACGGTGAGTTCGTCAACTTCGGGCCGTCCTGGGCGTGGCCGAAGCCGGTACAGGCACACATCCCGGTGCTGGTCGGCGCCGCGGGCACCGAGAAGAACTTCAAGTGGATCGCCCGCTCGGCCGACGGCTGGATCACCACGCCGCGGGACTTCGACATCGACGCGCCGGTCAAGCTGCTGCAGGACACCTGGGCCGCGGCCGGCCGCGACGGCGCCCCGCAGATCGTCGCACTGGATTTCAAGCCGGACCCCGAGAAACTCGCGCGCTGGCGCGAATTGGGGGTCACCGAGGTGTTGTTCGGCCTGCCCGACAAGCCCGAGGCAGAGGTCGCCGGCTATGTCGAGCGGCTGGCGGGCAAGCTCGGTGCGCTGACCTGATCGCCGCGACCTCGCCGGTCGGTTCTAGCGAAGGACGGCGCGGTTCCCGTTGTCCGTCGGCGTGACAGTGACTTTCGCGCCCAGCGGGTCACCGTCGCTCATCAGCGCCACCAGGTCGGCGTTCTCGGTCGTCGCCATGAACCGGGAGCCGTCGGCGTCGAGCCTGCCGACGATGATCCCGGTGCGCACCGGCCAGTCGTAGCGCACCGAGTACGTCTCGATGGTTCCGGCACCGTTCGGTGTCTTGACCACCGGGACCGCGGGAAGCTCGGCGATCTGCGCGTTCAGATCGGCGCTGCGCGAGGTGCGCCAGTCGACCGGGGTGGTCGAGTAGACGCCGACAGAGTACTTGCTCATGATGCCGCCGTTGGCGCCGACGAGACCGAATTCTCCTGGTGCGTCCCGCATCCGGGACACGGTCTCGGCGATACCGTGCAGCGAGTAGCTGTTTCCGGGGCCACCGAAGTACGGCAGGCCGCCGGTCAGTGTCAGCCCCCGCGGATCGTCGGTGGCCAGCCCGAGCGCCTCGCAGATCACGAAGACCGGGAACGGGAAGCAGCTGTACAGGTCGAAGGTGGCGATATCGTCGACGCCGATGCCGGCCACACGCAGCGCCTCGTCGGCGGCGTGCACCGCGGCAGGGCTCGCGCCAAGGTCGGCGCGTGCCAGCAGCGGCTGCTCGACCAGGTCCGAGTGGCCGTGCAAGTAGACCCAATTGTGTTCCGGTACACCGAGTCTGCGTGCCGCCTCGACCGACATCAGGATCGCGGCGGCACCCTGGTTGACGGTGTCGCGGGCCACCAGCAACCGGGGATAGGGATCGCAGATCATCCGGTTCTCGTCGGTGACCGTCTCGACCTCTTCGACCGAACGCTCCACCGGAGACGACGAGAACGGGTTCTTCGCAGCCACTTTGGACATCGGCGCGAACAGTTCGGCCATCTGATGGCGGTACTGCGCGACGCCGAAGCCGAGGCGGGCGCGCCTGGCGTTGTCGAGCAGGCCGTATTGCACCGGGGCGCCGGTGAGACCGTGAGCGACGGTGTATTCGTCGATGTAGTTGAAGATCTGGTGGCCACGGTCTTCGAGTTGACCGTCGACGTGCTCGGTGAAGTCGGGCTTGTCGTCGCGGTAGGCGAAATACTTGGCCGTCGAACCGGGTTCGGATCCCATGATCATCACGACGTCGGCGTCGCCACCGACGATCAGTCCGCCCGCCTCGGTGACGAGCTTCTGCGGCCCCTGTCCCCCGACGGGTTCCAGCACCACCCTGGCCGGGTCGCCACCCACTCGCCGCATCACCGAGCGCGGATAGTTGTTCGACTTGCCGAGGGCGGCGGGCATCGGGCCGGAGATCTCGAACTGCCGGAGCCCGAAGACCGTGTCGATCGCGGCGGCAACCGCCGTCGCGTCGGCACCGGTGTCGGCCAGTGCGGCGGTGACGGCCGCGGTGGCCAGGTCGACCGCCGACATCCCGCGGTATCCGGGGTCGTCGATGCGCTCGGTGAACTGCCCGACGCCGACGATCACCGGGGTTCGTGGATCCACTGCCATGCTGCCGCCTTCCAGTTACTTCGAGAGGCTAATAGAACACGTTGCAGAGGGGCCAGCGGGCCAGATAGCAGTCACCATTGACGTACATCAGCATTGATGTACGTCTGACCAGACGTACACTGGACGCGTGAGCTGGGAACCACGTCCGATGTCGCTCGTGGTCGGGGGCGTCGTGCCGACCGAGGACGTCGTCGGGCGGGTCCGCGAGTCCAACGAGGTGCTCGCCTCGCTGCCCCACTCGGGTGCGGTGCTCGTCGGGGACCGCCGACACGGCAAGACCTCCCTGGCACGGCTGGTCCAGCGGATGGCCGCCGATTCGGGCGCCGTCGTCGTCTCGGTCAGCGCCGAACGCGAAAGCTACGCCGAGTTCGTGTCCGCGCTGCTCGCCGAACTCGGCCGGCTCGACCCGGCGTGGGCGCAGGAACTGGCCAAGATCCGGCTCACCCTGACCGCGGGCCCGGTGCAGCTTCATCGCGACAGCCGGGCCGCGGCCACTCTGGACGATCTGCTGCACCGCGCCATCCGGCGGGCCGACGGACGCATCCTGGCGCTGTTCATCGACGAGGTCAGCGTGCTGGCCCGCAACCTGGAACGCGCCGATCCTGGCTCCGGAGACACGTTCCTGCATCTGCTGCGCCGCGTCCGGCAGGAGAACCCCGGCCGGGTCGCGACGGTGCTGTCCGGGTCGATCGGCTTTCACCACGTGTCGGCGGACGCGCCGAGCACCGTCAACGACATCCCGAAGATCGCGGTCGGGCCGATCCGCTCCGACCACGCGACCTATCTCGCCCAGTGCCTGCTGCTGGGCAGCGGCACCCCCGCCACCGATCAGTACGCGGTGGCCGCCGCGATCGCCGCGGCGGCCGAGAACGTGCCGTACTACATCCAGCATCTGGTCGCCGCGGCACGCAAGTCCTGGCACGACACCGGGGTGGCACCGTATCCCGAGCTGGTCGACCTGCTGGTCCTCGACGCGATCGGTAACCCGTACGACCCGTGGGATCTGCGGCACTACCGGGACCGGCTACCGCACTACTACGGCGACGACGCCCCGGCGATCGCCGGGTTGCTCGACATCTACGCACACGCCGGCGGGCCACTGGACGTCGACACCGTGTTGATGCGGCTGCGCAGCGAGGGAAGTCCGATCACCGACCGCGCTCAGCTGGTGTCCATCATCGAGCGGCTCACGCTCGACCACTACCTGAACCGGGCCGGGGATGCCGACCGGTTCTCGTCCCCGCTGTTGCAGCGTGCATGGAAAGCCATGCGCCGGTGAGCCGTCCGCTGTTGTTCACCCCCGCTGCGGCGAGCGCGGACGAGCTCGACGAGCTGACGGTCGGGCGCACCGATCTGCTCGAGACGCTGACCGACCGCATCGTCTCGTCCGCGCGCGACGGCTCCCGCCCGCATACCCTGCTGGTGGCCCCGCGTGGCGCCGGCAAGACCCACACGCTGCGCGTCGCGGTGCACCGGGCGCTGTCCGACCCGGCAACGGCGAACGCCGTTCTGCCCGTGCCGATCGCCGAGGACTCACTGGCCATCGGCTCGTATGTCGATCTGCTGGCCGAGGCGGCCCGTGCGATCGGGCCGGCCCTCGCCGACGAGGTCGCGCCGATGCGCGGTATCCGCGACACCGTCGGGATGGAGGCCGCGATCCTGGCGGCGGCGGCCGGACGCATGGTGCTGCTGGCGATCGAGAACCTGGACCGGGTGTTCGAGTCCATCGGCGAGAAGGGGCAGGGCAGCCTGCGCGCGTGGGTCGAAACATCGACCGCGGTCTTGGTTTTCGGGACCGCTCCGGCACTGTTCCCCGGGGTGGCGTCGCGTCAGTACCCGTGGTACGGGTCGTTCATCGTCGAGTCGGTACCCGCGTTGACGCCCGGGGACGCCGCCGATCTGGTGCAGCGGATGGCGCTTCGGCGCGGCGACACCGAGCTCGCGTCGCTCGTCGCCTCGGCGGACGGGCGAGACTGCGTCACAAGGATTCACGACATC
Organism: Mycolicibacterium parafortuitum; assembly: GCF_010725485.1. NCBI lineage: Bacteria > Bacillati > Actinomycetota > Actinomycetes > Mycobacteriales > Mycobacteriaceae > Mycobacterium > Mycolicibacterium parafortuitum. Next base: position 2,603,983 of record NZ_AP022598.1, on the reverse strand, counting down.
ATCGGCGGCACACCGCGACTGTGGCATCTGCTGGCCGAGACCGCCGACGCGGACGCGCTGGCGGCGGTGTCGCCGGCCGTCGACGCGCTGCTCGACCGGCTCGCACCGCACTATCAGCAGCTGCTGTGGGGGCTGCCCTCCGGCGAGCAACGCCTGGTCGTCGAACTAGCCCGCGGCACCGGGCCGCGTTCGGTGTCCGATCTTGCTGCCGCCGTGGGGGTTTCGAACCAGTCGGCATCGGCGGCGCTGGGCAGGCTGGCGGCCGGGCGGTGGGTGCACTCGTCGAAGGCCGACGGGGACCGCCGTACGTCGTGGTATGACCTCACCGACCCGCTGCTGCGGCGCTATCTGCAATTCCGGGACCGCTGAAACGCAGGACTTCTCACAAACGCAGCGAGCGCGCGCGTTTGCACGGTTGCGACGGGGTGTCGCTGTGCAAACACGCGCGCTCGCGGTGCGGCGAAAGTTACAGGCTCTCGAAGATCTCGCGGGCCAGCTTGGCGGTCTCCGACGGCGTCTTGCCGACCTTCACGCCGGCGGCCTCGAGGGCCTCCTTCTTGGCGGCGGCGGTGCCCGACGAACCCGACACGATGGCGCCGGCGTGGCCCATCGTCTTGCCCTCCGGCGCGGTGAAGCCCGCGACGTAGCCGACGACCGGCTTGCTGACGTTGGCCTTGATGTAGTCGGCCGCACGCTCCTCGGCGTCGCCGCCGATCTCGCCGATCATCACGATGACCTTGGTCTCCGGATCCTTCTCGAACGCCTCGATTGCGTCGATGTGGGTGGTGCCGATGACCGGGTCGCCGCCGATACCGATGGCGGTGGAGAAGCCGAGGTCGCGCAGCTCGTACATCATCTGGTAGGTCAGCGTGCCGGACTTCGACACCAGGCCGATCGGGCCCTTGCCGGTGATGTTGTTCGGCGTGATGCCGACCAGGGACTCACCGGGGGTGATGATGCCGGGGCAGTTGGGGCCGATGATCCGGGTCTTCTGCCCCTTCTCGACGTTGTAGGCCCACGCGTAGGCGCTGTCCTGCACCGGGATGCCCTCGGTGATGACGACCAGCAGCGGGATCTCGGCGTCGATGGCCTCGATGATCGCGTCCTTGGAGAACGCCGGCGGAACGAACGCGATCGAGGTGTCCGCGCCGGTCTCCTTCATCGCCTCGGCGACGGTGCCGAACACCGGCAGCTCGACGTCCTTGCCGTCCTTATCCTGATGGGTGACGGTGGTGCCCGCCTTGCGCGCGTTCACGCCGCCCACGATCTGGGTGCCGGCCTTGAGCATCAGCTTGGTGTGCTTGGTGCCTTCACCGCCGGTGATGCCCTGGACGATGACCTTGGAGTCTTTGTTCAGATAGATCGACATTGCTTCGTTTCCCCTAAGTCCGCTACTTGTTGGCCAGCTCAGCGGCCTTGTCGGCACCCGAATCCATGGTGTCGGCCTGGATCACCAGCGGGTGGTTGGCTTCGGCCAGGATGCGCCGGCCTTCGTCGACGTTGTTGCCGTCGAGGCGGACCACGAGCGGCTTGTTGGCCTCGTCACCGAGGATCTGCAGCGCCTTGACGATGCCGTTGGCGACCGCGTCGCAGGCGGTGATGCCGCCGAAGACGTTCACGAACACGCTCTTGACCTGGCTGTCGCCCAGGATCACGTCCAGGCCGGCGGCCATCACCTCGGCCGATGCGCCGCCGCCGATGTCGAGGAAGTTGGCCGGCTTCACGCCGCCGTGGGCCTCACCGGCGTAGGCGACGACGTCCAGCGTCGACATGACCAGGCCCGCGCCGTTGCCGATGATGCCGACCTCGCCGTCGAGCTTGACGTAGTTGAGGTCGTTCTCCTTGGCCTTGAGCTCGAGCGGATCGGTGGCGTCCTTGTCTTCGAACTCGGCGTGGCCGGGCTGGCGGAAGTCGGCGTTGGCGTCCAGGGTGACCTTGCCGTCCAGGGCGAGGATCTGATCGTCGGGGGTGCGCACGAGCGGGTTCACCTCGACCAGGGTGGCGTCCTCCTTGGTGAACACCTCCCACAGCTTGGCGATGGTGACCGCGGCGGCGTCGAGCACCTCGGCGGGCAGGTGGCCCTTCTCGGCGATCTCACGGGCGAACGCCAGATCGACACCCTTGACGGCGTCGACGGGCACCTTGGCCAGCCGTTCGGGCTTGGTCGCGGCGACCTCTTCGATCTCCATGCCACCCTCGACCGAGCACATGGCCAGGTAGGTGCGGTTGGAGCGATCGAGCAGGAAGGAGATGTAGTACTCCTCGGCGATGTCGCTGGCCTCGGCCACGAGCAGCTTCTTGACCACGTGGCCCTTGATGTCGAGGCCGAGGATGTTCTGTGCGTGGGTGAACGCGTCCTCGGGGGTCGCGGCGTACTTCACGCCACCGGCCTTGCCGCGGCCGCCGACCTTGACCTGCGCCTTGACCATGACGGGCTTGCCGATTTCGGTGGCGATGGCTTTCGCGTCCTCGGCGCTGTCGGTGACGCGGCCGGGCGTGGTGGGAACGTTGTGCTTGGCGAACAGCTCTTTCGCCTGATACTCGAAGAGGTCCATGGACTTCGGAACATCCCTGTCTGTGAGCGGCTAGAGGTAAGGCCCGACGGGCTCGGGCTGACTGTATCGACCCGAGTGGGAGGCGTTGTCATCGCCTCCCGCTCATGTGGTCGATCTCACCGCAGCCCGAACCGTGATTCAAGTCACATTCGGGGTGGGAATATCGTCTCGGGTTGCCACTCGTATTGGATTTTGGTTAACGTCCACTGGTCTAAGTAACGGTCTGATCACGACGACTCCCCAAACGTTAAGGACTTTTCAGGTTGCCTCAGCATCGTCTGCCCCGCGCCCGCGAGGCCTCCACGACGCCCGGCTCAACTGAGGTCACCGAGATCATCCCGTTCGACGCCTTCTCCGAGTTTGCCGATCTTGACTGCGCAGATTCTTTGTCGCAGGGGGCTTTTGACCGCGACACCGAAGTGATCCACGCACCCGAACTCGACGACCTGTTCGACGACGACGATCCGATGCCCTTGCATCTCGTCGTTCCGAGCGAGTTCCGCGCCGGGCCCGCCGCCGAGCGCCGCGCCTCCTCCCGCGCATACCGGGACAGCCACACCGATCTGAGCGACGGCGCAGCAAAGACCGACAAGATCGATATGCGGGCCCGGAAAGGCCAGCATCGCAAGCAGGAAGTGCCGGTGAAGGGTCGCCTGGTGGTCGCGGCGATGGCAGTCGGAGCAACCGCTGCCGGCGCATACACGATGACCAAGAACGCTGCCGCCGAACCCGCCGAGACCGTGCTCGCGGCGGATCAGACCACGCTGGGTGACGGGACCGTCATCACCGGGTCCGAGGGCGGCATGCAGGTCATCTCCGTCGCCCCGGCCTCCAATTCGATCGTCCACGCCGAGGAGATCACCAAGGCCGCGGCATTCGCCCAGGAACGGGCCGAGCGCGAAGCCCGCCTCACCAAGCCCCAGTTCGCGATGCCCACCACCGGCGTGTGGACCTCGGGCTTCGGCTACCGCTGGGGCGTCCTGCACGCGGGCATCGACATCGCCAACGCAATCGGGACACCCATCCTGGCCGCCGCCGACGGCGTCGTGATCGCCGCAGGCCCCGAGGGCGGCTACGGAAACCTGGTGAAGCTGCGCCACGCGGACGGCACCGTCACGCTCTACGGCCACAACAGCTCCGTCCTGGTCAACGTCGGAGAGCGGGTGATGGCCGGCGACCAGATCGCCAAGATGGGCAACACCGGCAACTCGACCGGTCCGCACTGCCACTTCGAGGTGCACCTCAACGGCACCGACCGGGTCGACCCGGTCGGCTGGCTGGCCAAGCGGGGGCTCTCCCCCGGCGGCTACGTTGGCTGAGTGGCCGACGAGCCTTCTGATTCCACCGAAGAGACGCGGATACTCCGCCGCGCGCCGCTGAACACCGGTTCGCACCCCGTCAGCGCCGCCGCTGATCCACCGACGAGCATCCTGCGGCGCCACCCCACCGGCGCCCTCCCCGTCCCCGCTCACCCCGTTTCCGAGCCCGCCACCAGGGCCGTACCGCACCTCGGGCCCACGGCGCCCGACCCGAGGTTCGCGATCGCGACGACGGTCTTGAGCATCGTGTCGGGGTGGGGCACCGCGGTGATCGCGACCGACCTGATCACCGGCTGGTGGGCGACCGATCCCCTGTTCTGCGTCGCGATGGGCTTCCTGGCGGCGGTGTCGGCCGCCGCGTCGATCAGCGGGGTGATCGCGCTGCTGCTGCGCAGGCGCACCGCGCGCCTGCTGATCGTGGTCGGCGCGGTGATCGCGTTGCTGATCTTCGCCGGCCTGTTCGTCGCCGGGGCGGCACTGCCTGCACCGGTCTACGCGCTGCCGCTGTTGCCCGCGGCGTCGATGGTTCTCGCCGCGCTGCCCGGGACGGCGCGGTGGAGCCGCACCGACTGACTAGAGCTTCGAGATCGGCGCGTGGTTGTGCATCAGCTTCACCCGGCCCGCGCTGCCGAAGTCGATCAGCGACATCGCCGATTCCCCGGCACCGGAGACCTCTTCGACCCGGCCGAGGCCGTACTTGTCGTGGGTCACGCGGTCGCCCGGCTCGAGCACGATCAGCGGCCTCTTCCCCGCCGCCGGGCGGGTCGGTGACGGCCGCGGTGTGCCGTAGCGGCCGGCGTTGCCGACCGGCGCGGAGAACGACGACGCCGGCGCCTCGGTGCGGCGCCAGTCGATGAGCTCCTGGGGGATCTCCCGCAGGAAGCGCGACTCGGGGTTGAGCATCGGCTGGCCCCACGACGAACGCACTTTCGCCCGGCTGAGGTAGAGACGCTGCCGGGCGCGGGTGATCCCGACATAGGCCAGCCGCCGTTCCTCGGAGAGTTCGGTGGGATCGCCGAGCGCGCGCATGTGCGGGAACATGCCGTCCTCCCAGCCGGTCACGAACACCACCGGGAACTCCAGCCCCTTGGCGGTGTGCAGGGTCATCATCGTCACCACCCCCGAGCCGTGTTCGGGGATGTCGTCGGCGTCGGCGACCAGCGACACCCGCTCCAGGAACGCCGCGAGCACACCGGTGTCGGGGACGTCCTCGTCGGCGGTGTCCGGGCCCTGCGCGTCGTCGCCGTCGGCCAGCGCGCGAGCGTTGGCCAGGTCGGTGCTGAATTCGTGTGCGACGCTGACCAGTTCGTTGAGGTTGTCCAACCGGGCCAGGTCCTGCGGATCGCTGGAGGCCTCGAGCTCGGCGCGGTAGCCGGTGCGGTCGAGCACCGTCTCGACGAGGTCGCCGAGTTCGCCGTCGAGACCGCCGCGCAGTTCGTCGAGCAGTGCGACGAAACCGGCGATGGCCTTCTCCGAGCGCGTGTTCAGCATCGGCACCCTGCCCTCGGCGGCCGCGACGAGCGCGTCGTTGAAGTTCAGGCCGGTGTTCTCGGCGTGCACCGCCACGCAGGCCTCGGCGCGGTCCCCGATGCCGCGGCGCGGGGTGTTGAGGATGCGCCGCATGCTGACCGCGTCCCCGGGGTTGTCGAGCACCCGCAGGTAGGCGACGATGTCGCGAATCTCCTTGCGCTCGTAGAAGCGCACTCCCCCGACGACTTTGTACGGGATGCCGGCGCGGATGAAGACTTCCTCGATCGCCCGCGAGGAGTTGTTGGTGCGGTAGAAGACCGCGACGTCGTTGTAGGAGAAGCCCGGGATGGAATCCGACAGCGAGTCGATCTCCTGGGCGACGAAGCGTGCCTCGTCGTGTTCGTTGTCGGCGACGTACCCGACGATCAGCTCACCCTCACCGGCGTCGGTCCACAGCCGCTTCTCGCGCCTGCCGGTGTTGCGGGAGATCACCGAGTTCGCCGCGTTCAGGATGGTCTGTGTGGAGCGATAGTTCTGCTCCAGCAGAATCGTCGTGGCGTTGGGGAAGTCGCGCTCGAAGTCCTCGATGTTGCGGATCGTCGCACCGCGGAACGCATAGATCGACTGGTCGGCGTCGCCGACCACGCACAGCTCGGCGGGCGGCACGCCGGCAGGATCGTCGTCCGCGCCGGCCGTTCCCACGAGCTCGCGCACCAGCACGTACTGCGCGTGGTTGGTGTCCTGGTACTCGTCGACCAGGATGTGCCGGAACCGGCGGCGGTAGTACTGCGCGATCTGCGGGAAGGCCTGCAGCACGGCGACCGTCTCCCCGATCAGGTCGTCGAAGTCCAGGGCGTTGGCGGCGCGCAGCCTGCGCTGGTACTCGCCGTAGACATCGGCGACGATGCGGGCCAGATCGTCGGCGGCCTCGGAGGCCTCGGCGGCCGCCTGGGCGGGGCCGATCAGCTCGTTCTTCAGGTTCGAGATCGCGTTGGCCAGCAGCCGCGGCGAATGCCGCTTGGTGTCCAGGCCCATGTCCTTGCCGATCATCAGCAGCAGCCGGCGCGAGTCGTCGGCGTCGTAGATCGAGAAGTTGGAGTTCAGCCCGGGAAGCAGCGAGGCCTGGTTACGCAGGATCCGCACACAGGTCGAGTGGAACGTCGAAACCCACATGTTGCGCGCCCGCGGGCCGACAAGCCCGACGATGCGCTCGCGCATCTCGGCGGCCGCCTTGTTGGTGAAGGTGATCGCCAGCACCTGCCCGACACCGACGTCGCGCGCGGCCAGCAGGTACGCGATGCGCCGCGTCAGCACCGCCGTCTTGCCCGAGCCTGCGCCCGCGACGATCAGCAGCGGGGTGCCCTCGTGCAGCACCGCTTGGCGTTGCTGCGGGTTCAGGCCTTCGAGCAGGTCGTCGCCGGTCATCGGCGTGGCGTCGTTCAGCGTCAGGTGCACACTCATGTCGCACCCAACTTACCGCTGCGGGCGGACATCGCCGCCATGGCGCGAGGCCCCGGGAGGCGCGGGTGTCCGCGTCGGCCAGAGTGATCGTCTCCCCCGGTTCCCGTCCCGGTTTTTTGCACGGTATCGACCGCTGGTGGCACACTGGCCAGGTGCTTTACGCGCAGTGGCGATTTTTCTACGGGTACCGATCCGCGGTGCCCGTGGCATAGCTGCTTCCCATCAGCCCCGCGGTCCGCTTCTGCGATCCGGGGCTCGTCTCTTTGTTGAGGCCCGACACCGGAACGACCAGGGCCGACACAACGAGAATCGGAGAACAAGATGACCACGCCTGCAGGGACGGAAACCGCCCAGTTGCCCGATATCGACGAGCTGCGCCAGGAGATCGACCGCCTCGACGCGACGATCCTGGAGGCCATTCAGCGCCGCACCGAGGTGTCCCGGATGATCGGCAAGGCCCGGATGGCCTCCGGCGGCACCCGTCTGGTGCACAGCCGGGAGATGAAGGTCATCGAGCGCTACAGCGTGCTCGGCGAGGAGGGCAAGAACCTCGCGATGCTGCTGCTGCGCCTCGGCCGTGGACGCCTCGGCCACTGACCCTCGGCCGGGCGCTCGATCACTTCGCCTTGAGCGCCTCGACCAGCCACGGAGTCAGCCATTCGACTGCTTCCGGGGTCGGGTGCACGCCGTCGCTGCGCACCCGTAGCCCGTCGACCTTTGTCTGGTAGTACCCGTTGGGGCTGAGCTTCTTGTTCAGGTCGAGCACCGTCGCGTTCGGCCTCTTCTCGACGGCGTTGCGCACCATGGTGTTCCAGCGTTCGACGCGGGTGGGCTGATCTTCGGGATAGAGACTGCCGTCCGGCTTCTCGGCCCGGCGGTTGTACGGCTCGGTCGCCACGACCAGTCGCGCACCCGTTGAGCCGAGGATGTCGAGTGCGCGGTCGAGTTCGCCTTCGAGGTACGCGTCGTAGCCCGGTTCGCCGATGTGGGTCCAGCGACCCTCGTTCATCCGGTCCACGACCTCCCACCGACCGACCATCAGCAGCACCACATCGGGTTTCGCGTAGCCGATCCGCTGCGCCCAGCGCGCCGGCCATTCGTCGCACTCCGGCTTCTGCGACAGTTCCTGTCCGACGTACTCGTAGGGCCCGCCGCGCGCGATGCCGCACCCGATGGTGGTGAAGTCGGAGAAGTCCAGCCCGGGCGTATCGGGCAGGTAGCGCATCATGGTCCAGGCGATGGAGTCGCCGAACACCGCCACCCGCAGATCCCCGGGCGCGAGCGGCTTCGGTGTACGCGTCACCTCCACCGGGATCTCGGGCGCCACCAGCGCGGCGTTGTCGATCATCGGACCGGGCTGCGGGGTCTCGGGGAGCACCCGCACCGGCAGCACCGTCATCGCGACCACCGCGGCCGTCGCCGCCGTGGCTCCGGCCAGCGGCAGCATCGGCACGAACGCCGGGCGCCACTCGCGGATCGGTTGTTCGATCGCCCACCACGAGACCGCCGCGACGGCGACGGTCGCCGCGCAGCGCAGCGCGAACAGCTGCCAGCCCGAGGCTCCGGTGCGTTCACCGTTGAGCAGCAGGAAGATCGGCCAATGCCACAGGTACACGCCGTAGGAGATCGCACCGAGCCCGACGAGCGGGCCGACCGACAGCAGTCGCGCGACCGGGCCCTCCTGGGCGAGTGCGACCGGCGCGATGACCAGGATCGCGGCGAGCGCGACGACGATCAGCAGTCCGCTGCGGAACTCCTCGACACTGCCCGTGGCGATGCGGGCGGCCAGAAACAGCACCACGAGGCCGATCACCGGAAGCATCCACGCCACCCAGCGCGCCCAGCGGGACCGGAACATCTCCAGGCCGGCGGTCAGCCCGCGCCAGTCCCGGACCAGCAACGCCGCCGCGGCGGCGCCGACCAGCAGCGCCTGCACGCGGGTGTCGGTGCCGAAGTAGACGCGGTTGAGTGTCGCCTCCGAACTCAAAGCCATCGTCGCGACGGCGGACGCGACGACGCCACCGGTCGCGAGTACGAACACCGCCGTGCGCACCGCGCGCTGTGACAACGTCACTCCGCGGCGATACGCGATCGCGCCGAGCGCGGCGATCACCGCGGCGATCAGCAGCGGCCACAGCACGTAGTACTGCTCCTCCACCGCCAGTGACCAGGTGTGCTGCAGCGGCGACGGAGGGGCGCCCTGGGAGAAATAGTCGGTGTTCTGCGCGACGAACACCCAGTTCGACATCCAGAACAGGGTCGCCACGGTGTCCTCGCGCAGGCTCGCGGTGGACTCCGGCGAGAACAGTTCCCGCAGCGCGACGACGGACAGCACCATGACCACCAGGGCGGGCAGCAGCCGGCGCGCCCGGCGAATCCAGAAGCCCTTCAACCCGATCCGGCCGGTGCGGCCGATCTCGTCGAGCAGCAGCGAGGTGATCAGGAATCCGCTCAGCACGAAGAAGACGTCGACGCCGAGGAAGCCACCGGACAGACCGGGGACGCCGCCGTGGTCGGCGAGCACCAACGCGACGGCGATCGCCCGGATACCGTCGAGCGCCGGGATCGACTGCCCCGGCCCGACATACCGCCGCGGGCCCACGCGTATCGGCGCCGCACTCACGGCTGTCACTGTCGGCGGCCCTCCTCGCTGTCCGAGCAACGAAGTCTATGGGCGCGCGGGCACCCGATCCGGAAGGCGCGCGGGGTCTCACGGCATCCCCTTCCCGCGAGCAGACAGAAACTCGGGCGAGTCGCGGGCGTGTTGCGCGAGTTCGCGTCTGCTCGCGGGGTTACTTGGTCAGCGCGATGTACTTCGTGTCGAGGTACTCCTCGATGCCCTCGGTGCCGCCCTCGCGGCCGAAGCCGGATTCCTTGATGCCGCCGAACGGTGCGGCGGCATCGGAGATCACCCCGCGGTTGACGCCGACCATGCCGGATTCGATGCCCTCGGCGACCCGCAGCGCGCGGTCCAGTGACTGCGTGTAGACGTAGGCGGCCAGGCCGTACTCGGTGTTGTTGGCGGCGGCGATGCCCTCCTCTTCGGTGTCGAACCCGGCGATCGGGGCGACCGGACCGAACACCTCCTCCTTGAGGATGCGGGCGTCGGCCGGGACGTCGGTCAGCACGGTGGCCGGATAGAAGTTCCCCGGACCACCGGGGGCGACGCCGCCGACGGCGACGGTCGCACCGCGTGAGACGGCGTCCGAGACCAGCTCGGTGACTGTGGCGACCTGCTTGGCGTTGATCAGCGGGCCCAGCGTGGACTTCTCGTCGAGGCCCTTGCCGAGGGTGAACTCGCTCATCCGCTTGACGAACTTCTCGGTGAACTCGTCGCGCACCGCGTTGGCGACGTGGAACCGGTTCGCCGCGGTGCAGGCCTCACCGCCGTTGCGCATCTTGGCCAGGATCGCGCCGTCGACCGCCGCGTCGACGTCGGCGTCGTCGAACACGATGAACGGCGCGTTGCCGCCGAGCTCCATCGACGTGCGCAGCAGTTTGTCCGCCGACTGCTTCACCAATGCCTTGCCCACCCCGGTCGACCCGGTGAAGGTCAGCTTGCGCAGCCTGCCGTCGTTGATCAGTGCCTCGGTGACCGGGCCGGGACTGCTGGTCGGCAACACCGACAGCACACCCTTGGGCAGGCCGGCCTCGTCCATCAGCTTGGCCAGCAGAAGCATCGTCAGCGGCGTCTCCTGGGCGGGTTTGACGATCATCGTGCAGCCGGCCGCGAACGCCGGCCCCATCTTGCGGGTGCCCATCGCCAGCGGGAAGTTCCACGGGGTGATCGCGTAGCACGGGCCGACGGCCTGCTTGGTGACCAGGATGCGGCCGGTGCCGGCCGGAGCCGGGGTATAGCGGCCCTCGATGCGCACGGCCTCCTCGGCGAACCAGCGGAAGAACTCGGCGCCGTAGGCCACCTCGCCCTTGCTCTCGGCGACCACCTTGCCCATCTCCAGGGTCATCAGCGCGGCGATGTCGTCGGCCCGGGCGGTGATGGTCTCGAAGACCGCCCGCAGGATCTCGCCGCGCTTGCGCGCCGGCGTCGCGGCCCACTCCCCCTGCACGGCGCATGCGGCGTCCAGCGCCGCCCGCGCGTCGTCGGCGGTGGCGTCGGCGACCGACGTCAGCACCGTGTCGTCGCTGGGATCCAGCACGTCGAACCGGCTCGCGGCCTCGCGCTCCTCACCGCCGATCCACAGGCCCGTCGGTACCGATGACAGCAGCGCGGAAGTATCCATACCTTCATCATTTACCCCTTCCTCCGCTCGCCCGCACTAGGGTTCTCCACATGGGTTCTGACATCACCGCGACACCGGCATGGCAGGCACTGTCCCGACATCACGCCGAGATCGCCGCCACAGATCTGCGTGCGCTGTTCGCCCAGAACCCGGCGCGCGGTTCCGAGTTCGCCCTGACCGTCGGCGACCTCTACATCGACTACAGCAAGCACCGCGTCACCGCGGAGACGCTGTCACTGCTCGTCGATCTGGCCCGCGCCGCGGGGCTGGAGGCCAAGCGGGCGGCGATGTTCGCCGGCGAGCACATCAACACCTCGGAGGACCGGGCGGTGCTGCACACCGCATTGCGGCTGCCGCGGGATGCATCGCTGACCGTCGACGGTCAGGACGTGGTCGCCGATGTGCACGAGGTGCTGGACCGGATGGGCGAGTTCACCGACCGGCTGCGCAGCGGGGACTGGCGCGGCGCCACCGGTGAACGCATCACCACAGTGGTCAACATCGGCATCGGCGGTTCTGATCTGGGGCCGGTGATGGTCGACCAGGCGTTGCGCCACTACGCCGACGCCGGCATCTCGGCGCGGTTCGTCTCCAACGTCGATCCGGCCGACCTGGTCGCCAAGCTGGACGGACTCGATCCTGCCACAACGCTTTTCATCGTCGCGTCCAAAACGTTCTCGACGCTGGAGACGTTGACCAACGCGACCGCGGCGCGGCGCTGGCTGATTGACGGACTCGGCGGCAGTGCCGGACAGGATGCGGTGTCCAAGCACTTCGTCGCGGTGTCGACGAACGCGAAGCTGGTCGCCGAGTTCGGCATCGACACCGACAACATGTTCGGGTTCTGGGACTGGGTCGGCGGCCGGTACTCGGTGGACTCCGCGATCGGGCTGTCGGTGATGGCGGTGATCGGCCGGGAGCGTTTCGGGGAGTTCCTGTCCGGCTTCCACCTGGTCGACGAGCACTTCCGGACCGCGCCGCTGGACGCCAACGCGCCGGTGCTGCTCGGGCTGATCGGGCTGTGGTACAGCAACTTCTTCGGCGCCGAAACCCGAGCGGTGCTGCCCTATTCGAACGATCTGGCTCGATTCGCGGCCTATCTGCAGCAGCTGACGATGGAATCCAACGGCAAGTCGGTACAGGCCGACGGGACACCGGTGCACACCGGCACCGGCGAAATCTTCTGGGGCGAGCCGGGAACCAACGGCCAGCACGCGTTCTACCAGTTACTGCACCAGGGCACCCGGCTGGTACCGGCGGATTTCATCGGGTTCAGCGAGCCGACCGACGATCTGCCGACCGCCGACGGCACCGGCAGCATGCACGACCTGTTGATGAGCAACTTCTTCGCCCAGACCCAGGTGTTGGCGTTCGGCAAGACCGCCGAGGAGATAGCTGCCGAGGGTACGCCGTCGAATGTGGTGCCGCACAAGGTGATGCCGGGCAACCGCCCCACCACCTCGATCCTCGCGACGAAGCTGACACCGTCGGTGGTGGGCCAGCTTGTCGCGCTCTACGAGCATCAGGTGTTCGTCGAGGGTGTGATCTGGGGTATCGACTCGTTCGATCAATGGGGTGTCGAGCTGGGCAAGACGCAGGCCAAGGCACTGCTTCCGGTGATCACCGACGACGCATCCCCGCCGCAGCAGTCGGATTCGTCGACGGACACGCTGGTGCGTCGCTATCGGCAGGAGCGCGGCCGCTCAGCTTAGACCGGATCGGGGTCCGGTCGCGTCCAGCCCAGGATCATCGCCGGTGCGCAGCCGCCGATCAGCAGCGCGGTGATCGCCATCAGGCCGCCGGCGTAGGCCATGCCGGTGTCGGCGCCATCGGTGGCGACGGATCCGAATATCAGGTATCCGATCGGGATGAGCATCAGGTACTGGGTCAGGCTCAGCCCGATCGACCGGGCACTGTTGCGCTGGGCCAGCTCGAACTCGTCGAGGGTGGCCAGCGGCGCGTCGCCCTGACGTCCCGACACGATCTGCAGGGTCAGCCACAGCGGGAAGAACACCGCGGTGGCCGGAATCCAGATCAGCGCTGCCTCGCGAAAGCCGAACGCACACAACGCGCTGACCACCGCCATCACGACGAACGTCGCAGCCAGGCCGACGACGAGGGCGCGGCGTCGCCGCTGGGTACGCCAGCCGGGCAGCCAGTTCGCGTACGTGCGTTCGTGTTTCAGGAATCGTCGGGTGCGGAAGTCCTGGTATCGGTCGATCAGCGTAGCGTCAGGCATGCGCGTCTCCTCGTTGCGGTCGTCCGTCTTTGCGATAGAGCTCGGTCGACAGTGGCGCGAAAGGCTCGCGGGAGAACACCGCCTCAACGGGCAGATCGAAGACCTCGCAGATACGGAAGGCCAGATCGAGGCTCGGGTAGTGATCGCCCCGTTCGAGCGCGCCGACGGTCTGCGGGTTCACGTCGATCAACGCGGCGAGTTGCGCCCGCGACATCTGCCGCTCGGCTCTCAACACGCCGATGCGGTTGTGGATGGGGAAAGTTCCCCCTCGTCGTACCGGACTCACCTAACCCATCGTTAGGAAAACCCAACGATTCGTCAAGTAAATAGGAGAAATCGCAGTTAAGCGAAGTATTTCGTGAAGCGCGGGGGGAGCAGTTTCATCACCTCGACCAGCGGCCACCACGGCCACCCGGGGACGACGGCGCGGCCCTTCTCCTTCTCGATCGCGTCGACCATGGCCTTCACGCCGGTCTCGTTGTCGACCATGAGCATCGTGGAGTTGGACTTGGCGGTCATCTCCGACTCGATGTAGCCCGGCTCCAGCACCGTGATCTTGATGGGGCCGGACGGGTACTCGGCCCGCAGCGATTCGCCGAGCGAGGTGACGCCCGCCTTGCTCGCGGAGTAGGCGGCCTTGAACCCGGGAACGCCGACGTTGCCCAGCACCGAGGACACCAGCACCAGGTGGCCCTTACCGGCGGCCTTGAACATTTCCAGCGCGGTTTCGATCTGCACCAGCGCCGCGACCAGGTTGGTCTCCAGGGTGGCCTTGTTCGCCCACAGCTTGCCGCCGCCGAGCGGATACCCCTTGCCGATGCCGGCGTTGACGATCACGCAGTCGATACCGCCGAGTTCGTCGCTGAGCTCACCGAAGACCTTCGGCACCTGATCGTGGTCGTTCACGTCCAGCGCGGCGACCGCGACCTTGATGTTCGGGTGGCGGGCCTGCAGCTCGGCCTTGAGCTCGTCGAGATTGTCGACGCGGCGGGCGCACAGCGCCAGGTCGCGACCCTTGGCGGCGAACTGGCGGGCCATGCCGGCGCCGAGGCCAGAGCTCGCACCGGTGATCAGGATCTTCTGCCGAGTCATGCGGGCAGGATAACCGAGTTAGACAGGTCCCGATAAATCGCCGAAATTGCATTCCAGCAGTGAAAGGCCGAGTGGACGCCTGCTGGAATGCAAGTTCGCGCGAATCGGCGGTTACTTCAGCAGCCTCGACATCCGCCGGTCCGCGAGGACCTTTCCGCCGGTCTGACACGTCGGGCAGTACTGGAACGATTTGTCGGCGAAGGACACCTCGCGCACGGTGTCACCGCAGACCGGGCACGGCATCCCGGTGCGCGCGTGTACCCGCAGCCCCGAGCGCTTCTCCCCTTTCAGCGTCGCGGCCTGTTGGCCTACCGACCGGGTCACGGCGTCGGTGAGCACCGAGATCATCGCGTCGTGCAGGTCGGCGAGTTGCGCGGCGGTCAGCTTGTTGGCCGTCGCGAACGGCGAGAGCTTCGCCACGTGCAGGATCTCGTCGCTGTAGGCGTTGCCGATCCCAGCGATCACCTTCTGATCGGTGATGACCGTCTTGATGCGGCCGGTCTGCCCCTTCAGGGCGTCCGCCAGCGCGTCCGGGTCCAGCGACAGCGCATCCGGGCCCAGGGAGGCGATCTGCGGGACCGACATCGGGTCGGTGACCAGCCAGACCGCGAGGCGCTTCTGGGTGCCGGCCTCGGTCAGGTCGTACCCGGGCGCCTCGCCAGGTGTGCCGAGGTGCACCCGTAACGCAATCGGCCCCTTGCCGGGCTTCAGTGGCGCCGCGGCGAGCTTGTCCGACCAGCGTAGCCACCCGGCGCGGGAGAGGTGGGTGATCAGGTGCAGGTCACCGGCCTGCAGCCCGAGGTATTTGCCCCACCGGTTCGCGCCCGTCACCTCGTGGCCGGCCAGCGCGGACACCGGCGGGTCGAACGTCTTGAGCACCGAAAGGGCGGATACGTCGACGCGGCCGACGGTCCGTCCGACGGCGTGGCGGCGCAGATGATCGGCGAGCGCTTCGACCTCGGGGAGCTCGGGCATGGCACTCAGTCTGCCTGGACGACCAGGGACAGGAGCCAACTCACGATCGAGAGCACGATCGCGGCCCAGATCGCGGTCCACCAGAAGTCGTCGATCGCCAGCCCCCAGTGGGTGGTGTGTTCGGTGATCCACGAGGTGATCCACAACATGAACGCGTTGATCACGATGTGGAAGAGCCCGAGGGTGAGGATGTAGAGCGGAATCGAGATGATCTGCACGATCGGCTTGATGACCGCGTTGACCACCCCGAAGATCACCGCGACGACGAAGATGATGCCGATCCGCGCCGCCGTCGAGTCGCCCCCGACGAACCCGATTCCGGGCACCAGCAGTGTGACGACCCACAGCGCGACGCCGGTCAGCGCGACCCGCAGCAGAAAACTACCCATGCCGATCATGATCCACCCGTGCTCGGGCCGGTGGTACACCGACGACGATCGTTCACCCCGGCGAACCCGGCGGGGCCAGGCCGGTCCAGCATCGCCACCTCGGACGGACCACCGCGGCGACGGCACCCGACGCGTCCACCGTTGACGGCGAGATATGTTGTGCGCCACTGCTATACGTCGCATCGAGAATGCCCGACAGGGCGCGGACGGCAGCGGCCACGCCCGACCCGGTGCCGGGCCTCCGCCCGACGGCCCCGCCGGAGGTTCCGGCGTGTGGAATTCCGACACGCGCATACTAGAACGTGTTCTAGTATGCGGTCACCGACGAGCAGGAGACGACGTGCGATTCACCTTTGCCGAAGCCATGACCGATCCGACGTATTACATCCCGCTGGCGAAGGCCGCCGAAGCCGCCGGCTATCACGCGATGACGATCCCCGACAGCATCGCCTACCCGTTCGAATCCGACTCCAAGTATCCCTACACCCCCGACGGAAACCGCGAGTTCCTCGAGGGCAAGGCGTTCATCGAATCGTTCGTGCTGACCGCGGCCCTGTGCGCGGTCACGACCAAGCTGCACTTCAACCACTTCGTGCTCAAGCTCCCGATCCGGCCGCCGGCCCTGGTGGCCAAGCAGGCCGGATCGCTGGCGGCGATGTTCGACAACCGCCTCGGCCTCGGCGTCGGCACCAGCCCGTGGCCGGAGGACTACGAGCTGCTGAACGTCCCGTTCGCCAAGCGCGGCAAGCGGATGGACGAGTGCATCGACATCATCCGCGGCCTGACCTCGGGTGACTACTTCGAGTACCACGGCGAGTTCTACGACATCCCGAAGACGAAGATGACGCCCGCGCCGTCGAAGCCGGTGCCGATCCTGATCGGCGGGCACGCCGACGCCGCACTGCGCCGCGCCGCCCGCAACGACGGCTGGATGCACGGCGGCGGCGACCCCGAGGAACTCGACACACTGCTCGCGAAGCTGGCGAAGTTCCGCGAGGAGGCGGGCACCGCGGACCGAGACGATTATCAGATCCATGTGATCTCCCTCGACGCCTACTCGCTCGACGGCATCAAGCGCCTCGAGGACAAGGGCATCACCGACGTGATCGTCGGCTTCCGC
This sequence comes from Mycolicibacterium parafortuitum, assembly GCF_010725485.1. Taxonomy (NCBI): domain Bacteria; kingdom Bacillati; phylum Actinomycetota; class Actinomycetes; order Mycobacteriales; family Mycobacteriaceae; genus Mycobacterium; species Mycolicibacterium parafortuitum. The sequence goes on along the minus strand of NZ_AP022598.1, from coordinate 2,587,122 downwards.
ATCCCCTACATCATGGGCCAGGACACCGAGCCGCTGGACGCGAAGATCCGCAACCTGGAGATGTTCGCCGAGAACGTCATCGCCAAGGTCTGAGGGACGGTCTGACGGTTATGCGCCCGCGCAGCGCTTGAGGGCGTTGGCGATGGAGTCGACAGGGGTGGACGCGTCGATCGCTGCCTGGATCCGGCGGGCCGCGGCACGGTAGCGATCGTCGCCGCGGACGCGGTCCACCGCGGCGCGGATCGCGTCGGCCGACGGCGCGAAGGTTCCCAAATCCACGCCGACACCGCTGTAGTCGACGCGGGCGGCGACCTCGGCCTTGTCCGACGTCTCGCCTGCGACGATCAAGGGCACACCGTGCGCGAGCGCGTACTGCACGCCCCCGTAGCCGCCGTTGGTGATCATCACGTCGACATGAGGCAGCAGCACGGAGTACGGAATCCACTCCGCCACATGGATATTCGCAGAAGTCTCACGGTCGAGGCACTGGCCGGACCGGCCACCGGTGGTCGCGACGACGAGGATGTCGTCGCGCCCCCCGAGGGCATCGAAGGTCGGGGCGAGCAGCTGATTCAGATCGGCGTTGTCGAAGGTGCCCTGCGTGACGTGGACGACCGCCCGGTCGCCACGAGTCACTTCGGTCCACCAGGGCGGCGGCACGAATCGCCCGCCGGCATCGGGTAACACCGGGCCCACGAACTCCACCGTGGAAGGCAGGTCGGAGCGCGGGTACTCGAACTCCTGCACCGACAGTTGCAGCACCGCATCGGCGAGGCGGGGCCAGTCGCTGATGAACACCGGCGATCGGCCCGACCCGGCACGGCGGAGCGCGGCGTCGAACCGCCGCTGACTGGATCGCATGATCACCCGGTGCGCGACCCTGGTCATCGGGCGGTAGTCGACGCCCGGCTCCGGCTGCCAGGCCATCCCGAACGGGGGCGTGTCGGCGCTCGAGAGCGTCAACGGACCCACACCGCACACCACGACCGGTGGCCGCGGCGAGTCCTGCAGCAGAACGGGAAGCAGGCCGGTGAACGTGATGTCGGCGACCACCGCGTCGAAGCACGTGTCGCGGAGCAATGCGCGGACCGAATCCGCTTCTGCGGCAAGGGGTTCAGCGAACACGTCAGCCAGTTCTGCCCGGCCCAGCCAGAACCGCCGCGCCGCCGCGGGCAGACTGCGCAGCCATCGCGGCGCGGCCGCGGGCGGGTCGATCACCACACTGTCGGGCAGAGACCGCACGGTCAACCCCGCGTTCTCGACGAGGGCACCGAACTGCGCCCCGGTCAGCACCGTCACGTCGTGCCCGAGCTTCTGCAGTCCCGCGCCCAGGTCCACCATCGGCATGACATGGCCACGGATGGGGCTCACCGCGAGCAGATATCGCGCCACACCTATTCCTTTGCCGCAACGGAGCATGCGCTCCTCCACCAGTGGCGCACACCGGCGAAACTACCCGAGATCGGCCGGCCCGCGCCGCCATGCACCATCGACCCTAGATGACCCGTCATACATATGTCACAACCGGTTTCGCGGCGCTCTCACACACCCCCGGCAGCGCCACGACCACGTCAAATGCCGCTGACAGCTGCCGTTCAGGCGCCGAACACGACTGTGGCGCTTGTGAACTGACGAGGTAACACTGATCCCATGTCGATGGGATCGCGCGCGTGGTGAGATGGAACGGAGCGCGGTCACCCGGCGAGGATCCGGACAAACGGGGGTGCGCATGCTTAAACGGCCCGGTTTTGGGTATCTACCCGCACCGATGACACCCGGTGCGCGCCAAACGGTCGACAACGATCGGCCGGGCACAGTTGACGGTTTCGCCACGCGGCCCACCGCCGCCGTGGCCACCCCTCCCCACGACCTGACGTGGCACGCCGGCGTACGCGATCGCGTGTTGCGCGCGGTCGACGAATTCATCGATCTCGTGTGCGCCGGCTCGTTGTCCGAGGGGCCGGTGGACATCGCCGAGACCGTGCTGCGCTCTGTGCTCGCCGAGGGCAAGTGTCTGCGGTCGACGTTCCTCTACGTCGGCTGGCGCTGCGGCGCCGCCGACTCCGACGCCGCGATCCGCGCGGCGGCGAGCCTGGAGTTTCTGCACGCGTTCGCGCTGATGCAGGACGACGTGATGGACGGGTCGCCGATGCGCCGCGGGCGTCCCAGCGCGCACCGGGTGTTCGCGGGCTGGCATCACAGCCGCGGCCTTTCCGGCTCATCCGCCCGGTTCGGTGAGTCCGCGGCGGTGCTCCTCGGCGACCTGTGCCTGGTGTGGGCCGAGCAGATGTTGCGCGACAGTGGCCTCGACGACGCGGCGCTGCGGCGGGCCTGGCCGCGCTACGACACGATGCGCACCGAGCTCGCGGTCGGGCAGTTCGCCGACCTGGTCAACGACAGCGCCGGATTCCCGTCCCTGGACGAGGTGCTGGACGTGGCACGGCGCAAGTCGGGCAACTACACCGTGCGACGGCCGCTGGAGATCGGCGCGGTGCTGGCGGGGTGCCCGGAGCGGCATCTGGCGGCGCTCGGAACCTACGGCAGCGCGGTCGGCGAGGCATTCCAGATGCGCGACGACCTGCTCGGGGTCTTCGGGGCTCCCGAGATCACGGGCAAGCCCGCCGGTGACGATCTCGCCGCACGCAAGGCGACGACCGTGGTCGCCGCGTCCTACCAACTGGCCACCGACGCCCAGCGCCGCAGGCTGCGCGCGTTCATGACCGCCGGGCACCTGACCCCGGCCGACATCACCCACTGGCAGGGCCTCATCGCCGAGGTCGGCACCATCGAATGGATTGAAGAGTTGATCGAACGACGCCTGAACCGGGCGATGGACACCCTCGATATCGCCGGTCTGGACGGTGACGCGCACGCCGCGCTGACCGCGATGGCCGCCGCCTGCGCGAGGCGGGTGGCGTGATGAGGTCGATCCCGGGATCCACCGACCACGTCGTGGTCGTCGGCGCGGGGCTGGCCGGTCTGTCGGCCGCGCTGCACCTGGCAGGGCGGGGCCGCCAGGTGACCGTCGTCGAACGCGGTGCCCACCCCGGCGGGCGGATGGGCCGCGCCGACGTGGCGGGCTACCGGCTCGACACCGGACCGACAGTGCTGACCATGCCCGACATCCTCGACGAGACGTTCGCCGCCGTCGGAGAGTCGACCACCGACCGCTTGACGCTCGACCCGGTCCTGCCGGCCTACCGCGCGTCGTTCGCCGACGGTTCCAGCCTGGACGTCCACACCGACGCCGCGGCGATGACCGCGGAGATCGAGCGCTTCGCCGGTCCCGACGAGGCCGCCGGCTACGCGCGGCTGCGGCAGTGGCTGCGCCGGCTGTACGAGCTGGAGTTCGACGGTTTCATCTCCGCCAACTTCGATTCCCCGCTGTCGCTGCTGACCCCACAGTTGGCGCGGCTGGCCGCCATCGGCGGCTTCCGCCGGTGGGAGCCGATGGTGCGTCGCTTCATCACCGACGAGCGGTTGCTGCGGGTCTTCACCTTTCAGGCCCTCTACGTCGGGGTGCCGCCCCGGCGGGCGCTGGCCGCGTACGCGGTCATCGCGTACATGGACACCGTCTCCGGCGTGTACTTCCCGCGCGGCGGCATGCGCGCGGTGCCGGATGCGATGGCCGCCGCCGCCGCCGACGCGGGCGTCGAATTCCGGTACAACGCCGGCGTCTGCGCGCTGGATCGGGTCGGATCGCGGGTGACGGCGGTGCGCACCGACACCGGTGAGCGCATCCCCGCCGACGCGGTCGTCCTGACCACCGAGCTGCCCGACACCTACCGACTGCTCGGCCGCACCCCGCGACGGCTGCTACCGCTGCGGCCGGCGCCGTCGGCGGTCGTGGCGCAGTTCGGCGCGAAGGCCCCGCAGACGACGGCAGATCAGTCGCACCACACCATCCTGTTCGGCGGCGAGTGGGACCGCACGTTCGACGAGATCATCGACCAGGGCACGCCGATGGCCGATCCGTCGCTGCTCGTCACCCGGCCGGCACTCGGCGATCCGACGCTCGCACCCCCGGGGCGAGACCTGCTCTACGTGCTGGCTCCGGCGCCCAACACCGCTGTGGGACACCGGGACTGGGATGCCGACCGAGAGCGCTACACCGCCCACATGCTCGACACCGTCACCGCGCGTCTGCCCCACATCGGCGAAGACGCGGAGTTGCTGCACGTGGTCACCCCGCAGGACTGGGCGCGCCAGGGTATGGCGGCGGGCACGCCGTTCGCACTGTCGCACACGTTCGCCCAGACCGGGCCGTTCCGACCGGCCAACACGCTGCGCGGCATCGACAACGCGGTGCTTGCCGGGTCCTCGACCGTACCTGGCGTCGGCATCCCCACCGCCATCGTCTCGGGCCGCCTGGCCGCCGACCGGGTCACCGGGGTCGGGAGCCGAACACAACCACGAATAGTCACGCAATGATTGGGGCACAACGATGATCGGCTCAGAGCTGGACGCCGCAGGCGTGCGGGACGTGAACCTGCGGCGGGCCTACCGGCAGTGCCGGCAACTCAACGCCCAGCACGGCAAGACGTTCTTCCTGGCCACCAGGCTGCTGTCACCGGCGCAGCGGCCCGCGGTACACGCCCTGTACGGCTTCGCCCGACGCGCCGACGATGTGCTCGACGGTTTCGACGACCGGACGGTCGCCGAACGCGCCGACGAACTGCAGGGTCTGGCCACAGCGCTGTTCACCCGGCTGGTCGAGAAACGGCATTGCGGCGACGATCCCGTCCTGGACGCGGTGGTCGACACCGCCAGCCACTACCGGATCGACTGGCAGCTGTTCGACGACTTCCTGGCGTCCATGCGGATGGACCTGACCGTCACCGACTACCCGGACCGCGCCGCCCTGGACCGGTATATGTACGGCTCCGCCGAGGTGATCGGCTTGCAGATGCTCCCGGTGCTCGGCACCGTGGTGCCCCGCGAGGAGGCCGCCCCGTACGCGGCGGCGCTCGGCAAGGCGTTCCAGCTCACCAACTTCCTGCGCGACATCGACGAGGACCTCAGCCGCGGCAGGGTCTACCTACCGGCCGACGAACTGGCCGCCCACGGTGTCGATCGCGAGGTGCTGGCCTGGTGTCAGCGCCATCGCCGCACCGACCCGAGGGTGCGCGCGGCGCTCGTCGAACAGCACGCCCTCACCCGGCGCGTCTACCAGCAGGCCGAACCCGGCGTCGCGACGCTGCACCCGCGGTCGCGCCCGTGTGTGGCGGCCGCGCTGACGCTGTATTCGGAGATCCTCGACCGGATCGAGGAGATGGACTTCGCGGTGTTCGCGCAGCGCGCCACCGTGACGAACGGGCGCCGGCTGCGGGTTGCCTCCGTCGGACTGGCCCGTGCGCTCACCGCCCGTATCCGGCACCGGGAGGCCTGACATCGACAAGTACCAGTACCTGCTGTTGATGCTCGGCTGCCTGGCCATCACCGCACCGCTGGAGGCCTTCGGGTCCGGGGTGTACCGGCAGCCCCGCCGCACCGCGGCCGCGATCATCCCGGTCGCGGTCGTCTTCGTCGTGTGGGATCTGCTCGCGGTCCTCGCCGAGGTGTGGGACTACAACCCGCGCTACATCACCGGACTGCACATCTGGGTGTTCCCGATCGAGGAGCTGATGTTCTTCATCGTGATCCCGCTGTGCGCGCTGCTGACCTTCTCGGCGGTCAGCACGATCCTCGGCTTCCTGGCCAAGCATCGGTCCCGGCGCGAGGTCAACCGGTGAGCGGGCTCGGCTATACGGTGCCCGCCGTCCTGGCCGTGGTCGTCGTCGTGGTCTGGGAATTGCGCTTTCTTCGCACCGGCCTGTTCCGCTCCCCCGCATACTGGATCTCGATGGCGATCGTGACGGGTTTCCAGGTGCTGGTGGACGGCTGGCTGACCAAGCTGAGCGCCCCGATCGTGCTGTACGACGAATACCATTCGACCGGTATCCGGTTCCCGTGGGACATCCCGGTCGAGGACTTCCTGTTCGGTTGGGCGATGATCACCGCGGTGTTGCTGCTGTGGGTGCGCCGCGGTGCGACGGACCGGCACGAGGCGCGCTGACATGCCCACCTACGACGTGCCCGACGCGTTCGACGCCGGGGCCGGCACCTACGACGGCCTGGTCGGATCCAATCCGGGATATCACGACCACCTGCGGTTGTCGGCTCGCCGGATGCAGCTACCCGATCAAGGCCGCGGGCTGTCTCTGCTCGACATCGGCTGCGGTACAGGGGCTTCCACTGCCGCCCTGCTGCAGGTCGCACCGCACGCCCAGATCCTGGGCGTCGACGGATCGGCCGGCATGCTCGCCTGCGCGCGTGACAAGGCCTGGCCGGAGACGGTGTCGTTCGCGCACAGCCGCGTCGAGGACCTGGCCGCCGCCGGCGTGACCGGCCCGTTCGACGGCATCCTCGCGGCGTACCTGATCCGAAACGTCGACGATCGCGACAGTGTGCTGCAGTCGCTGCGCGGGTTGCTGCGCCCCGGTGGCGTGTTCGCAGCGCACGAGTACTCGGTCCGCGACTCCGTCGCGGCCACCGCCGTGTGGAACGTGGTCAGCACCGCGATCATCATCCCGATCGGTCGGATGAAGTCCGGCGACGCGGGGCTGTACCGGTACCTGCGCCGCAGCGTCAACGAGTTCGACGGGGCCGAGCAGTTCCGGGACCGCATGCGGCGCAACGGATTCGTCGATGTCCACAGCGACACCATGCCGGGCTGGCAGCGCGGCATCGTGCACACGTTCCTCGGGAGGACACCTCAGTGAACGATCCCCGCCGCGTCCTGCATCCCGCCGCCCCGGGGCTGCCCGGCGCGGCCGACCTGGTGTCGCGGCCGACCGTCGCGGTCGTCGGCGGCGGCATCGCCGGGTTGGCCGCGGCCACCGCGCTGGCCGAACGCGGTGTCGCGGTGCGCCTCTACGAACGACAGCCCTATCTGGGTGGCCGGGTCGGCGGCTGGCAGACGCAGCTGCCCGACGGCACACCTGCCGCGATGAACCGTGGCTTCCACGCGTTCTTCCGCCAGTACTACAACCTGCGCGATCTACTCCGCCGCGTCGACCCGACGCTGTCGATGCTGAGCCCGCTCGACGATTACCCCCTCGTCGACGCGCGCGGCAGGCGCGACACGTTCCGCGGTCTGCCCCGCACGCCACCGTTCAACGCGATGGCGTTCGCGCTGCGCAGCCCCACCTTCCGGGTGCGGGATTTGATCCGGCTCGACGCCCGGGCGGCGGCGCCGCTGGCCGCGGTGTCGGTGCCGGGCACCTACGACGAGCTCGACCACCAGGACGCCGAATCGTTCCTGCGCGACATCAACTTCCCCGATGCGGCCCGCCATCTGGCGTTCGAGGTGTTCTCCCGGAGCTTCTTCACCCGGCCGGCCAAACTGTCGGCCGCCGAGTTGGCCACCATGTTCCACATCTACTTCCTCGGCTCCAGCGAGGGCCTGGTCTTCGATGTGGCGACGTCCAATTTCGATGCGGCGCTGTGGAATCCGCTGGGCAGCTACCTGGAGCGACTGGGGGTGCGGGTGCGGACGGGTTCGTCGGTGCACAGTGTCGAACCGACAGCGGACAACGCCTTCGCCGTCACCGACGACTCCGGCGAACAGTTGCGCGCCGACGGCGTGGTGCTCGCCGCCGACGTGTCAGCGCTGCAGGCCATCGTCGCCGGGTCTCCGGCCCTCGGTGACCCCGGCTGGCGGGAACGTATCGGGCGTCTCGGCACCGCGGCGCCGTTCGTGGTGCAGCGCCTCTGGCTGGATCGCGCGGTGCGGGCGGACCGTCCGGCGTTCATGGGTACCGGTGGTCTGCCGCCGCTGGACAACATCAGCGTGCTGGAGCGCTACGAGCGCGAGGCCGCCGAATGGTGTGCGCGCACTGGTGGTTCGGTGGTCGAGTTGCACGCATACTCGGTCGACGAGGACACCCCCGCATTGCGCGAGGCGTCGATCGCCCGGATGCACGAGCTCTACCCGGAGACGGCGCAGGCGCGGATCGTGCACGAGGAGACGTTGTGCCGCAACGACTGTCCGCGACTGGCGCCGGGCGACTTCGCCGAACGGCCGTCGGTGCACACCCCGCATCCCGGTCTCGCGCTCGCCGGTGACGGCATCCGCATCGACCTGCCGGTCGCGCTGATGGAACGCGCGGCGACCACCGGCATCAGCGCCGCGAACACCCTGCTCGCTCATTTCGGGGTGAAGGGGCACGATATATACACCGTCCCGGTGCGCGGGCGCTCCCCCGTGCTGCGGCACCTGGCCGGCCGTGTCGAAAGGCGGGTTCCCCGATGAGCGCTGTGGGCCGGTTCACCCGTTCGGTGAAGAAGGCCTGGCCGTTCGAGGTGCTGCCGCGCACTCCCTGGGCGCGGCAGACCCCGACGTACCGACAGGCGTCCCCACAGCTGATCTCCGCCGCGCTCGCCCGCTCTCAGGCCCGCCCCAGCGGCAACTGGTACGTGGTCGGGGCCAGCACCGACATCGGCGCAAAACCGTTCGGCGCCAACGTCGCCGGGGCCGAGTTGGTCTGCTGGCGCGACGCCGGCGGCGAGGTGCGCGTCGGCCCGGCCGGATGTCCGCATCTCGGGGCCGACCTGTGCACCGGCACCGTGGACCGCGGGCAGCTGGTGTGCCCGTGGCACGGCCTGCGCCTGACGGGCCGTTCGCGCCCGGACTGGCCGTCGCTGCCCACATTCGACGACGGGGTGCTGGTGTGGGCGCGACTGGACCGTGTCGGCGGGGAGGAACCGACCGACGCGCCGATCGTGCCGGCCCGGCCCGAGCCGCCGCGGCTGGCCGCGGTGACGACTCTGCGCGGCACGTGCGAAGCCGTCGACATCATCGCCAACCGGATGGACCCGTGGCACGGTTCCTGGTTTCACCCGTACTCGTTCACCCAGCTGGAAGTGCTCAGCGCCCCGGGTGAGGACACCGACATCCCGGAGGAACTGGACCGCTTTCTCGTCGCGGTGACGTTCCGCATCGGCCGGCTCGGCGTGCCGGTCATCGCCGAGTTCACCAGCCCCGAACCGCGCACACTCGTGATGCGGATCCTCGACGGGGAGGGTTCGGGAAGCGTGGTCGAAACCCACGCCGTGCCCAACGGTCGCGGCCGGGACGGACTTCCGCGCGCCACCGTCGTCGAGGCCGTGGTCGCACACTCGGACCGGCCAGGTTTCGCGCGGGCCATCCGGGTGGCGCCGCTGATCACCCCGTTCATGCGACACGCCGCGAACCGGCTGTGGCGCGACGACCTGGCCTACGCCGAACGGCTGAACATCGTGCGCGAACAGCAGGCCGCGGGCACGGCCGAACTGCTCACGCCGATACGCGAGACCACTCGGGCAGACCGGCGGCCTCCAGCAGCGGCACCTGGCTCTGGGCCCACGGACTGATCGCCCAGCCGAGCGTGGCGGCGGTCCGCACCTCGGCCCACGGCGCCCAGACCAGGTCCATCACCTCGTCGGGGGACGGCGCGACCGGACCGTCGACGAGCGCACAGAACACCGGGCACACCTCGTTCTCTACGGTGCCGTCGGCGGCCTCGGCGCGGTAGCGGAAGTCAGGCAGTACGCACACCACGTCCCGCACGGCGGCGCCGAGTTCCTGTCGGGCGCGGCGGTGAACCGCGTCGACCATGGCCTCGCCGGGGGCGGGGTGCCCGCAGAACGAATTCGTCCACACGCCGGGCCACGTCTTCTTGCCCAGCGCACGGCGGGTCAGCAGCACCCGGCCCGAATCGTCGAACAGGTAGCAGGAGAAGGCCAGATGAAGCGGGGTGTCCCGGTGGTGAACCGTCGACTTCGCGGCGCTGCCGACGCGGTTGCCGTCGTGGTCGAGGAGCACAACCAGTTCGTCACTCACGTGTCATTCCTACCCGCCGGGCTGCCGCGAAAACGGCCGTGGGCCCTTACGGAGTTGTGACCAGCGCGTCGACCGCGGCCGGGCCGAGCACATGGTCGAGGACCATCATCGCGCTGCCCATGCTGCCGCTGCGGTCCCCGAGGTAGGCGGGCAGGATCTGCAGGTTCTTGGTCGCCAGCGTGGTGGCGTTGCCGTACAGCGTCTCGCGCAGCCCGGCCACGAAGATGTCGTAGGCGCCGGAGATGTCGCCCGCCACCACCAGCGCCTCGGGGTTGAGCAGGTTCACCGCACCGGCGAGCACCTCGCCGACGTATCGTCCGCTTTCGCGGATCAACCTGCGGGCCAACGCATCCCCGGTGTGCGCCAGTGCGACCACCTCGCGCAGGTTGTGTACCGTCCTACCCTCGTCGCGCAGTTCCTGCACCAGCGCCCAGCCCGCGGCCACGGTCTCCAGGCAGCCGACGTCACCGCACCGGCACGGCCGGTCCGCCGCGGCGGCCGTCTTGTTGTGGCCGAACTCCCCGGCCGCGCGTTGGGCGCCGCGCTGCAGCATCCCGCCGCTGATGATGCCGGAGCCGAGACCGGTGGAGGCCTTGAGGACGAGCAGGTCTCCGAAGCCGCGACCGGCGCCTGCGCGCCACTCGGCCAGCGCGATGACGTTCGCGTCGTTGCCGAGGATGACGGGTGCGGAGGTCAGTTCGCGGAAGTACGGGAACAGCGGCACGCCGTCCCATCCGCTGAGCACCGGTGTGTCGACGCTGCTGCCGCGGTTCTGGTCCACGGTGCCCGGCAGGCTCAGGCCGATTCCGAACACCTGCGCACCGCGATGCCGGGTGCCGGCCAGCAGATCCTGCAGACAGGCCACCACGTCGGGCATCAGATCTTCTGGGCCGAAGCCGGGTTCCCGGTCGATGTCGGCGGCGCCGAGCACATCGCCCGACAGATCGCACACCGCGAGCCGGGTACGGCTACCGCCGACGGCCGCGGTCAGCACCACCCCGGCCGCGGCGTTGAATCGCAGCAGGGTCGCCGGCCTGCCCCCGCTGGACGGCGCCTGCGCGTCTTCGACGACCAGCCCCCGGGTGGTGAGTTCCCTCACCCGAGCGGTGACCGCGGTTCTGGACAAACCGGTCAGTTTGCCGAGCTCAGCGCGTGTCATTCCGCGCTTCTCCCTGATCAGGGCGTACAGCTCCCCCACAGAGGTTGCTGCTGACGTCCGGAAGAGCGGCACGCACCGAGCGTAACCGCTGCCACTTATGTCTTTCAAATACAAAAGTATCGTTGATAAGTACCTTAATCCCGACTACGGTTGCCTCATGAAGGAACCCAGATCGCTGCTCGACGTCGCACCCGTGATGCCGCTGCTGCGTATCCACGACGCGGCGAAGGCTGCCGACGTGGTTCCTGTCGCCCGCGCCATCACCGCCGCGGGGCTTCCGATGGTCCACATCGCACTGGAGGGGCCGCACGCCCTTACCGCGATCGAACGCCTGGCCACCGGGGCACCCGACGTCATCGTCGGCGCCGGCGAACTGACCGACGCGGCGCAGCCCGCCCTGGCCCGCGCGGCGGGTGCCGAGTTCCTCGTCGCTGCCGACGGAACCCCCGAACTGTGCGCGGCGATGCGCGCATCCGAACTGCCGCACCTTCCCGGCGTCCGCACCGATCTCGACGCGGCCCGTCTCCTCGACGACGGCTACACCGACATGGTGTTGACCGGTGGCCGGCGCGTACTCAGGTCGCTGGCCTCGTTCGCGCCGTCGGCGCGGTTCGCCGTCGCGGGCGCCTCCGCCGCCGACGTCGCCGGCCACCTGGCCGCACCGAACGTCCGGTGTGTGCTCGCCGACTGGCTCGCACCGCCCGCGGCGGTGCAGCAGCGCGACTGGGACCGGGTGCGGCGTCTGGCCGCCGTCGCCCTGACCCTCGGCTCACCGTCCGTCTCGGCAGTCCGGGCACTGTGACGGTGACGATCGACCGCGCATCCGGGCCGCCCTCGGTGGTGGCCCCCGACCCCGTCGTGCGCTGGCTCGCGGTCATCGCGCTCGCGCTGGGCGGCTTCGGCATCGGCACCACCGAGTTCGTCGCGATGGGCCTGCTTCCCGACATCGCACACAGCCTCGGGGTCTCCGAACCGACTGCCGGCCATGTCATCTCGGCCTATGCGCTCGGGGTGGTGGTCGGCGCGCCGCTGATCGCTTCGGTCACGGCACGGATGGGACGGCGCAAGCTGCTACTGGCGCTGATGGTGGTGTTCACACTCGGCAACCTCGCCAGCATGCTGGCACCGACCTACGGGACACTGATCGCCGCACGTTTCCTCGCCGGCCTGCCGCACGGCGCGTATTTCGGTGTGGCCGCGCTGGTCGCCGCCCATCTGATGGGGCCCCAGCACCGCGCGAAGGCGGTCGCCTACGTGTTGACCGGCCTGACGGTCGCCACCGTTCTCGGCGTGCCGATGGCGTCGTGGCTCGGCCAATCCCTGGGCTGGCGAGCAGCTTTCGGTCTCGTCGTCGCGGTCGGGGTGCTGACGCTGGCGGCGCTGTGGTTCTGGCTGCCGTTCCAGCTGCGTTTCATGCAGACCACCAGCCCGATCGCCGAGCTCGGCGCACTGCGCCGCTATCAGGTGTGGTTGGCGCTTCTCGTCGGCATGATCGGTTTCGGCGGGATGTTCGCCGTGTACACCTACATCTCGACCACGATGACCGACGTCGCGGGCTTGCCGCGCGGGCTGATCCCGTTGGCGCTCATGGTGTTCGGGATCGGCATGTTCTTCGGCAACCTGGTGGGCGGTCGGCTCGCGGACCGCTCTGTGGTGCGCGCGCTTTACCTGTCGATGTGTTCGCTGTGTGTGGTGCTGGCGCTGTTCGTGGTCGCATCCCGAAACCCCTGGACCGCGTTGATCGTGTTGTTCGGTATCGGTCTGACCGGCTCGGCCGTCGGGCCCGCCCTGCAGACCCGCCTGATGGACGTCGCACGCGACGCCCAGACGCTGGCCGCCGCGCTGAACCATTCGGCGCTCAACATCGGCAACGCGACGGGTGCCTGGGTCGGCGGTCTGGTGATCGCCGCGGGCTACGGCTACAGCGCGCCTGCGGCCGCGGGGGCGCTGCTCGCGCTGGCCGGTCTGGCGATCCTGACGGTGTCGGTGCTGCTTCAGAAACGGTCTAGCGCCGCGACAACCGGATGACCGGCAGCTCCCGGTCCGTCTTGTCCTGGTAACCGGCGAACAGTTTCGACTCTCCGCTGATTCGGCGCCATGCGCGCTCGCGCTCGTCGCCGTGCAGTTGCTCGGCGACCACGTCGTGGGTCTGCCCGCCGAACTCGATGCGCACCCGGTCCGGATGGGCGGCCAGGTTGTGGTACCAGGCTGGGTTTCTCGCCGCGCCGGCCGCCGACGCGACGATCAGCCATGTCCCGCCTTGCTCCGCGAAATACGTGACCGGGGTGCTGCGTTCGGTTCCGCTCTTGCGTCCGACTGTGGTCAGCACCAGCGCACGGGTCCCTTCGAAGAACGTCTTGCCGGCCCTGGCCCGCCGGGCCGCCCACCGGTTGATCAGGCGAGGCAGGAAACCGCCGCCGGGCTGGCGGGCGCCGCGCGTGCCGTTTGTGGTGGAGAAGCTCACTGACGCATTCTGCCCGCGTTACCGTGCGATTAATCAGGAGTCCATTCGGGCACTCAGCAGCATGGCGTTCAAACTCACATATTCCGATGGTCAGGAGTCCGAGCACGACGACGACACCGTGTGGGAGATCGACGACGGTGTTCTGATGCTCGGCCGCGAAAAGGACAAGTGGTCGGTGTATCTGTCGCCGAGCCACTGGGCGGTGCTCGAAGTCGGTGTGTCAAAGCCGAAGGACAAGGACGACGCAGAAACTGACGACGCAGACGACTCAGACACAGACGACTCGGACGAGGACGACAAGAAGGACAGCGCGAAAAAGGACGACAGCGAGGACGCGGATGAGGACGAGGACAAGAAGGAGAAGAAGGACTCCTCGGACGACTGACGTCCCCGCCGGGCGGCCGCCGGGCGCTACAGTCGGAAATCTCCGCAGCCGGTCCACACGGACGCGACGAAGGGATGACCGATGGGTGACACCGATTCCTCCGACGATTTCGCCGGGCAGCACCTGGCGTCGTATCTGGAATCCGGCGGCGTTCGCGGTCATATCCTCGACCTCTCGGCGGTCGGCGGTCGTGCGTTCACCACGCACTGCCTGATCCGTAGTCGGGGCAGGCGATCCGGCAAGGCGTACGTGACGCCGTTGATCTACGGGAACTTCGGCGGCGAGATCGTGATCGTCGCGTCGAAGGGCGGCGCCGACACGCACCCCGACTGGTATCACAACATCCGCGCGAGTTCGACCGTCGACGTGCAGGTGGCGACCGAGGCCTTCGAAGCGGAGTGGCGCGAGCCCGACGATGAGGAACGCCATGACGTCTGGGCCTACATGACGCACCTCTATCCGCCCTACATCGCCTATCAGCAGTCGACGAGCCGGCGAATCCCGTTGGTGATGCTCGCCATCGGCAAGCCCATCGACGTCTTCACCGCCTGATCCGCGCGTGGCCGTCACCCTCACCGGGTTGGCAATCGCCGACTCGGAAGACGTCTGGACACGGGCCGGGTTCACCGTCGACGCCGGCGTGTGCCGAGTCGGAAGCGTCGGGATCCGGCTCGGCGCCGAGGGCAGAGGTATCGCCGGCTGGGCGGTGGACGGGCTGGAACGAGAGGCTTTCTGCGACGTCGACGGCGTGCCGACCACGTCCGCGGCGACGATCGCCACCGGTCCGGTCGCGCATCCGAACGGTGTGATCGCGATCGATCACGTCGTGCTGTTGTCGCCGAATCTCGGCCGGACCGTCGAGGCGCTCGCGGCGATAGGCGTGGCCCCGCGGCGCGAGCGCGACGCCGAGCTCGGCGGGCGCGCGGTCCGGCAGATCTTCTTCCGCCTAGGTGAGGTGATCCTCGAGGTCGTCGGCTCTCCGGGCGACGCCGGAGCGGGCCCGTCGACGCTGTGGGGTGTCACGTTCACCGTCGCCGACATCGATGCGACCGCGGCGTTCTTCGGTGCGCACGTCACCCCGGTCAAGGATGCCGTGCAACCGGGCCGACGCATCACGACGCTACGGCACCGGGAGGTCGGCATGTCGGTGCCGACGGCATTCATCTCGGCGAGTCGATGAGCACCCCCGACAGCGTCACGCCTATCCTCGGCGGGTGACCGACACCGCCGCGACCAGCCCGACCGAGGACGTCGTGGTAATCCACACCGACGGCGGTTGCCGGCCCAACCCCGGCCCCGGCGGCTGGGGTGCCGTGCTGAGGCACCGCCACCACGTCCGGGAGATGTTCGGCGGCGAACCGGGACAGACGAGTAACAACCGGATGGAACTCACCGCGCCGATCATGGCGCTGGAGGCGTTGACCCGGCCGGTATCGGTGCACCTGTACACCGACAGCACCTACGTCCGTAACGGCATCACCCAGTGGGTGCTCGGCTGGGAACGCAACGGGTGGTTGACCGCTGCCAAGCAGCCGGTGAAGAACGCCGACCTGTGGCGCAGGTTGCGGGCCGCATGCGCGCAGCACCGGGTCGAATGGTTCTGGGTGAAGGGACATTCCGGTATCGCCGACAACGAGCTGGCCGATGTGCTGGCAACGCGCGGACTGCAGGAGGCGCTCGCCGCGTCGGCGTGAGCGCGCCTCATCGTCGCCGCTGCGCCGGCAGGACACTCTTGTCCGCAACTTTCGGCAGGCGTAGCCTCAACTATACCCCCAGGGGGTATCGGCGCACAGTCGGAACGGAGGCGCACGATGGAGGACCAGGATCACCACGACCATCACGAGATGGGCAACGTCAACCAGATGGCCGTCAGCGCGACGTTGCACTGCCTGACCGGTTGCGCGATCGGCGAAATCGTCGGGCTGATGATCGGAACGGCTTTCGGCCTGTCGAATCTCGCCACCATCTCGCTCGCGGTGGCGCTGGCGTTCTTCTTCGGCTACTCGCTGTCCACACTTCCGCTGCTCAAGGCCGGCCTGGCGCTCGGAACCGCCCTGGGTGTGGTGCTGGCCGCCGATACGTTGTCGATCCTGACGATGGAGATCGTCGACAATCTGGTGATGGCGGCGATACCCGGTGCGATGAACGCCGGACTGGTCAACCCGGTCTTCTGGATCGGCATGATGATCGCCCTGAGCGCAGCGTTCTTCGCGGCCTACCCGGTCAACCGAGCGCTACTGAAGCGGGGGAAAGGCCATGCGCTCACTCACCGATATCACGGTTCAGGCCAAATAGACACAGGGGCAAGACGTTTCATCCCATCGTTCAGCACGAGCGCGCTGGTCGCCGTCATCGTCGCATTCATGACCGGAGGCCTGGTCGTCGCGATCGCCGACACTTTGGCGTAGCAGCTCAGCCTGCCGGGGGGTCGAGAGACTCCGCGATCCGGTCAAGGAGCCGGGTCAGCTCACGCTGCTCGTCGGCGGTGAGGCAACCGAAGATCTCGCCGGCGACGACGACGTAGTCGCGCAGCCAGTTTCGCGCCTGCGCCTCCCCCTCCGCCGTGGTCGTCAAACGTATTGCACGGCGGTCGTTCTCGTCGACGCGTCGGGCGACAAGCCCGTCGCGAACGAGCGCCTCGACGAGCGTCGACGCAGTCCCCTGGCTGACTCCCACTTCCCGGGCCAGATCCGCGAGCCTGACCGGCTGCATCCGGGCCACCTCGGCGAGCAACTTCGATCTCGGGGTCGAGACGCCGTGCTCTCCCAGACGATCGTCAAAGGCTCGCACCACCGATTTGCCCGCGCGCCCGAACGCATCGGCCAGGCGTCCCGCCCGCTGCGCCGATGCACCTGACGCCGCGCGTCCACCCGTCGCTTCCTTCATGTTGACGGAATACTATCAGCGTCCATATAGTTTGAGCTCAAATGATTTGACATGGAATGATTGGGGATCGAAATGCATGTATTCGTCACGGGTGGCAGTGGCTTTGTCGGGCAGCGGCTGATCAGGAGCCTGGTCGGTGCGGGACACGGCGTGCGTGCGCTCGCCCGCACGGACGCCGCCGCCGACCTCGTCGGCCAGGCCGGGGCCGAGCCGGTTCCCGGCGATCTGGCGGAACTGCTCGACGGTGACCGACCGCAGTGGACGTCGGCGCTGCACGGCGCCGACACTGTCGTGCACGCCGCCGCCTACATGGCGTTCTGGGGACGCGACGAGGTCTTCCGCCGGGCCAACCTCGAACCCAGCGTCGCCCTTCATCGAATCGCCGCGGCATCCGGGGTCACGAGATTTGTGCTGATCAGCGCCGCGAGCGTGGCGACCGGCACCCAGCGTGCACCGATCGTCGACGAGCACACCGACGAGGGGCGGCCCAACATCGCCTACAGCCGCATCAAGCTCGACACCGAGCGCGTGCTGCTCAGCGCGGTCACACCGACGATGACGACGGTCGCGCTTCGACCGCCGTTCATCTGGAGCGCGGGCATGTCCACCCTGGACGAATTCGTCGCCGCGGTGGAAGCCGGCCGGTTCAGCTGGATCGACAACGGCAGCCACATCGTCGACTTCGTGCACGTCGACAACCTCGCCGAGGCGGCCCGGCTCGCCCTCACCCGCGGCGAGGCCGGTCGCACGTACTACGTCACCGACGGCACACCCATGCCGGCACGTGACCTCTTCACCCCGCTACTGGCGACCAGAGGTGTCGACGTCAGTGCGGCCCGCAGCGTGCCGAGCACGGTGGCGGCCCCGCTCGGCGCGCTGCTGGATGCGGGGGCACGCCTGTTGCGCCGACCGGAACCGCCGGCGTTGACGAACTGGATCACCGCATTCATGGGCCGCGACCGCAGCTACGACATCACCGCGGCCAGAAGCGAACTCGGCTATACACCGAGGGTGGATCTGGCGACCGGTCTCGCGGAGATGACGCGCTCGATCTCCCGCTAGCCTTCCCAGCGCACCTCGTCGGGCGTCTTGTCGTCGCGCAACCCGCGCCAGCTCGCCTGCCGAAGCCTGCCGTCGGAGGTGCGTTCGCTGTAGCGGACCTCCCCCACCAGCTCCGGCCGCACGTACGTCACCCCTTTCGCGTCCTGCTTGGGAAGCTCTGAGGCGAAGGGTGATTCGTCGGTGTGCAGCGGTTCCAGCGTCTTCTTCAGCGACGCCAGCGCCTTGTCGGTGAACCCGGTGCCGACCCGCCCGACGAACTGCAGCCTGTCTCCGTCGGGAATCCCGAGCAGCAGCGCCCCGATACCGCTGCTGCGTCCGCCCTCGCCTTGGCGCCAACCGCCGATCACCACCTCTTGGGTGTTCCAGATCTTGTCCTTGATCCACGCCGATGACCGCCGTCCCGGCTGGTAGGTGGAGTCTCGCTTCTTGGCGACCACGCCTTCCCACCGTCGGGATCTCGCGGTTTCCAGCGCCTCAGGCCCGTCACCGTCCAACGGATCGGGAACGATCAGGCCGCCACCTTCGGCCAAGGCTTCCAACAGCTTTCGTCGGTCGGTGTATTTCGCCTTGGTCAGCGACCGGCCGTCGAGGAACAGGATGTCGAAGGCCCAGAACTCCACCCGCGTCGAGCGGGCCCGGTTCTGCATCTCACCGAAACTCGGCACCCCGGACTCGTCGAGCGCCACCGCTTCGCCGTCGAGGACCACGTGGTGGTCGGCGAGGTCGGCGGCCACAGCCTCGAACTGCGGATACTCGCCGGTGACGTCGCGGCCTCGGCGCGATCGCACCGTGAGCCGTCCGTGGTCGGCCTCGACGAGCACCCGGTAGCCGTCCCATTTGCCTTCGAACGCCCACTGCGACTTCTTGAGTTTCTGCACCGACCCCTCGGTCGACAGCATCGGCGCGAGGTCCCCGGCGGTCGGCTTCGGTTGATCCTTCATCCGGTGCGCGAGCCAGTTCTTGCCGTCGGTCTGGATCAGCGCATACCGGCCGTCGATCTTCTCGCCGTGCAGCGTGACGATCACCTCGCCACCCTTGGCGGGTCCGTCGGGCGGATTGTCGCGGAACTTCTCGGTCTCATAGGTGCCGGTGTCCCAGATGTAGACCTCGCCGCCGCCGTACTCCCCTTTCGGAATCTCCCCGGCGAAGTCGATGTAGTCCATCGGGTGGTCCTCGGTGTGCACGGCGAGGTGGTTCTCCGACGGGCTCTCGGGCAGGTTCTTCGGCACCGCCCAGCTCACCAGCACACCGTCTCGCTCCAGCCGGAAGTCGTAGTGCAGCCGCCGCGCGTGATGCTCCTGGATGACGAACTTGTCGTTGGCGCCGGTCTCGGGCGGCTCGGCGGGTACCGGCTCCGGCGTCTTCGTGCGGTCCCGCATGCTGCGGTAGCGGGTGAGCTTGTCGGTGGCCGGCAACGGCGGGTCCAGCTCTGCGAGCAGATCACCGTCTGTCTCGAGCCGGTCGAGCACCTCGTCGAAGGTCAGGTGCCGCAGATCCGGGTCCTCGATCTCGTCCCAGGTGCGCGGCGCGGCGACGGTCGGATGTTCGCGTCCGCGAAGCGAATACGGGGCGATGGTGGTCTTGTTGGCGTTGTTCTGGCTCCAATCGAGGAACACCTTGCCCTCGCGCAGGCTCTTGGTCATCGTCGCGGTGACCCGCTTGGGCATGACCTGTTCCAGCTGCTGGGCCACGCGTTTGGCCAGTACCGAGGCGCCGCGCGAACTGATCGGCTCCGCCAGCGGCACGTAGAGGTGAAGGCCCTTGCTGCCGCTGGTCAACGGGAACGTCGTCAGCCCGATGTCGGTGATCAGATCCCGCACCTCGTGGGCGACTTCGCAAAGCTGGCGAAACGTCACCCCGTCGCCGGGATCCAGATCGAACACGATCCGGGTGGCGGGTCCGGGGTGTCCGTCGACGAACCGCCACTGCGGCACGTGCACCTCCAGCGCGGCCTGCTGCGCGATCCAGGCCAACCCCTCGACGGTGTCGATCACCGGGTAGGTGGTGGTGCCCGACTTGTGTTTGACGGTGCCGCGGTCGAGCCAGTCCGGCGCCGAGGACGCCAGCTGCTTCTCGAAGAACGACGACTCCGCCACCCCGTTGGGCCACCGCTTGCGGGTCACGGCCCGCCCGGCGATGTGCGGCAGCATCGCCTGCGCGACGTCGACGTAGTACTCGAAGACCTCTCTTTTCGTGACGGCCTTTCGGCGTCCTCCCGTCGGCGGGTACAGCACCTTGTCCGGGTTGGTCAGCTTCACCCGGTCATAACGGTCCACCACACAACGGTATT
This sequence comes from Mycolicibacterium parafortuitum, assembly GCF_010725485.1. Lineage (NCBI taxonomy): Bacteria > Bacillati > Actinomycetota > Actinomycetes > Mycobacteriales > Mycobacteriaceae > Mycobacterium > Mycolicibacterium parafortuitum. The sequence continues at coordinate 2,567,014 of NZ_AP022598.1, read as the reverse complement.
ACCCGCTTCGCGCGCGGTAGCGTCGAAACCATGCGGGCACTGGTCATCGGCGAGGCACTCATCGACATCGTCGAACGCGGCGGCGAGGTCACCGAGCACGTCGGTGGCAGCCCGCTCAACGTTGCCGTCGGCCTGGCCCGGCTCGGCCGCGACGTCGACTTCCTGACCCACATCGGCACCGATGACCGCGGCCGACGCATCACCCGTTACGTCGAATCCTCGGGTGCGCAACTGGTTCCGGGCAGCGACACCGCGGCGTCCACCGCAACCGCCCGCGCCGTGCTCGACGCCGCCGGCTCGGCGACCTACTCCTTCGACATCGACTGGGCGTTGACCGGCACGCCCGAGGTCGCACCGCCGCTGGTGGTGCACACCGGATCCATCGCCGCGGTGCTCGAACCCGGCTGCCTGGCCACCGAAGCGCTGGTCGAGACCTACCATCTGTCGGCGACGTTCACCTTCGACCCGAACATTCGCCCCGCGCTGATCGACGACGCCGACGCGGCCCGGTCACGTATCGACCGGCTGCTGGAGCGCGCCGACGTCGTCAAGGTCAGCCACGAGGACCTGCACTGGCTGGACCCGGCGCGGACCCCTGAGGAGGTCGCCGAATCCTGGCTCGCCCTGGGGCCCTCGATCGTCGTCGTGACCTTCGGCGCCGAAGGTTCGATCGCGATGTGTGCCGACGGCGCCGTGCGGGTACCTGCCGGAAATGTGCAGGTGGTGGACACTGTCGGGGCCGGAGACGCGTACATGGCCGGGCTGATCGACGCACTGTGGTCGGCGGATCTACTAGGGGCGCAGCAGCGGACGCGACTGCGCCGGATCGGGGTCGAGGCGCTGACCGCCGCGGTGCGCGCCGCGACCCTCACATCGGCGCTCACGGTCGCCAAACCCGGTGCCGACCTGCCTGATCGTGTCACCCGCGATCGGGCGGTGGCATCGGACATACTGGGCTGATGCGGTCCATCTGGAAGGGTTCCATCGCCTTCGGCCTGGTCAATGTCCCGGTCAAGGTGTACAGCGCCACCGAGGACCACGACATCAAGTTCCACCAGGTCCACGAGAAGGACAACGGCCGGATCCGTTACAAACGGGTCTGCGAGGTCTGCGGTGAGGTGGTCGAGTACCGCGACATCGCCAAGGCCTTCGAATCCGACGACGGCCAGACGGTGATCATCACCGACGACGACATCTCCACGCTGCCCGAGGAACGCAGCCGCGAGATCGAGGTCCTGGAGTTCGTGCCGGCGAGCGACCTCGACCCCCTGATGTACGACCGCTCATACTTCCTGGAACCCGATGGCAAGTCGGCGAAGTCCTATGTGCTACTGGCCAAGACGCTCGCCGAGACCGACCGCGTCGCGATCGTGAACTTCGCGCTGCGCAACAAGACGCGACTGGCGGCGCTGCGGGTCAAGGACTTCAGCAAGCGTGACGTGATGATGATCCACACGCTGTTGTGGCCCGACGAGATTCGCGACCCCGACTTCCCGGTGCTCGACAAAAAGGTCGAGGTCAAGCCCGCCGAGTTGAAGATGGCCAGTCAGGTCGTCGATTCGATGACCGACGATTTCAACCCCGACCGCTACCACGACGACTACCAGGAACAGCTGCACGAGCTGATCCAGGCGAAACTCGAAGGCGGCGAAGCGTTCACCACCGAGGAGCAACCGCAGGAGCTCGACGAGGAGACCGAGGACGTCTCGGACCTGCTGGCCAAACTCGAAGCCAGCGTGAAGGCGCGCAAACAGCAGAGCTCGAGTTCGACCGACGACGGCGACAAGCCCGCCAAGAAGGCTCCGGCGAAGAAGGCGGCGAAGAAGGCTCCGGCGAAGAAGGCGGCGAAGAAGGCCCCCGCCAAGAAAGCCGCCGCCAAGAAGAGCTGATCTTCGCGACTTCTGCACCAGGGTCGTTCAACGGCCCCGATCACGACCCTGACGCAGATTTCGGCGGTGACCAGCCGCGCCGCTCGAACGCCTCACGCACGCGGTGCAGGATGAACCGTCGCGAGTGTTCGGCGACCACCTTGATGTCGATCCACCCGTGCCGGTCGATGAACTCCGCTCGCCCGATATCGCGGACGTACTGGCTGCGCTCTGTGCTGTGGTGCGACCCCTCGTAGTCCAGACCGACCTTCGGCTCGTCGTATCCCATATCGAGGAACACCTCCTGCACCCCGTCGCTGATGCGGATCTGTGTACGCGGCGCCGGGAGACCAGCATCGATCAGCAGCAGGCGCAGCCGCGTCTCGCGAGGTGATTGCGCGCCCGCATCCATCAACGCCAGAGCCGCGCGAGCCCTCTGAATTCCGCGCGCCCCAGGGTATCTCGCCGCGACGTCCAGGATCTCCGAGGCGGTGACGCCTGTCGCCTGGGCGAGCGCGTCGAGGTGGGCGACGGCCACGTCCCGCGGAAGATGGCGGGCCAGGTCGAGGGCCGTACGGGCCGGCGTCGCGACCGCCATGTCGCCGAAAGCGGTGATCTCGTCGGCGCTGATCCGTTCTTCCCGCACGATAACCCCGCGCCGGGGCCGGGTGTGTGCGGTGATGACTTCGACCGGCGTCCGTGCGTCTACCCACTTCGCCCCGTGCAGCGCAGCCGCGGCCCTGCCCGTGACGACTCCTCTGCGACCCGTCCATAACCACGCCGCCCGCGCTCCGGACACGACATCCGCCTCGGCGTCCTTGGGCAGATAGATGCCGGGCAGTACGGCGCGGTGGTTCCATCGGAGTTGGCCACGCGTGAGCACACCGGCGGCCAGCGCCTCGGCACCGATGAACGGGTAGTCCATGCGCCGATGCTCGGCGGCACCTCCGACAGAAATGCGGACCACGGCCGACTTCTGCGACAGGGCTGTGGATAACTCGCGACAACGACCCTGATGCAGAACTCGAACGAAAATAGAACGTGTTCCAAAAAGCGCTTCCGCGGGCCGCATGGCCTTGCTAGCGTGACCCGCGGCGACCCACCGACGGCGAATGGAGACGCGCGTGATTCTGGACCGGTTCCGGCTCGACGATCAGGTGGCGATTGTGACCGGGGCCGGCCGCGGCCTGGGCGCCGCAATGGCCGTCGCGTTCGCCGAAGCCGGGGCTGACGTGGTCATTGCCGCCCGCACGCAGTCGCAACTGGAGGCGGTCGCCGAACAGGTCGCCGGCGTCGGGCGGCGCGCCCACATCGTCGTCGCCGATCTTGCCCGGCCCGAGGACACGGCCGCGCTGGCGCAGCAGGCCGTCGACGCCTTCGGCAGGCTAGACATCGTCGTGAACAACGTCGGTGGCACCATGCCCAACGCGCTGCTGAACACGTCGACGAAGGACATCCGTGACGCGTTCACGTTCAACGTCGCGACCGCGCATGCGCTGACGACCGCCGCCGTCCCACTGATGCTCGAGCACTCCGGCGGCGGCAGCATCATCAACATCACCTCGACGATGGGCCGCCTTGCGGGCCGTGGCTTCGCCGCCTACGGCACCGCGAAAGCCGCGCTCGCCCATTACACGCGACTGTCGGCGCTCGATCTCGCCCCGCGGATCCGGGTGAACGCGATCGCCCCCGGATCGATCCTGACCTCGGCGCTGGAGATCGTGGCGAGCAACGACGCGCTGCGCACCCCGATGGAACAGGCCACCCCGATGAAGCGGCTCGGCGATCCACTCGACATCGCCGCTGCCGCTGTGTATCTCGCGTCCCCGGCCGGGGCGTATCTGACGGGCAAGACCCTCGAGGTCGATGGCGGCCTCACCGTCCCGAACCTCGAACTCCCCATCCCCGATCTGTAAGGAGCCCCCGTCATGGCGATCAAAGTCGCGGCCATCGGTACCGGGAACGTCGGCAAGCACGCTCTCGCACAGCTCATCACCGACCCTCGTTTCGAGCTCACCGCGGTGTGGGTGTCCTCGGAGTCCAAGGCCGGCAAAGACGCCGCCGAGCTTGCCGGACTGCAGAATACGACGGGCATCCGCGCGACCACCGACCTCGACGAGGTGCTGGCGACCAGGCCGGAATGCGCGGTCTACACCGCGCTGGCCGACAACCGGCTGCCCGACGCGCTGGAGGACTACCGCCGCATCCTGGCCGCGGGCATCAACGTCGTCGGCAGCAGCGCGGTGTTCCTGCAGCACCCATGGGGCGTGCTGCCCGACGAGATGATCGCCCCGATCGAAGACGCGGCAAAAGCGGGCAACGCCAGCATCTTCGTGAACGGCATCGACCCCGGCTTCGCCAACGACCTGCTGCCGATGGCGCTGGCCGGGACCTGCCAGAACATCCGGCAGATCCGCTGCATGGAGATCATCAACTACGACACCTACGACAGCGCGGCCGTCATGTTCGACGTGATGGGCTTCGGCGGCTCACTCGACGAGACGCCGATGCTGTTGCAGCCCGGCGTACTGAGCCTGGCGTGGGGCTCGGTGGTGCGGCAACTGGCCGCGGGACTGGGCATCGAACTCGACGAGGTGAACGAGACGCACGTACGGGTTCCGGCCCCCGAGACATTCGACATCGCGGCCGGGCGTATCGAGGAAGGCACCACCGCAGCAATTCGATTCGAGGTGCGCGGAATCAAGGACGGAAACATCGCCGTCGTCCTCGAACACGTCACCCGGCTGCGTGACGACCTGTGCCCGGACTGGCCGCAACCGGCTCAGCACGGCGGCTCCTACCGGATCGAGATCACCGGCGAACCGTCCTATGCGCTGGACCTTTGTCTGAGCAGCCCCAACGGCGACCACAACCACGCGGGGCTGGTCGCGACCGCGGCCCGAGTCGTCAACGCGATCCCGGCGGTGATCGAGGCGTCGCCCGGAATTGTGACTGCGCGAAAGTTACCTCCCATTACGGGCAAAGGTCTGTACGCTGAGGCTTGAAACTCGCTGGAAGGAACCTGAAATGAAGGCTCGCATGAGCACCCTCGCCGCTTTCCTCGTCGCCGGTGGCGCTGCCGCGGCGATCGCCGCCGCACCGGCGGCGCTCGCGCAGCCGAACTGCTCCACCACCTCCAGCGGCGCCGGAGGACGGACCGAGGTGTGCGAGTCGCCGGGCAACGCCCAGATCAGCTCGACCCCCGGGATCTACGCGACGCCGTGGTACGGCGGCGGCATGTTCCCGTGGGAAGGCTACGGCCCGTACATCTTCTGATCGCGTGACGACCGTCGTGCGGTATCTCGCCGGGCTCGCCGCGGGCCTGGGGTTCCTGGCGATCGCGGCGGCACCCACCGCCGGCGCGGCTCCGGACTGCTCGAAAGTCGGCCAGACGGTCACCTTCTGCGAAACCAACGGCAGCACCCAGATCATCGCCACGCCTCCGCCGTGGAACTACGGCGGCTGGAACGGCATGGGCTTCTGGCCACTCGTCGGCGCCTACGGGCTCGGCCCTTGGTGAGCCGGGCCCCGCGGTAGCCCGACCCTAAGGTTTCGGCTAACCTAACTTTTCTATTCGACAGCTCGGATAGAAGAGGGGTGCCGTGGTTCAGAACGTCCGTCCGCAGCGGCGGTGGCTGCTGCTCGGGCCCGCGTTCGTCGCCGCGATCGCCTACGTCGATCCCGGCAATGTCGCGGCCAACGTCAGCGCCGGAGCGCAGTTCGGCTTCCTGCTGGTCTGGGTCATCGTCGTCGCGAACCTGATGGCCTGCCTGGTGCAGTACCTGTCCGCCAAGCTCGGACTGGTCACCGGGCGGTCGTTGCCGGAGGCGGTGGGGGCACGGATGGGGCGCCCGGCCCGGCTCTCGTTCTGGGTCCAGGCCGAATTGGTCGCGATGGCAACCGATCTCGCCGAGGTGGTGGGCGGGGCCATCGCGCTGTACCTGCTGTTCGATCTCCCGCTCCTGGTCGGCGGGGTGATCACGGGTGCGGTGTCGCTGGTCCTGCTACTCGTCAAAGACCGTCGCGGCCAACGGATGTTCGAGCGGGTCATCACCGGGCTGCTGATGGTGATCGCGATCGGCTTCTTGACCAGTTTGTTCGCATCGCCCCCGCCGCTGGCCGACGCGGCCGAGGGCCTGATCCCAAGGTTCGACGGCGCCGAGAGCATCCTGCTCGCCGCCGCGATGCTGGGCGCGACGGTCATGCCCCACGCGGTGTATCTGCACTCCGGCCTGGCGCGCGACCGCCACGGGCACCCCGCGCCCGGCCCCGAACGACGGACTCTGCTGCGCATCACGCGCTGGGACGTCGGCATCGCGATGCTCGTCGCCGGTGCGGTCAACCTGTCGATGCTGCTGGTCGCGGCGACCAACCTGCAGGGCGTGGCCGACACCGACTCGATCGAGGGGGCGCACGCCGCCGTCGAGAACACACTGGGTTCGACGGTCGCCCTGCTGTTCGCGATCGGCCTGCTGGCTTCAGGTCTGGCGTCATCGTCCGTCGGCGCCTACGCCGGCGCGATGATCATGCAGGGCCTGCTCCGGCGCTCGGTGCCGCTGCTGGCACGCCGTCTCATCACCCTGCTGCCCGCGCTGGCCATCCTGGCCATCGGCATCGATCCCAGTCGCGCACTGGTGCTTTCACAGGTCGTGTTGTCGTTCGGCATCCCGTTCGCGTTGATCCCGCTGGTGCGACTGACCGCCGATCGTGACTTGATGGGCGCCGACGCCAACCACCGCGTCACCACACTCCTCGGCTGGGCGGTCGCCGGCTTGATCACCGCGCTGAACGTCGTGCTGATCTACCTGACCGTCTGGGGTTAACCCGGGTCCGCGACCACACCGAGGACGATGCCGCCGACGATTGCGACGAGCAGCGTCAGGACGACGCCGAGAATCGTGTACCCACCGGGACTGCTGGTGCCGCGGCGATACGGCCGGTCGGTGGGCTTGGGCTGCCGGCGCTGGTTGGCCCATCCGACCGCCACCACACCGGCGTTGACGGCAAGAACACCCGAGACGGCGATTACCGACCCGGCGACTACGGCGGACATCCGACCCCCCTCGACTATCCCGAACAAATACCGATTCTTGCATTTCTAGCAAATGCGGCAACCCATGTGAAATCGGCCTAAAATTGAGAGTTTGCGATCGTCGACGACGGACAGCCCCGATACTTAAGGACAGCGATTGTCTCCCCAGGTCACGGACCGCGCGCACACACCGGTCGGTCGGCACAGCTACTTTGCGTACGGATCCAATCTCTGTGTGCGCCAGATGGCCGACCGCTGTCCCGATGCGTCTCACCCCCGTCGCGCCAGGCTCGCCGACCACGACTGGTTGATCAACGAGCGCGGCGTGGCGACCATCGAACCGTTCGCCGGTGGCGAGGTGCACGGCGTGGTGTGGCAGGTGTCCGACCGCGATCTGGCCACCCTCGACAGCGCCGAAGGCGTACCGGTGCGCTACCGCCGCGACGAGATGACCGTGCACACCGACAGCGGCCCGGCCCCGGCGTGGGTCTACATCGATCACCGCGTCGAACCCGGACCTCCCCGCCCCGGCTACCTGGAGCGCATCCTCGACGGCGCACACCACCACGGCCTGCCCCGACGATGGATCGAATTCCTCGAACGCTGGGATCCCGCGCACTGGCCGCAACACCGCGAGCGACTGGGATCAGCAGGGCCGCAGACACTTTCAGAACTGCTCGACGACCCCGCGGTCACCGAGGAGATGACGCTGCGGTCCCGGTTCGGCTTCCTGGCCATCCACGGCGGCGGCCTCGAGCAGATGACCGACGTCATCGCCGAACGCGCCGCCGACGCCGCGGGCGCGTCGGTCTACGTGGTGCGCCACCCCGATCACTACCCGCACCACCTCCCGTCCGCGCGTTACCACCCCGCACAGTCGGCGCGGCTGGCGGAGTTCCTCGACCACGTCGACGTCGCGGTGTCGCTGCACGGCTACGGCCGCATCGGTCGCAGCACGCACCTGCTCGCCGGTGGCGGCAACCGTGAACTCGCCGCACACCTGAAGCGCTGCATCGACATTCCCGGCTATCGGGTCGTCACCGATCTCGGGTCGATCCCCCGGGAATTGCGGGGATTGCACCCCGACAACCCGGTCAACCGTGTCCGTGGCGGCGGTACCCAGTTGGAGTTGTCGGCCCGTGTTCGCGGTACCAGCCCCCGCAGCGCGCTGCCCGGTGACGACGGACTGTCACCGGCCACCTCCGCCCTGGTTCAGGGTCTGGTGGCCGCCGCACGGTCGTGGGATCGGCTGTCGCACTGATGCGGTGCGCGCTCGCCGCGGGCGTGCTCGTCGCCGGGTTCGTCGCGCCGGTCGCCCACGCGCAACCATCCGCCGTCGACTCCGCACTGGAGGCCGCCGTGGCCCGTGACGACCTCGCCGGCGCAATCGCGACGGTCAGGAACGGCGCGACCGTCACGACCATGTCGGCGGGATTCGCCGACCCCGCGACCGAGGCGCCATTCGGTCCCGACACCCGCGTGCGCATCGCCAGCATCACCAAAACCTTTGTTGCGGCGGCAGTTCTGCAGCTCGTCGGTGAGGGCGTGGTCGATCTCGACACACCCGTCGAGACGTATCTGCCGGGGCTGCTGCACGGTGCCAGCATCGACGGCAACGCGATCACCGTGCGTCACCTGCTCCGCCACCAGAGCGGGCTACCGGAGTACTTCGACGACACCACCGAGCCCCCGGACCGCCCGGTGTCGGCACGCGAATACGTCGCGCAGGCCCTCGCCAAACCCGGGGTGCCACCCGGCGGACCGGTGCCGGTGTACACCAACACGAACTATGTCGTGGCGGGACTCCTCCTGGAGGCCGTCACCGGCCGTCCTGCCGCCGACGAGATCACCCGGCGCATCATCGTCCCGCTGGGCCTGACACACACCTACTTCCCCGACGCCGGCGACACCGGGCTGTCGGCACCGATGGCACACGGCTACGAGACCGTCGACGGCCGCCGCACCGACGTCACCGCCGCCGAACCCTCCGGCTACTACATGGCGGGAGCGCTGGTCTCGACCGGCGAGGACACCACCGAGTTCATCGCGGCGCTGCTGGACGGCCGCGTCGTCGGACCCGCAGAGCTCGAGCAGATGATGGACACCGTCGCGTGGCCGCTGCACGGACCCCAGTTCCGGTACGGACTTGGGCTGGTGAGTATCGATCTCGTCTGCGGGATCAGGGTCTGGGGCCACGGCGGCGATCTGCCCGGTTACCACAGCATCGCCGTTGCCGCGGTAGGCCACCCGGCCGTCGCGGCCACCTTCACCCAGGGGACGCCCGGGGTCACCTCCCTCGCGAACGACCCCCGGCTGGCGGTGCTCACCGCGGTGTACTGCCCCGGTTAGCCTCCGCACCCATCCGGGCGGCCGCCGGCTCCGAATACAGGATGTGAACCCCACCTGCACCGCCACTCGGCCGGCGGTCGCGGCCCCGGCGCCGCCGCGGCGCACGACCCTCCGGCCGGCGCGCGACGTCACGGCACCCGGCGCCCGGGTCGCGGCGCTGTACCGCACCCGGATCACCCACCTGCGGCGACACCCCGTACAGCACTATTTCGAGCGCAGCAGCTACAGCTGGTTCGTGGACCTGGACGCGCTGCCCCGCGTCCCGCGGTGGCTGCGTCCGTTCGCCCGATTCGAGGCCCGCGATCACCTGTGGGGCGCCGACGTCGACACCCTGCGCGGCCGGCTGGATGCGTTCCTGGAGAGCAAGGGCATCGACCTGCCGGGCGGTCGCATCACCGCGCTGATGCAGCCGCGGGTCCTGGGTTTCGCCTTCAACCCGCTGACGCTGTACTGGTGCCACGACGCCAACGGGGTGCTGCGGTGCGTCGTAGCAGAGGTGCAGAACCCCCACGGGGAACGGCACGCGTATCTGCTTCCGCCGTCGGGCGATGATCACCCCGCGATCGTCGACAAGAGGTTTCCCACCTCGACCGTCGACGGCGTCGGCGGTCACTATCTGGTGCGCGCACCCGAACCCGCCGAACGACTCGACATCAAGATCTCGTCGCATCGCGGCGACACGCCCGCGTTCGTCGCGACGGTGCGTGGTGACGTGCGACCGGCGACCTCCGGCCAGATCGTCGCGCTGCAACTGCTGGCGCCGGCGGCCCCGCTGATGGACGCGCTGAGCATGCGGATCCAGGGCGTCATGCTGCGGCTGAAAGGGGTCCCGGTGGGGGCGCGTCCGTCGCGGCGGTCCGCGCTGCGATGCGCACAGTGACAATATCGACGCTGGTGCGGGCTAGGCTACCGCTCGTGACCGCCGAACTCGACGCATTGTTGCGCCAGGTGGCCCAGCGTGACGCCGAAGCTTTCGCGGCCCTCTACGACCAGACGCGGGCACGGGTGTTCGGCCTGGTCTCCAGGGTGCTGCGCGATCCCGGCTACAGCGAGGAGACGACCCAGGACGTCTATCTCCAGGTGTGGCGCACCGCGGCCAGCTACGACCCGTCGGCCGGTTCGCCGCTGAGCTGGCTGCTGACGCTGGCGCACCGGCGCGCGGTCGACCGTGTCCGCTCCGAGGAGGCGGCGAGCTCACGCGATGCCCGCTACGGAGCGGCGACCACCGAGCCGCCGACCGACCATGTCTCGGACACCGCCATCCTGCGCGACGAGCGGCAGCGGGTGGCAGATTGCCTGGACTCGCTGACCGACACCCAACGCGAGTGCATCCACCTCGCGTATTACGACGGTCTGACCTACGTTCAGGTGTCCGAGCGGCTCGCCACGAATCTTGCAACCATCAAATCCCGGATGCGTGACGGAATCCGGGGCCTGCGTAGATGTTTGGGGGTGGCATGACGAATCCACAGGGTGACCTGCTGTCGCTGGCCACGCCGTATGCGCTGTACGCGGTCAGCGACGCCGAAGCCGCGGCGATCGACCGGCAACTCGCCGGGGCGCCGCGCGAAGCCGCCGACGCGTTCGCCGCCGAAGTGCGCGCCGTACGCGAGACGATGGCGGCACTCGCGGCCGCCACCGCGGTGGAGCCACCGGCCGACCTGCGAGACAGAATCCTCAACGAGATCGCCGACGACCGCGTGGTCAAGCTGCCCGCCCAGCCGCGGTCGCGGCGGTGGTCGCGGGTGGTGTTGTCCGCCGCGGCGGCGGTGGTGATCGGAGTCGGGGCGCTTGTCGCCGGCTACACGCTGCGGCCCGCGACGACGATCTCCCCCGCCGAGCAGATCTTCGCCGCCCCGGACGTCCGGACGGTCTCCGGGGAGATCCCGGGCGGCGGCACCGCCACGGTGGTGTTCTCCCGCGAGCGCAATTCCGGTGTGCTGGTGATGAACAACGTCACCCCGCCAGAACCGGGCACGGTGTACCAGATGTGGCTGGTCGGCGCCGACGGGCCGCATTCGGCGGGAACGATGGACTCCGAATCGGTGGCCCCGTCGACCACGGCGGTGCTGCCCGATCTCGGGTCGTCGCAGACCCTGGCGTTCACGATCGAGCCGCCGGGCGGTTCGACGCGGCCCACCAGCCCGGTGTTCGCCGAACTGCCGCTGATCTGACCCCGCCGCTCAGGAGGTCTCCAGCGTCGCGGCGGCAGCCTCGGCGAGGACGTCGTCCACATCGTGACGGCGAGCCCACGCCCGCCGCTGGCGGCTGGCGCCGTTGCCGCATTCGGCGACCCGGGCCAGCCCGTCAGTGACCAGTTCCCGGTCTCCGGCGGCGTCCAGCGCGGGCCCGACGCGCTCGACGAGACGCGCCAGCAACTCCGGTATCGGCGCGGCGGCGTGGTCGTCCAAATCGACGCCGTCGCCGTCGACGCCGTTGCGGGCGGCCTTCCAATATGCGGCCTTCAGCGCGTACGGCGCCAGCGGCCGCACCGGCTCGCCGCGGCGTTCGTCGTCGAGGGCCGTCATCACGCAGGCCCGGACCAGCGCCGCGAACAGCACCGTCTCGTCGGCCGTCGCGGGCACGTCGGCGACACGCACCTCGACGGTCGGGAAGCGCGCAGAGGGCCGGACATCCCAGTAGGCCATGCCGTCGTCGCGGATCACCCCGGAATGGCACAGCATCTGCACGGCCGCGTCGTATTCGTCGGCCGACGCGAAGTTCGGGGGCGGGCCCGCGCTGGGCCAGCGCGCCCACAGCACCGAACGCCAGCTCGCGTGACCGGTGTCGGCGTTGCGGTAGATCGCCGAGTTCGCGGTCAACGCCAGCAACAGCGGCAACCACGGCCGCAACCGGTTGCCGACGGCGATGGCGGCGTCGCGGTCGGGCACCGCGACGTGCACGTGGCAACCGCAGATGCCCTGCTCGTGGGCGATCATGCCGAACCGTTCCCCGATGTCGCGGTAGCGCGGGGTGTCGGTGACCGGGAACTCATGCGGCAGCGTGGGCGGCAGCCCGACGGCGAGCAGTCGCGCGCCGGCGTCGGCGGCGGCGTCGGCCGCGGTGCGGCGCAGATGAACCAGCTGGTCTCGAAGATCACCGGTGGTCCGGACCACGTCGGTGGCGGTCTCGACCTGACAGCTGGTCAGCTCCAATTGCAGGTCGACGCCGCCGGCCGCGGCGCGGTCGGCGACCTCGCGGTTGAGCGCGACCGGCTGGCCGGTTCCCGGATCGACGAGGAGGAACTCCTCCTCGATACCGAGCGTGGGGATCTCTGTCATGTCTCCGCTGATCACTGTCGAAAATATTGATCCGGCCCGTCGGATGGTTCGACGACGGGCCGGATCGGGGTGATGAAAGCCGATGCGTATATGCCCCAGCCCATTCCGCTTCAAACCTGCCCCTACGATCACAATGTGGCAAAGGAATTCCGCTTCGGCGTCGGCGTCACCCGGGTCCGGTCGCGCACCGAGCTCGAACAGAGCGCGCGCCGTGCCGAAGCGCTGGGCTTCGACGTCCTGCAGGTTCCCGACCACCTCGGTGGCCCCGCGCCGTTCCCGGTGCTGACGGCCATCGCGATGGCGACCTCGACGCTGCGCGTCGGCACCTTCGTGGTCAACTCGGCGTTCTACCGTCCAGCGCTGCTGGCGCGCGACGTGGAGGCGCTGCACACCCTCAGCGACGGCCGGTTCGAACTCGGGCTGGGCACCGGGTACGTGATGGAGGAATTCGACGCCGCCGGGATCCCGTTCCCGAGCGCGGGTGAACGCGTCGACCACCTGAAGACGACCGCCGAGTACATGGCCGCGCAGCTGCCGGACGTGCCGATCATGATCGCGGGCAACGGGGATCGGGTACTGCGCACCGCGGCGCGCGTCGCCGACATCATCGGGTTCACCGGAGGTGACCGCGCCGCAACCGCCGACCGGGACCCGCTGGCCGAGCGGATCACGTTCGTCCGGGACGCGGCCGGGGACCGGTTCGACGATCTGGAGCTCAACCTCGCCATCACCGCGATGCCGGTCGACGGCTCGGGCCGGCCCGACCTCACGATCCCCCGGATCTCGCTGCCGGGTCTGTCGGACGAGGAACTGCTGAGGCATCCGGGCGTGCTGTCCGGGTCGACCGAGCGGATCGCCGAGCAGATCATCCGGTATCGCGACGTCTACGGCATCAGCTACCTGATCGTGCAGATGCGCCACGCCGAGGCGTTCGGCAAGGTGATCGAGGTGCTGCGTCAGAGCCAGAGATAGAGCGCGGACAGCAACGCCCAGATCCCGACGCAGTAGGCCTCGAACGCAGCACGCAGCGGGATCGGGGCGTGCCGCAGCTCCATGAAGTCGAGGCCGACCAGTCGCACCTTGATCGCGGCGATGGCCAGTACCAGCACGGCCACCGTCGAGCCGGTGCCGTGTTCGGCGCCCACCGCCCAGGAGACGACGGTCGCGGCGACCAGGAACAGCCAGCTGGCACCGGCGCGGTTCTTCAGCAGGGTCAGAACAGCCATCAGCTCACCAGGTACAGCAGTGCGAACAGGAAGATCCACAGCAGATCCACCAGATGCCAGAAGCATGCCGCGCCTTCGACCAGAGCGGTCCGGGTGACACTCAATTCGGCGCGGAAACCGTCGGCTCCTCGCGCGAGCGCTCGGCGGCGGGTCTGGCTCAGCACGAAGGACAGCGCCCCGATGCCCAGGCACACGTGGAACAGGTGCAGACCCGTCAGGATGAAGTAGTAGAGGTAGAAGTCGTTGGCGCCGGGGCCGTGACCCGCGGTGCCGAGGGAGACGTACTCGTAGACCTTCAGAGCGATGAACAGCGCACCGCAGCCGATCGCCGCCGCGACCGCCCTGGTCGCGATCGGCCACATGCCGGCCCGTAACGCGTTGAGCGCCAACACCACACACAGCGAACTCGTCAACAGCACCAGGGTGTTGAGCACGCCGACACCGATGTGCAGCGTGGTGCGGGCATCGTCGAATACCTCTGGTGCGGCGGCTCGTTCGACCAGGAAGGTGACGAAAAATGCGCCGAAGACGAGCATGTCGCCGAACAGGAAGACCCAGGTGCCGCTCTCGCCGGGAATCCGCCGCGCACCGCGCGGCGGTGAGGATGTCTCCGTCACGCCGGCTGAGCCTCGGCGATTCCGGCCGAGCGGGCCGACTGCTCGGCCTTGACCGATTTCGAGATCACCGCGGTGGTGGCGAACAGCCACACCACCAGGACCAGCCCCGGGATGTAGAACGCGAACACACCGTTCCAGGCCAGCGGCCCGTCGTTGAACACCACGACCACGCAACCCGGCAGGGACAGCGTCGCGACCCACAGGTTCAGGTAGCCGTACCAGCGCGGGAACGTCGGCGGGTCGGTCTTGTCGATGAACGCGGCGATAGCCAGCGTGATGTTCTGGATGATGATGGTGCCGACGATCCCGATGAACCACAGCCAGAACACGTCGTTGAGCGCCTGGGTCAGTTCGGCCGAGCGCTCCTCCGGGCGGTAGGCCGCGACGCCGAGGAAGAACTGCGGGAACAGCAGGGCCGGAACGAACACCGTCGCAGCCATCAGCTGGGTCATCGACAGCATGCCCCAGCCGCCCTCCACACGGCGGATCCGCAGCACGATCACCGCCAGGAACGGCAGCGCCAGCACCGCCGACAGCAGCGCACCCGACACCCCGAAGCGGATCCAGAGCTTGTGCTCGACGAAGAACGCCGCGATCTCATCGGGTGAGGATGCCGGCGACAGCGGCGGGAACAGCTGCGCGATACCGGAGAAGCTGGCGCCGTAGAGAAGGATCATGACCGTGCCGGCCCAGGCGCCGATGCGTTGCAGTGTCAGCTCCACAGCAGGCACGCTACCGGCCACGACGCCAGGTTTTGACACTTTTGCCATACCTGCCGGATCGCCATTGTGGGCTGCGCCCGTCCGGCAGGTAAGCTCCCAGCGCAATGCCCCCGTAGCTCAGGGGATAGAGCACGGCTCTCCTAAAGCCGGTGTCGCAGGTTCGAATCCTGCCGGGGGCACTTTTTGCTGTGTATTGCGTCGGGTGATGCCTGACATTTCTGTTTCGGGTGATGCTTGACAGTTGCTTCGGCTGATCCTTGACAGCTACTTCCGTCGAAATTGCCGTATGGCGTGAACGACGCGCCCGATGGGCATTTTTGAATCCACCCCGGACCGCCACAATTACAGTCCCGGTGAACAACGCGGTCGACGATCGCCTCGCCCCCCATAAGCTCGGCTGATGTGTCAATTTGTGATTTACGTCACACAAAAAATTGACGCAGCCGAGTCCGCTTGCCTGATCCGGGATCTGATGAACACCGTTGCCCGGACTCGATTCCCGGGGTATCACGCAGTGACGTCGGCGCGTTTCGTCGTATCGGTACGCGGATTCTGGAGGGCGATCTCTAACGCCCGATGCCACGCCACCACGACTGACCTGGCATCCATTGACGATCCGCACTCGCTACCGGGTAACGGATCCGCAGTCGACGCCGATTACGCCGATGCCAGGGTCACAAAGAGCGACGCATCTCGACCGCATCGCCGGCCGCAAAGGAAGGGGCTAGGGACAGGCGGAAATGTTCAGCAGGTGGCGCGTAACGACACATCCCGGCCCACACCGTCGGGGCCACGCGTTGCCGGTCGGATATCTCCCCGTTATGTTCCTCGTGTCAACGAGGAGCGAATCGCAAGAACGACATGTGGGTTTCAACCGACATCACATGAAGCGCTTACGTGGTGTGTGGTTTAGAAGCAATGCCAGCCACGGACATCTCGGAGGCCCCACTCGGGGCTTCGCCAAACCTAATTATTTAGGGAGATCATGAAGACAATCGCTCGGGTGCTGATCGCGATGGTGGCGTCCATCGCGGCATTGTTCGTGAGCACTGGCACCTCCAACGCCGGTCTGGACAATGAGCTGAGTGTCGTCGACGGCCAGGGCCGCACGCTGACAGTTCAGCAGTGGGACACGTTCCTCAACGGTGTTTTCCCCCTCGACCGCAACCGCCTGACCCGTGAGTGGTTCCACTCCGGCAAGGCGACCTACATCGTGGCCGGCGAAGGCGCCGACGACTTCGAGGGCACCCTGGAGCTGGGCTACCAGGTCGGCTTCCCCTGGTCGCTGGGCGTCGGCATCAACTTCAGCTACACCACCCCGAACATCGCCTACGACGGTTTCGGCTTCGTCCCGGCCGGTGACCCCGACTTCGGCTTCCTCAATTCCGTCGTGACGCCGCCGCTGTTCCCCGGTGTCTCGATCTCGGCCGACCTCGGTAACGGCCCGGGCATCCAGGAAGTCGCGACCTTCTCGGTCGACGTCGCCGGCCCCGGTGGTTCGGTTGTCGTCTCGAACGCTCACGGCACCGTGACCGGCGCCGCCGGTGGTGTGCTGCTGCGTCCGTTCGCCCGGTTGATCTCCTCGACCGGCGACAGCGTCAGCACCTACGGCGAGCCGTGGAACATGAACTGACGCGCAGCTTCCACTCAACGAGAACAGCCCCCGGCTTTCGGCCGGGGGCTGATTTCGTCTTCGCCGGGACCGCTGCACGGAAGTGACCTCGCGATTTCACCCGTTCCGGGGGATGTCCTCCCCTGACGCCACCGGCAAATTTAGCCTCGACCCGCGTCGACGACGCCGAACGGTTGGGAGGTAGACGATGCCGAAACCCCGCTACGCGATACCGTTTCTGGCTACCGGGTGCGTTGCTTCAGCCATCCTGTCCGCCCCCGCGGCGACGGCCACTCCGATGGCGCCGATACCTACCGAATATCCATGGTGCGAGTTGGATGTGTGGTGCTACGACGACGACCTCGACATCGTCTTCACGCCCCGTCGCGAGCGCTACGACGTCGAGTACGGCGGCGGCTCCGCATTCGGAAACTAGCGATCCGTTGACCTGACCGTAGAAGGAGTAGGAATGTCTGTTCTCGTCCGATCCGCGGGTGCGATGGTGATCGCCGGTGCCGCATTACTTTTCAACAGTGCGCTCGCAGCGTCCCAGCCACCGCCACCGAACTGCTCCATCGGGGACCAGGCCGGAATCCTGTCCGGCGTCTCGGCGTCGCTGTCGGCCTACATGTTCACCCACCCCGACGTGAACGGGTTCTTCAGCGGCCTGCGCGGCCTGCCCCCGGACGAACGCCGCGCCAAAGTCGACGCATACCTGGATGCGAATCCCACGGTCGAGGCGGATCTGTCGGGCATCCGCGCGCCGATGACCGACTTCCGGAACCGGTGCGGTCTGCCGCCGGCCGGCATGCCGGACGCCTGAACGAACGGCACCGCACCGCGATTGTGGGCCCTGTGCACGGGATCGAGGTCCGCTGCGTTCACAAGCCCCACAGTCACCGACCGCAGAGACGACTACCGGCCAGCAGGTAGTCGTCTCTGCCGTTTTCCACAGCTGTAGATGGTGGTCACCGTTGACGACTTCACCGGTGATCCAGACCAGAGTTCTCACTGAACTTGCGGCCAGCCGATCGCAGGTCACCACCATCCACAGGAAAGCCGGTGAGTCCGATGTCCGATGCCAAGACCGTCCACGAAGTCACCTACGATCTGCTCCGGAAGCTGGGTTTGACAACAGTTTTCGGCAATCCCGGATCGACGGAACAAACCTTTCTGAAGAGCTTTCCCGACGATTTCACCTACGTGCTGGGGCTGCAGGAAGCCTCGGTGCTCGCGATGGCCGACGGCTTCGCGCAAACCACCGGTAAGCCCGCGCTGGTCAACCTGCACACCGCCGCCGGCACCGGCAACGCGATCGGAAGCCTGGTCGCGGCGTACAAGTCGAACACCCCGATGATCGTCACCGCCGGCCAGCAGACCCGCGAGATGCTGCTGATGGACCCGTACCTGGCCAACCGCGACGAGACGATGATGCCGCAGCCCTGGGTCAAGTGGGCCTATCAACCGGCCCGCGCCGAGGATGTGCCCGCGGCGTTCATGCAGGCCTACATCGTGGCGATGCAGCCGCCGATGGGTCCGGTATTCCTGTCCATCCCGCTCGACGACTGGGACAAGCCCGCACTCGGCCCCGCCGTGGTCCGCACCGCGAGCCATCACACCGAACCCGACCGCGCCCGGCTGCGCGACTTCGCCGACCGGATCAACCGCGCGAAGAACCCCCTGCTGGTGATCGGACCCGAGGTCGACCGCAGCGGAGCCTGGGACGCCGGTGTCGCATTCGCCGAGAAGCTCGGCGCCCCCGTGCTGGGAACCGCTCTGCCCGACCGGATCTCGTTCCCGGAGAACCACAAGCTGTGGGCCGGTCAGCTGCCGATGTCCATCGCGGGCGTCAACCAGGCGGTCTACGGGCACGACCTCGTCATCGTCGTCGGCGCGCAGGTGTTCCGCTACTACCCCTACATCGCCGGCGAGATCCTGCCCGAGGGCACCGAACTGCTGCAGCTGACCGCCGACCCGCACCTGTCGGCCGTGGCGCCGGTCGGCGACAGCGTGCTCGGTGACGTCAAGGTCGCGCTCGACGAGTTGATCGACATGATCGACGCCCACGACCAGGCGGCGGTGACGCCTCCGCTGTCCCCGATCCCCGTCGAGCAGGCCGAGACCACCGCCCCGATGACCGCCAATGCCGTCTACCAGGTGCTGGGCACGTACAAGCCCGACAACGCGGTGGTCGTCATGGAATCCACCTCGACGATGCTCGACCAGAAGCGGTGGCTGCCCACCACGCAGCCGGCCAGCTTCTTCGCCACCGGCAGCGGCGGCATCGGCTGGGGTGTGCCGGGCGCGGTCGGCATCGCGCTCGGTGACCGCGAACGCGGCGTCGAGCGCACCGTCGTCGCGACCATCGGCGACGGCTCCTTCGAGTACTCCATCCAGGCCATCTGGACCGCCGCACAGCACAAGCTGCCGATCGTGTTCGTGGTGCTGCGCAACGGCGAGTACTCGGTGCTGAAGTCCTTCGCCGAACTGGAGCAGACCCCCAACGTCCCGGGCCTGGAACTGCCCGGCCTTGACATCGCCTCTCTCGGAAAGGGATTCGGCTGTCGCGCGGTGACGGTCAACGACACCGCTGAACTCGAGCGGGAGTTCGCCGCCGCGGTGGCCGCCGACGGACCCACCGTGATCGTCGCCCCCACCCGTCCGCAGGACGCGGGCCTGAGCTGAAGCGCCCGAGCCACCCGAAAGGACTGATGATCATGCCCGTCTACACGCTGACCACCACCGTGGGAACGCTGAGTTCGCAGACCAAGGCGAGCCTGGCCGCCGAGATCGGCCGCATCCACTCCGAGATCAACCACGTGCCCGCCACCTACGTCAACGTCGTCTACCAGGAGCTGCCGGTCGACAACGTCTACGCCGGCGGGAGGCCCGCCGCCCCGGTGCTGGTCAACGGCTGGGTCCGCGAAGGGCACGACGAAGAGGAGACCAGCCGTCTCGCGCTCGAAATCGCTTCGACAGTAACCGAATTCGCTTCGGTGCCCGAGGACCGGGTGGTGGTGGTGTTCCAGAGCAGTCCGGCCCGGTTCGCCGTCGAACTCGGCCGGCTACTCCCCGACCCCGGCCACGAAGCCGACTGGGTGGCATCGCTCAAGAGCACCCGGCCCGCCGTTTCCCCATAGACAGACTCGGCGACCCCGAGTCGCCCGCCCCCGGCGCCCCGCCGGGGGCGGGCTCATCCATGCGGGACCTCAGGTCCCCCTGGTCTCGATGACCTTCGACGCGATGTCGACGAGTTTGGTGTTGCTGTCCTGGGAGAGCCTGCGCAGCATGTCGAACGCGGCGACGTCGTCGATGTTGTAGCGCTCCATGATGATGCCCTTGGCCTGACCGATGCGGTCACGCGAGGACAACGCCGACTCGAGCTGTTCGCTCTGCCGGCTGGCCAGGACCGCCGCGGCGGCATGCGCGGCCAGGATCGCCCCGACCGTCTCGGCCTCCTCGTCGAACGCGTTCGGCCGCAGCGCGAACAGGTTCAGCGCGCCAGCGGTCTGCCCGCTGGTGTACAGCTTGAACGACAGGCCACTGAGCACCCCGATCTCGACAGCTGCCGGGGCGTAGCGGGGCCAGCGGCCCTCGGTCCGGAAGTCGTCGGTCCGCACCACCAGCTCGTCGAGCGCCGCGTCCAGACACGGCCCCTCCTTGTAGAGCATCTGCAGCTCGTCGAGGCGGCGCGGCAGCTCGGAGGTGCCGGCGACCGTTTCGAACCGGCCCGCTTTGCCGACGAACAGCACCCCGGCGGCGTCGGTGCCGGGTATCAGCGCCATGACCTCGGCAGTGACGTCGGAAAGCACCTCCTCGACACGGCGAGGAGCGGCGACCAGACGGGCCAACTCGGCCATCCGCCGGGCGAGCTCGTGGGTGGGAAGCTCGTTCATGATCACGGAGATACCCATCTTGACGCTTTGTGATTGCAGGGTGACTTCGGGGTTTGCGCCACGGGGAGGTGGGCAATGCAGGCGTGGGACGGGAGACGGTGTCACCACAGTCCCTGTCAAGGTCTCGTCGGTTCAGCCAAGAAGCCGGCGAGGCCGCCCGTCGGCACAGTCACTCTGTTAGTTGTAGTACGGTGCGGTGGTGAGCTCCACCGACGACATCTGGATCCTGGGTGGCTACCAGAGCGACTTTGCCCGCAACTACGAGCGCGAGGGCCTGGATTTCGCCGACCTGACCCGCGAGGTCGTGACTGAGACGCTGCAGAACGCGAAAATCGACGCCGCCGAGATCGGCGTCGTGCACGTCGCCAATGCGTTCGGGGAACTGTTCACCCACCAGGGACATCTCGGTGCCATGCCTGCCACCGTCGTCGACGGGCTGTGGGACGTGCCGGCGTCCCGGCACGAGGCCGCGTGCGCATCCGGCAGCGTGGCGACCCTGGCGGCGATCGCCGATCTGCGCTCCGGGGCGTACCCGAGCGCGCTGGTCGTCGGCGTCGAGCTGGAGAAGACGGTGCCGGGCGACACCGCGACGTCGATCCTGGGTGCTGCGGCGTGGACCGGACACGAGGGCCAGGACGCCCAATACATGTGGCCGCACATGTTCAACGCGGTCGCCGCCGAATACGACCGCCGCTACGGCCTGGACGAGACGCACCTGCGTGCCATCGCCGACCTGAACTTCACCAGCGCCCGCGCCAACCCGCTTGCCCAGACCAGGGAGTGGTCGGTGCCGTCCCCGCCGCCCGCCGACGATACCCTCAACCCCGTCGTCGACGGTGTTCTTCGCCGGCTGGACTGCAGCCAGCTGACCGACGGTGGCGCAGGCATCGTCCTGGTCAGCGACACCTGGCTCAAGGACCACCCGACCGCGCGGCCGATCGGGCGCATCGAGGGCTGGGGGCACCGCACCGTCGGGCTGGGCCTGCACCAGAAGCTCAAGCACTCCGCCGCGGGCCCCTACGTGTTCCCGCACGTCCGCGCCGCGGTGCTGGACGCGTTCGGCCGGGCCCGGGTGACCCTGGACGACGTACACGGTTTCGAGGTGCACGACTGCTTCACCCCCAGCGAGTACCTGGCGATCGACCACATCGGACTGACCGAACCAGGCCTGTCCTGGCAGGCGATCGAGCACGGCGAGATCGCGATCGGCGGTCGACTGCCCATCAACCCCAGCGGCGGACTGATCGGCGGCGGCCACCCGGTCGGGGCCTCCGGGGTGCGGATGCTGCTCGACGCGGCGCGGCAGGTCAGCGGCACCGCCGGCGAATACCAGGTCGAGAACGCGAAAACGTTCGGCACGTTGAACTTCGGCGGCAGCACCGCCACCACCGTCAGTTTCGTCGTCGGCAGCGCACGCTGACCGTCGAGCGCTCGCCCGAGGAGAACAGATGAGCATCAGCACCCATCCCGAGGTCGTCGGAAAGTTCCTGTCGACGCTGCCCGAGGACGACGACCACCCGTACCGCACCGGGCCGTGGCGTCCGCAGACCACCGAATGGGACCACGATGACCTGCCCGTCGTCGAAGGCCGGATCCCGACCGATCTCGACGGGGTCTACCTGCGCAACACCGAGAACCCGCTGCACCCGGCGTTGAAGTACTACCACCCGTTCGACGGTGACGGCATGCTGCACATCGTCGGGTTCCGGGACGGAAAGGCGTTCTATCGCAACCGATTCGTGCGCACCGACGGCGTGGCCGCGGAGGACGAGGCCGGCGGCCCGCTCTGGCCCGGTATCGCCGAGCCCATCGAAGCGGCCAAAGTCGACTACGGCTGGGGCGCACGGACCTTGATGAAGGACGCGTCGTCGACCGATGTGATCGTTCATCGCGGTGTGGCGCTGACCAGTCACTACCAGTGCGGCGACCTGTACAAGATCGACCCGTGTTCGGGCGACGCGCTCGGCAAGGAGGACTGGAACGGCGGCTTCCCGAACGACTGGGGAGTGTCCGCGCATCCGAAGGTCGACGACCACACCGGCGAACTGCTGTTCTTCAACTACAGCAAGCAGGCGCCGTTCATGCGCTACGGCGTGGTCAGCGCCGCCGGCGACGTGGTGCACAACGTCGACGTCCCGCTGCCCGGCCCACGCCTGCCGCACGACATGGCCTTCACCGAGAACTACGTGATCCTCAACGACTTTCCGTTGTTCTGGGACGCGTCGCTGCTCGAGCACAACATCCACCTTCCGCGGTTCCACCGCGATGTGCCGTCGCGTTTCGCGGTGGTCCCCCGCCGCGGCGACTCGTCGCAGATCATGTGGTTCGAGACCGACCCGACCTACGTGCTGCACTTCCCGAACGCCTACGAGGACGGCGATGAGATCGTGCTCGACGGGTTCTTCCAGGGCGACCCCGAACCCACCGAGGGCGTCGACAACGGGATGAGCGGAAAGTACCGCCAGATCTTTCGCAGTCTGTCGCTGGACGGCATGCAGACCCGGCTGCACCGCTGGCGTTTCAACCTCAAGACCGGACAGGCCCGTGAGGAACGACTGTCGGACAGTCTCACCGAGTTCGGCATGATCAACCCCGGGTACGCGGGGCGGCCGTACCGCTACACCTACGCGGCCACCGGCAAGCCCGGCTGGTTCCTGTTCGACGGGCTCGTCAAACACGACCTGCACACCGGCGCCGAGCAGAGGTACACGTTCGAGGACGGCGTGTTCGGCAGTGAGACGGCCATGGCGCCCCGCGTCGGCGGCTCGGGCGAGGACGACGGCTACCTCGTCACCCTCACCACCGACATGAACACCGACGCGTCCTACTGCCTGGTGTTCGACGCCGCCCGGGTCGGCGACGGCCCGGTGGTCAAACTGCAACTGCCGGAGCGCATCTCCAGCGGAACCCACTCCACGTGGGCACCGGGATCGGATCTCCCGCGGTGGCGCGAGAGCGACTCCGCTGCCGGCGCGATCGGCCTGTAGTTGCCCGAGGCGCCCAACGCCGTCGCCCGGATGCTGAGCCTGCTCGGCGACGAGTGGACGCTGCTCATCGTGCAGCGCGCGCTTCTGGGCGCGCGGCGCTACGGCGATTTCCAGGCCGCCCTGCCGGTGTCCAATGCCGTGCTGTCGGGTCGGCTTCAGTCGCTGACCGCCGACGGACTGCTGGAACGCAGCCAGTACCAGAGCAACCCGCCGCGGTCGGAGTACCTGCCGACCGCCAAGGGACGATCGCTGTGGCCGATGCTGACCTCGATCTGGGAATGGGAACGCCGGTGGGTGCCCGAGCACGCCGAACCGCTGCCCCACATGTTCCACTCGGCGTGCGCCAGCGCGTTCCAGCCCGTCACGACCTGCCGGACGTGCGGTGCATCCGCCGGCGGGAAAGACGTTGCCGCGCAGTGGGGGCCGAGCGGATCCTGGCAGCGGTCGATCCCGTCGGGCAGCAACCGCCGGCGCTCCAGCGCCAGGCGCTCGGGCGCCGCGCTGCTGTTCCCCCAGACGATGAGCGTGGTCGGCGACCGGTGGGCGTTCGCACTGCTGGTCGCGGCGTTCGTCGGGGTCAGCCGGTTCACCGACTTGCAGGCTCAGCTGGGTGCGCCACCGACCACCATCGCCGGGCGGCTGTCGGTGTTCACCGACGAGGGCATCCTCGTCCAGGACGACGGGCGCTACCAACTGACCGACAAGGGGCTGGCGTTCTTTCCGGTACTGGTGTGCGCGCTGGCGTGGGCACAACGCTGGTTCCCGTCCCCCGAAGGCCCCGCGGTGGTGCTGACCCATACGGCGTGCGGGCACACCTTCACCCCGGCGCTCGACTGCGATCACTGCGGCAAGCGGCTGCGTGCCGCCCAGATCGTCGCGGTGCCGTGACGCGTCGCGGATGTGGCGCGGGCCGGAAGAAATTGACCTGAAATCGGACTGGCACTCCCCTGGCTCGAGTGCTAATCTCGCTGGTGCACAGTGATTTGGTCGCCCGCCAGGGTGGCGGGCTCTGAGTGACACAGGGAGGTGGATTGCTGTGCTTCGCTTTGATCCATTCAGTGATTTCGACGCCCTGACCCGAGGCCTCGTCGCGAGCCAGACCGGAACCAACCGCGCACCGCGCTTCATGCCGATGGATCTGTGCAAGGTCGACGACCACTACGTACTGACCGCCGACCTGCCAGGTGTCGATCCCGGGTCGGTCGACGTGAACGTCGACAACGGCATGCTGACGATTTCGGCGCACCGCACCGCGCGTTCCGAAGACTCCGCTCAATGGCTGGCCAGTGAACGCTTCTACGGCACCTACCGTCGTCAGCTCACGCTCGGCGACGGCATCGACACCTCGGCGATTTCGGCCACCTACGAGAACGGCGTGCTCACGGTGACGATCCCGGTCGCCGAGAAGGCCAAGCCGCGCAAGATCGAGATCAACCACGCCGGGTCGCAGACGTCGATCGAAGCGACGACCGTCGACGCCGGGTGATTGCGACCGGTCAGCCGTGCCGGTCCAACTGGAATTCCAGGTTGGACCGCACGGCCGGCCACTCGATGTCCAGAATCGAATACACGACGGTGTCGCGGCGTGATCCGTCCGGCAACAGCTGATGGCTACGCAGCACACCGTCGAGCTTGGCACCAAGGCGCTCGATCGCGGCGCGGCTCACCGAGTTGAAGAAGTGGGTGCGGAATTCCACTGCGACGCAGTTCAACTCGTCAAACGCGTGGGCCAGCATCAGTAGCTTCGTCTCGGAGTTGACACCGGTGCGCCGCACCGCGTCGACATACCAGGTGGCGCCGATCTCCAGTCGCCGGTTCGGGCCGTCGACGTTCAGGTAGCTCGACGACCCGATCAGCGCACCGTCGCGGCCCCGAACCACGAACGTCAGTCCGGTGTCCGGCGACTGCGCCGCCATTCTCACCTCGAGCCAGTCGGCGGCCGCGCCGGCCCTCGGCGCGGCGGTGAACCAGAGCCCGCCGAGCTCACCGTCGGCGGCTGCCGCCTCGATCTCCGGAAGGTGCTCGCGGACAAGAGGTTCCAGCGACACCCAGCGCCGCCCCGTCAGGGTGACGGGCGGCACGAAACCGCTCATCGGGATCTTCTGCTCTTCGCGCAAGCGCTCATCGGGAAGCCCACGCCGCGAGCATCGCCCACACCGACAGCAGCACCGCAACCAGCGCGATGCCGCCCGCGGCGTAGAGGCCGTATCCCGCCGTCACCGGCGGGTAGACGTAGAGCCGGTAGAACCAGACCGCCAGCACCACCAGCACCACCGAGATCGCCAGCGCTGCCGTCGAAGCCAGCCGTCCGGAGATGCCCCGGGCAGCCATCGCACCGGCGACCACCAGGGTCGAGGACAGCAGCACGATCAGCTGCCCCACCCCGAATCCCGGCGGTGGCACCGGCATCGCACCCGCCACGCCGCCTATCGCGTTGGCCCGGCCCCCGCCCTCCGCCGACGTCAGCCACGGCAGCCAGCCGCACACCGCGACCGACAACGCGCACAGCGCGACAAGCCACCCCGGAAGCGCGCGAGACATGCGCGCAAGACTACTAGGGTGAGCCGATGAGCGATCTTCCCGAATGGGCGCGTCGGCTCGACCTCTCCCCTCACCCCGAGGGCGGATGGTTTCGGGAGACCTGGCGCAGCGACCTGACCGTGCCGCAGTCGGTGCTGCCGCCCGACTACTCCGGCAGCCGCAGCGCGGGAACCGCGATCCTTTTCCTTCTCATGCCGGGGCAGCAGTCGGCCTGGCACACGGTGCGCAGCGCCGAGCTGTGGCTGTACCACTCGGGTGGCCCGCTCCTCCTCGAGGTGGGACAACACCAGGAGTCCGCGGAAACGCATCTGCTGGGCGCCGACATCCTCGCCGGCGAGAGCCCGCAATTCGTGGTGCCGCCGGGGCATTGGCAGCGGGCTCGCCCCCGTGACGACCAACCGTGTCTGGTCAGCTGCGTCGTCGTGCCCGGATTCGACTTCGCCGACTTCGCGCTCGGCGCCCCTACCGACTGAGCAATTCGACCGCGGCCGCGACCAGCGCGGCGTTTCCGTCGGCCACCGACCCATCGGGCAGCACCAGGGTGTCCTCCATCCCGATGCGGGTCTGCAGACCGCGGACCCCGGCGTGTTCCAGCAGCGGCCAACAGCTTTCATCCAGACCGTGCAGCAGCACCGGCGCGGGCGACCCGGCGGCCGCGACCAGGTCCAGTATCTCGTCCGCGGTGGCGACGTCGCCGTCAGCACCCAGCTCGATCATCACCCGCATGCAGTGATCCTTGATGTCCGAAGCCGCCCAGGACCGCGCGGCCTCGACGTGGAAGATGCCGACCTCGACGCCCAGCCCGCGGCTGAGCAGCAACTCGGCCAGCTCCGGGGACCCGGGCTCATGCCAGTTCAGGGACGCGAAGTCCGGCAGCACGCTCCACTCCTCGACCGCTTTGAGTCGCCGACCCGCGTCGGGCAGCGCCCAGAACCCGGTCGTCACACCCAGCGGCAGGCCCGGCACGGCGTGCCGCACCGCAGCGACCGCGGCGTCGACCTCGGCGGCGCGCAGCGAATCCACCCCGTTGCGGTCCTTGGGATGCATGTGCACCGCCCGCGCACCCGCGGCATGCGCGGCCACGGCCTCCGCGGCGAGCTGCTCGGGGGTGACCGGCAGGTTCGGGTGCTGATCGGGGGTGCGTGCACCGTTGATGCACGCCTTGACATAGATCTTCGGCGTCACGGCGGTCTTCGGGCTCTGGGGTTCGGCACTGTCCGACATGACCCCCATCCTGGCCCGCCCGCGCGGTCTGCGCGCACCGCGGTACCGGTGAAAGATCCCGTGGCGCCGGTCGCGAGCCCACTCGACCCACCACTGGCCCGGCAGGTATGGTCGGCCCAACCGCCGTGTGTGCGTGCGGATCGGGTGCGCACCTGGAAGCGGGCGAAGGCCGAGTTGAGCCAACAGCCGAGCCGCACATGATCGTGAGATCAGACTGCATACAGGATGGGGCCTCATGCCGAACACTTCCACCGAACAGCCCGACGCCACCGCCCAGTCGGCGTGGTTGGCGAAGTCCGCGGCCGAGACGCGCGGCTCGGACAAGAAGGAAGTCCAGTTCCACTACGACATCTCCAACGACTTCTTCAAGCTCTGGCAGGACCCGTCGCAGACCTACAGCTGCGCGTACTTCGAGAAGGACGACTACACGCTTGAGCAGGCACAGCTCGCGAAAGTGGATCTGTCCCTGGGCAAACTCGGCCTCGAGCCGGGGATGACGCTGCTCGACATCGGGTGCGGCTGGGGCTCGACCATTCAGCGCGCCGTCGAGAAGTACGACGTGAACGTCATCGGCCTGACGCTGTCGGAGAACCAGAAGCAGCACATCGAGCAGAACCGGTTCCCGAACATCGACACCACCCGCAGCATGGAGGTTCGGCTGCAGCCGTGGGAGGAGTTCGACGGCTCGAACACCCACGTCGACCGGATCGTGTCGATCGGCGCGTTCGAGCACTTCGGCTTCAACAAGTACGACGACTACATGAAGAACACCTACAGCTGGCTGCCCGACGACGGCGTGCAGATGCTGCACACGATCATCATTCCCAGCGATGAAGAGATCAAGGCCAAGAAGCTGCCGCTGACCATGTCGAAGGTGCGCTTCATCAAATTCATCATGGACGAGATCTATCCCGGTGGCCGTCTACCGCTGGCCGCTCAGGTGACCGACGCCGCCAAGCGCAACGGCTACACCGTCACCCTGGAACAGCACCTTCAGCCGCACTACGTCAAGACCCTCGACGCCTGGGCCGCGAACCTCAAGGACAAGAAGGACGAGGCCGTCGCGATCACCTCCGAGGAGATCTACGAGCGGTTCTACAAGTACCTGACCGGTTGCGCTGACCTGTTCCGCGAGGGCTACACCGACGTCGTCCAGTTCACGCTGGAGAAAAGGTGACCGTGAGCGGTGTAGTAATTTGGCCACACGCGTTACCTGAATCGGTCGCGTAGCGGCGAAACGAAATGGAGGACGGTCGGGGATGACCAGGAGAACGGCGGAGCCCCCCTCGGGTGACGACATGACGCCTCACTTCGAGGAAGTACAGGCGCATTACGACCTCTCCGACGAGTTCTTCGGCCTCTTCCAGGATCCGTCCCGCACCTACAGCTGCGCCTATTACGAGCGCGACGACATGACACTGGCCGAGGCTCAGGTCGCCAAGATCGACCTGGCGCTGGGCAAACTGAACCTCGAACCGGGGATGACGTTGCTCGACATCGGCTGTGGGTGGGGTTCGGTGCTGCGCCGCGCCATCGAGAAGTACGACGTCAACGTGATCGGGCTGACGTTGAGCCGCAATCAGTGCAAGTTCGCCCAGGAGTTGCTCGACGGTGTGGACACCGAGCGGTCGCGCCGGATCATGCTGCGCGGTTGGGAACAGTTCGACGAACCGGTCGACCGCATCATCAGCATCGAGGCGATCGAGGCCTTCCCGCAGGAGCGCTACGCGCCGTTCTTCAAGATGTGCAGCAGCGTGTTGCCCTCCGGCGGACGCTTCCTGCTGCAGGCCATCCTCGGCCACCCACTGAAGAAGTGGCCCGAACTGGGCATCCCGATCGTGATGTCGGACCTGAAGTTCATGCGGTTCATCGCCAAGGAGATCTTCCCGGGCGGATCGGTGCCCGGCGAGGAGAACATCGTCGAACTGTCCGCCGAGGCCGGGTTCACGCTGGAGCAGACGCAATTCCTGAACAAGGACTACGCGCGCACGCTCGACACCTGGGCCGAGGCGCTCGAAGCCCACCACGACGAGGCCGTCGCCGCCACCTCCGAAGAGGTCTACCAGCGGTACATGAAGTACCTGACCGGCTGCAGCGACTTCTTCCAGCGCGGGATCAGCGAGCTGGGACAGTTCACGCTCGTCAAGGCGTGATCAGCAGCTCACGCGCGCCCGAACACCAGCGACACGTTGTGGCCGCCGAAGCCGAATGAGTTGTTGATCGCGTACTCGTAATGCCCGCGCCGGGGCTCGCCGCTGACGACATCGAGGTCGATCTCCGGATCGAGGTTGCGCAGATTGCGCGTCGCCGGGATGACCCCGTCGCGCAAGGCCAGCAACGTCAGGATCGACTCGACGGCACCCACCGCGCCCACCGAGTGGCCGAGCGCGCCCTTGGGCGCGTACACGGCCGGTTTGTGCCCGCCCAGCGCCTTGTTGATCGCGATGCTCTCGGCCACGTCGCCGACGGTGGTGCCGGTGGCGTGCGCGTTGACGTGGTCGATGTCGCTGGACGTCAACCCGGCCAGCTCGACCGCGTGGGACATCGCGTAGCCGGCACGTTCACCGTTCGGATCGGGGGCGACCATGTGGAAGCCGTCGGAGGTGATGCTGGCCCCCATCAGGCGTCCCAGGATCTTCGCCCCGCGCGCTTTGGCGTGCTCCTCGGTCTCGATGACCAGCAGCGCCCCGCCCTCACCGAACACGAACCCGTCGCGGTCCTTGTCGAACGGGCGGCACGCACCCTCGGGGTCGTCGTTGTTCGTCGACATCACGATGCGCATCTGCGCGAAGCCGGCGATCGGCACGGCCTCGATGCGGGCTTCCACGCCGCCGCAGATCGCGACGTCGGCGTCACCGAAGATGATCTGCCGCCACGCCTGCGCGATGCCCTCGGAGCCCGACGCGCACGCCGAGACCGGGGCCAGCACACCCGCCCGGGCGTGCCGTTCGACGGCGACCGCCGCCGACGGGCCGCTGGGCGCGTATTGCTGCACCGTCGTCGGGTTGACCTCGTCGAGCCGGCCTTCGCGCAGATGGTCGTAGGCGAACGCGAGCTCCTCGATACCGCCCATGCCGGTGCCGATCGACACGGCCAACCGGTTCGGGTCGACGTCGGGTGACCCGGCGTTCTCCCACACCCTGCGGCTGAGGACGACGGCCATCCGCTGCACGTACGACAGGTTGTAGTTCTCTTCCGGGGTCAGCTTCTCGTCGAACGTCTCCAACAGGTGCCCGCCGATCCGAACCGGCAGGTCGAACTCCTCGACGAAGGAGTCCTGCAGCAGACGGATACCGCTGCGCCCGTCCAGCAGGGCCTGCCACGTCGACTCGGCGTCGGTGCCCAGCGCCGTGGTCATGGCGACACCGGTCACCACCACGTTCGGAAACGCATTCGGAAATTTCGTCATGGTCCCCCTCGTAATTCCCGAGTAACGACCACCATATTCATCCTCGTTCTACACATCTACTCCACGAGTAACCACTCCCGCTACCGGGAATCAACATCGTTGTGAGCGACGAAAATTTCGCGAAAGGCGACAAGGTCAGCTGGCGAAGCCACGGCCGCACCGTCGAAGGCACCGTCGAGGAGAAGATCACCGCCGACACCGAGGCAGCTGGGCGGACCGTGCGGGCGTCCGAGGAGGAGCCGCAGTACCGGGTGCGCAGCGACGGGAGCGGCCGCGACGCCGTGCACAAGCCGTCGGCGCTGAAGAAGGCCTGAGCTGCTAGGACGTCAGACCGAGCACGCGCAGCGCGTTCTGTTTGTAGACCAGCGGAAGGACAGCCGGATCGACGTCGAGCGTGTCGAAGTCGCGCCGCCACCGGTCGAGCTGGATGTACGGGAAGTCGGTCCCGAACAACACCTTGTCCCGCAACTGCCTACCCATCGCATGCACCAGTTGCGGCGGGAAATACTTCGGGCTCCAGCCGGAAAGGTCGATGAAAACGTTCGCTTTGTGGCCCGCGATGGCGATCTGGGAGTCCACCCACGGCACCGCGGGGTGTGCCATCACGATGGTCAGCTCCGGGAAGTCGGCGGCGACGTCGTCGAGCAGCATCGGATCGCTGTAGCGCAGTTTGATGCCGTGCCCGCCCGGCAGCCCGGCCCCCATCCCCGTCTGGCCGGTGTGGAAAAGCGCAGGCACCCCGGCTTCGGCGACCGCGTGGTAGATCGGGTAGTACGCCCGGTCGTTCGGCTCGAATGCCTGCATGCTCGGGTGGAACTTGAAACCTTTGACCCCGTAATCGCGGACGAGCTCGTGTACCCGGTGCACAGCGCGGCGGCCCTGCAACGGGTCCACACTGCCGAACGGGATGAGCACGTCGTTGTTGCGGGCGGCGCCGGCGACCAGATCCTCGATCGAGTTCGGCGCGTGCCGCATCCCGTGCCGGGCGTCGATGGTGAACACCACCGCGGCGCTGTTGTGGCGGCGGTACAGGTCGGCGAGGGCATCGACGGTGGCGGCCGGGCCGTCGGCCATCTTGAAGTACTTGGCGGTCGCCTCGACGAGCACCTCGTCGTAGGCGTGGTGGCCGTGGCTGTCGACCTCCACGTGGGTGTGGAAGTCGAGCGCCTCGACGGCGTCGAAATCGATTCCGTACTCGTACTTTTCGGCCGCCACGGCGCCGAGCGTACGGTTTCTGACCAGGTTTGGGCCGGTGTTCGTCAGAAACCGTACATTCGCCTCCGCTAGGCGGGCGCGTAGCCCAGGGCGGCCTTGACCTCGAGGAACTCGTCGAATGCGAACGGCCCCCACTCGCGGCCGTTGCCGCTGCGCTTGTAGCCGCCGAACGGCGCGGCCATGTCGAAGCCGTGGTTGATCGCGACGGAACCGGCACGGATCCTGCGGGCGACCGCGCGGGCCTGCTCCAGGTCGGCGCCCGAAACATAGCCGGCCAGCCCGTATTCGGTGTCGTTGCCGATCTCGACGGCCTGGTCTAGATCGTCGTAGCCGAGGATGCACAGCACCGGGCCGAAGATCTCCTCGCGCGCGATCGTCATGTCGTTGGTGACGTTGGCGAACACGGTCGGCTTGACGTAGTAGCCCTTGTCGATGCCGTCGGGCCGGCCGGGGCCACCGATGACGAGCGTGGCGCCCTCGTCGATGCCCTTCTGGATCAGGCCCTGGATCTTCTCGAACTGCGCCCGCGACGCGACCGGTCCGATCGCGGTCTTGTCGCTCGGGTCGCCGACCTTGACCGCGGCGACGGTGTCGCGGGCGACCGCGATCGCCTCGTCCATCCGGGAGTTCGGCACCAGCATGCGCGACGGCGCGTTGCAGCTCTGGCCGCTGTTGACCATCATCACCGACGTGCCGGCGGCCACGCTCTTGGCGAAGTCGTCGTCGTCGAGCACGATGTTCGGGCTCTTGCCGCCGAGTTCCTGGGTGACGCGCTTGACGGTCGGGGCGGCGTTGCGGGCCACCTCGATGCCCGCCCGGGTGGATCCGGTGAACGACACCATGTCGATATCGGGATGGCTGGAGATCGCGGCGCCCACCCCGGGCCCGTCACCGTAGACGAGGTTGTACACACCCGCGGGAACGCCTGCGGTGTCGAGGATCTCGGTGAAGATCTGCGCCGAGTACGGCGCCACCTCCGACGGTTTGAGCACCATGGTGTTGCCGGTGGCCAGCGCCGGGAACACCTTGCACGCGATCTGGTTGATCGGCCAGTTCCACGGAGTGATCAGCCCGCACACCCCGATCGGTTCCTTGACCACCAGGGTGCTGCCGTGCTGCTCCTCGAACGCGAAGTTCTTCAGCGCGTCGATCGCGGTGGCCAGGTGGCCGATGCCGAGATTGACCTGCGGCCCGGACGCCAGCGACGGCGGCGCGCCCATTTCCTCGTTGACGGCGTCGGCCAGTTCGGCGGCGCGCTTCTGGTACTCGCCCATGATCGCGCCGAGCAGATCGAGGCGCTCCTCGCGGGTGCTCTGCGCCCAGGTGCCGAACGCCCGCCGCGCCGCGGTGACGGCCAGGTCGACGTCGGCCGACGAGCCGAGCGCGATCTTGCCGGAGATCTGTTCGGTGGCCGGGTTGTCGACCTCGAGGGCGTTGGGCCGGATCGGGTCGACCCACTGACCGTCGATGTAGTGCTTCAGATATTCACGCATGACGTCTCCTCAATTCGCGGTCCGACCGCATCCACTCTTCCTTGGAACACGGGCCTACTGGGTGCCTTCTGCATACCAGGTCCGGAATCGGTCGTACTTCGGCATTTCCTCGGAGTTCGCCTTCGGGTCGATGCAGACGTGGACGACCGCGGGCTTGCCGCTGGCGAACGCGCGCTGGATGGCCGGGCCGATCTCGTCGTCCTTCTCGACGTACTCGCCGTGGCAGCCGAAGCCCTCGGCGACCTTGTCGAGCCGGACGTCCTTGCTCCAGTGCACGCCGGGCTGCGGGGACGGCTGCTCGAAGGTGCGTTTGTACACCCCGACCTCCAGACCCCACTGGTGGTCCACGCCGACGACGCAGACCAGCGGCAGGTTCTCCCGCACCGCGGTCTCCAGTTCGGCGATGTGGAACAGGAACGCCGAGTCACTGGTCAGCAGCATCACCGGACGCTTACGGCCTTCGGCGACCGAGGCTCCGACGGCGTACGGCAGACCGGTGCCGAGGTGGCCGAAGTTCTGGTTCCAGATCACGTCGCGCGGCTTGGTCTGCGAGTAGGTCCACTGGAAGATCACCGTGGCGCCGCCGTCGCGGACGAGGATGCCGTCGGTGAAGTGCTCGTCGAACGCCTTGGTCGCCTCGACGACGTAGCGCGCCGGGTGGATCGGCGCGCGCCCTGCCGGCGCCTCCTCGGCCACCCGGGCCAGCTCGGCGGCATCGGCCTTGATCAGTGCGTCGAGGTCCGGCGTCGGCGTGCGGGGGCTGTCCCGCAGCGCGTCGACCAGCTGGGGCACCACACCGCGCAGATCGCCGACCAGCGGCACGTCGATCGGCCGGTTCACCCCGATTGCCGTCGGATCCTGTTCCACCAGAATCCATTTACGGTTCGCGTCGTTACCCGCCCAGTGCTGGGTGCGGCCGTAGTGCATCGGTTCGCCGAGCTCGGTGCCCAGCGCGACGCACAGGTCGGACTTCTCGACGGCCTCGTTGGCGGCCGGTGAGAACAGGTACGGGAAGGTGCGGTCCTGCAGGCCGGGGATGAACGAGGTGCCGCCGGAAGTCTGGATCACCGGGCACGCCATCAGCTCGGCGAGTTCGCGGACCTGGTCCTGGGTGCGCGAGGTGTGGACGCCGTGGCCCACCAACAGGACCGGGTTCTCCGCGGCCTTGATCAGCCGGACCGCTTCGGCGACCTCGCGCTCGCCGGCTCCCTGGTTGACGAGGCGGTAGCGCTCGGGTGCCAGCGGGGCGGCGACGTCGAGCTCTTCGAGGATCACGTGCGACGGGAACTCGATGTAGCAGGGGCCCGGGGTGCCGGACATGGAGCGGCGGATGGCCTCGCGGATGATCTCGTCGGTCTGGTCGGCGTATTCGATCGAGCTGCTGAACTTCACCGAGTTCTTGAACAGGTCCTCCTGTTGCACGAACTGGATGCGGCCGCGCCGCACCCGGCGTTCGGTGATGCGGGCGCGCTGTCCGCCGAGGAAGATCACCGGCGAGTTCTCGACCAGTGCGCACTGGATCGCACCGGCGATGTTGGCCATGCCCGGTCCGAGCGTCCCGATGCACAGTCCCGGGGCACCGGTCATCCGCGACGCCGCCTCGGCCATGAATCCGGCCGACAGCTCGTGGTGGGGTGCGACGACGGACCAGCCGCGGGCGTCGGCCTCGGTGAACATGTGCACGAAATTGGGGTCGGGGATACCGAACAGCGTGTTGACGCCCTCGGCCTCGAACAGGTCCAGAATGCGTTTGTACACGGGAACGCCCATGAGTTCTCCTTCTAGTGGTAGCGCTGCGAGAGTCTTTTGCGATGAGCGGCAGGTGAACCGAAAAGCGACCGGTTCAGCGTGGCGCGTTTGAGGTAGGTGTGGATTCCGCTTTCCCACGTGTAGCCGATGCCGCCGTGCAGCTGCATGGCTTTGCCGGCGACGTCGACGGCGGCGGAGCAGACGTGCGATTTCGCCATCGCGGCAGGCACCGCGGCGTCGGCGCCTTCACTCACCGCGGCCACGGCGTCGGCGACGAGCCGCCGCGCCACCTCGATCGCGACGAGCATGTCGGCGCACGCGTGCTTGACCGCCTGAAACGATCCGATGGGCCGACCGAACTGGTGCCGCACCTTGACGTAATCGACTGTCGCGGTGAGCATCTGCTCGGCGAGGCCGAGGCTGTCGCACGCGATCGCGACCTCGGCCCGGTGCCGAAGCGCGTCCACCGCCTCGGCGGGATCGCCGCTGAACACGGCGATGTCCTCGACCTGCGCCGAATCGGCGGTGATCGTCGCGAGCCGGCGGGTCTCGTCGACGACGGGTTGGGCCGCGATGGCCAGTTGGGTGGCGGCGACGACGGCGACCTCGGCGCCGGCGACCACGAGTAGCCGGTCGCAGCCGAGGGCGTCGGGCACGAATCCTGCACGGCCGCTCAACCGCCCGTTCGACAGCACGAAGTCTCCCGTGACGACGGCCAGCCGATTCTGACCGGAGGCGACCGCGGTCAGCAGCTGGTCCCGGAAGTCGTTCGGCACCAGCATGTTCAGCACACCGCAGGTGAGCACTGCGCCGCCGAGATAACCGGTGGTGGCCGCGGCACGCGCGATCTGGTCGAGCAGGACCGCGGACTCGGCGAACGTCGCGCCGGCCCCGCCGAGCGCTTCGGGCACCTCCAGCCCGGTCCATCCGGCGTCGGCGAGCACGGCCCAGTCCGGGTGGCTGTCCTTGGCCAGCATGTCCGCCGCGACGGTGCGCAGCTCGTCGTGGAACTCTTCGAATCCCGTCATGCCACACTCGGTTCTCGCGGCAGTCCGAGCCCGCGTTCGGCGATGATCGTGCGCTGGATCTCGCTGGCGCCGCCGGGGATGGTCCACTCCCATGAGCCGATGAAATCCAGTACCCAGGAGCCGGATTCCCATCCGCTCGACATCGGTTTGGTCAGCACGGTGTGGGCGGGCAGACCTCCGATCTCGGCGGCGAAGTCGGTGAGTCGCTGCAGCAGTTCGCTGTAGTACAGCTTCACCACGGATGCGTCGGCCGGACCCGATGCGCCGTGTTCGACGATCCGCCTGCACATGCCGCGCAGCGCGGTCAGTTCGGTCTCGAACGCGGCGAGCCGGTCGGCGACGATCGGGTCGTCCAGCGGCGCGGACTCGACCAGCCGGCGGAACCCGGCGTTGCCGAGGCGTTCGGCGAGCTCCAGCATGGTCATGCCCCGCTCGGCACCCAGCGTCTCCTGGGCCACCTGCCAGCCGGCGTTCTCGGCCCCGATCAGGTTGCCTGCCGGGATGCGCACCTCGTCGAGGAAGATCTCGCAGAAGTGCGCGTCACCGATCGCGTTGCGGATCGGCCGGACCTCGACGCCCGGCGTGGTCATGTCCAGCAGGAAATACGAGATGCCCTTCCGCTTCGGTGCATCGGGGTCGGTGCGCGCCAGCAACAGACACCAGTCGGCGTGCATTCCTCCACTGGCCCACAGCTTCTGGCCGCTGACCAGGTACTCGTCGCCGATCCGGCGGGCGGTGGTGCGCAGCGCCGCGAGGTCCGATCCAGCCTCCGGTTCGGAGAAGCCCTGCACCCAGATCTCGCCGTCGAGGATGGCGGGCAGGTGACGCCTGCGCTGTGCGTCGGTGCCGGCGACGAGCAGCGTGGAGGCGGCGTGGTGGATCCCGACGAACGCGAGCACCAGCCTCGGGGCGTCGTGGGCGGCGAGTTCCTGGTAGAGCACCACCTGTTTGTCGACCGGCAGGCCGCCGCCCCATTCGGCGGGCCAGTGCGGCACCGCATACCCGGCGCTGTGCAACTCGGCGAACCATGCCTTCTGGAACCGGACGAACTCCTCGTCGTCGACGCCGGTCTGCGTCGCGCGCCAGTCGGGTGGGACGTGCTCGCGGCACCAGGCGCGGACCTCGGCGCGGAACTCCTCCAGGTCGCTCATGCGAACAACCCCGACAGCCCGCGCCGCCCGGCGCTGCGGGTGAGATGCTCACGCGTGGAGGACAATCCGAACGGCAGCCGGCGCAGCGGCTGGCTGTAGCGCGACAGCCACGACAGCGTCGTCTCGTCGCAGAAGCCGACCGCGCCGTGCAGCTGGTGGCAGACCCGGAACACGACGTCGGCGGCTTCGATCGCGGCCAGCCGCAAAGCCAGCGCGTCGTCGACGGCGTGCGGCTGGTCGGACGCGATGCTCCACAACGCGTGTTTGGCGAGGATGTCGACCCCGCTGCGCTCCACTTCGGCGTCGGTGAGCTGGAACTGGACGCCCTGGAACGACGACAGCGTCTGACCGAACTGCTTGCGCAGGCTCACGTGTGAGACGGTCAGCGCGATCGCGCGGTCCAGCATGCCCAGCAGCGTCCAGCACGGAAGTACCAGCGCGAGCGCGATGTCGCGGGCCGGCCCGTCCCCGGCGGGAGCGAGTTCGAGTTCGGTGACGAACCCCGGCCCGGCGGGTCCGCGTCCGGTGACCATGGCACGGTGCCCGTCGAGATCGACGGTGGCCCAGCGTAGGTCGACCGCGGCCAGCGGTGCGGCCGGCCTGGCTCCGCCGACCACCACGAGTCCGTCGGCGTCCAGGTCACCCGCTCTGGCGAGGCGTTCGGCCAGCGGGTACGGCAGTGCCCAGTATCCCGCGCTGCGGCACAGCGCAGCGGCGGCTTCGAGGGTGTCGGCGTCGTCGCGCGGGTCCAGGTCCCAGGCGCCGAGCCCGTCGAGTACCGGGCCGACGAGCGCCCCGCGGGTCGCGGGATCGGCTTCGGCCTGCTCGACGAGGCGGTCGCCGCCCGCAGACTCGAACGCGTGCAGCGCCTGCCTGCCGTACTCGAGGGCATCGTCGCTGAGGTCGAGGATCATTTCGCAGCTCCGCTCAGCATCGCGCGGGACAGCAGAATTCGTTGCATCTCGATGCTTCCCGACGACACCGTGGAGGCCTGGGAGTAGCGCCAGTGGTCCTCGACCTCGCCGAGGAACCATGCGGCGCGGTGGTCGTCGTGGCGGACCTCGGCAGCGATGTCGGACAGCACCTCGGCGCTGTCCTGGTCGAGCTTGGTGACGGCGATCCGGTAGGCGGCGGCATCACCGGGGGTGATCCGCCCGCTGCTCTGCAACTCCACCACCCGGTAGGCGAGCAGCCGGGCGCGGCGGCAGTGCGTCAGCATCCGGATCCAGCGGCCCCGCAGCTCACCGGACAGCGACTCCCACCGCTGCCCGAGCACGCTCGGCGCCGCGGCCAGCAGCCGTTCACACCTCGCGTACCGCGCGATGCCGACCCGCTCGAACGACATCACGTCCTGCACGACCGACCAGCCTTGGTCCACCGTGCCGAGCACGTCGGCCTCGGTGACGCGCAGATCGTCGAAGAACACCTCGTTGAGGTGGTGCGGCCCCAACATGGTGCGAATGGGCCGCACGGTGATCGCCGGATCATCCATCGGCACAAGGAAGATGGTCAGACCTTGTTGCTTCTTCTGGGTAGCCCCCTCGCCCACCCTGGATGTCCTGGCCAGCAGGAAGCACCACTGCGCCATCGTCGCGTACGACGTCCAGATCTTCTGGCCGCTGACCAGCCAGCCGCTTGTTCCGTCAGCGGCAGGCCGCGCAAAGGTCCGCAGCGACGCCAGATCCGATCCCGCCTCGGGTTCGGAGAAGCCCTGACACCAGATCACCTGGCCCGCGGCGATCGGCGGCAGATGTCTGCGCTGCTGTTCTTCGGTGCCGTGCCGCATGATGATCGGCCCGACCCAGTTCACGCCCATGTACTGCGCGCCGCGGGGTTCGTGGTGTGCCCACATCTCCTCGCGCACCACGGTCTGCTCCCACACCGACGCACCGCCGCCGCCGAACTCCTCCGGCCACGCCATGCACAGCAGGTTGTGCTCGGCCAGCGTGCGGCAGAACTGTTGCGCGGTTTCCAGATCGGCGGGGTCGTCGGTGAACGCACCCAGGAAGTGTTCGGGGACATGCTCGTCGACCAGCGCACGCAACTCGCGTCGCAGGTCACCCGCACGCTTACCCATGTCGAAGTCCATCAGCTCACCTGCTCCTGTTCGCCCAGAGCGAGGCCGAGTTCGGCCAGCACGGCGCCGGTGTCGGCGCCCAGTTCCGGTGCGGGGCCGCGGACCTTGCCCGGTGTGCGCGAAAACCAGGTCGGCACACCGGGAAAGCGCACCGGTCCGTGCGGGGTGTCGACGGTCTCGAACAATCCGACCGCGTTCAGATGCGGATCGTCGAACAGCGCGTCGGGTGTGTTCAGCGGCGCGGCGGGAATTTCCAACTCGCGGAACAGGTCCAGCCACTCCGCGGTGGTACGTTCGGCCAGCGTCTGCGCGACCAGCCCGTACACCATGTCGATCTGATGTGCCCGCGCCTCCAGCGTCGCGTAGGACGCCGACGCCCATGCCGGCTGCACGGCAGCGACGAACGCATTCCAGTGCTTGTCGTTGTAGATCAGTGCGGCGATGTAGCCGTCCTTGGTGCGGTACGGCCGACGGTTGGGCGCGACGGTGCGCGGATACACGGCGGGACCCAGCGGGGGGTCGAACATGGCACCGTTGGCATGTTCGACCAGCATGAAGGAGGCCATCGTCTCGAACATCGCGACCTCTACCTCTTGGCCTTCCCCGGTCCGCTCCCGGTGAAACAACGCCATCATCGTCGCGTAGAGCGCGGTGAGCCCGGCGACCTTGTCCGCCATGATGGTTCCGACGTAGTCGGCCTCGCCGGTCAATTGCTTCTGTACCGCGGGAAGTCCGCACTCGGCCTGGATGGTGTCGTCGTAGGCGGGGCGGTCGCGTTCGGGCCCTCGCCTGCCGTAGCCGTAGCAGTTGGTGTAGACGATCGACGGATTCAGCGCCGAGACATCGGCGTAGCCGAGACCGAGTCTGGTGATCGCCTTCGCCCGCATCGAATGGATGAACACGTCGGCGCGCTGCACCAGTTCGCGCATCGCGGCGCCGCCTTCGGGGCTGCGCAGGTCCAGCACGACGCTGCGCTTGCCGCGGTTGACGTTGACGAACACCCCGCTCATGCCCGGGACCGGGCCGACCGAGATGTAGCGGGTGTTGTCACCTTCCGGCGGCTCGATCTTGACGACATCGGCACCCATGTCGGCCATGATCTGCGTGCAGTACGGGCCCATCACCATTGCGGTCAGGTCGACCACGCGGATCCCCGCGAGCGGTCCGGTGTCAGCCATGGGCGGTCACATTCTCTTCGCGCGAGCGCTCATCGGTCTCCTGCGCGGCCATCGCGAAGCTGTAGCCGATGTGGTCGTTGTGCCCGCTGGGCACCACCGGGAAGACCACCGGCTCACCGAAGTCCCGGATCTCGCCGATGCGGGCACCGACCTCGCCGATCCTCCACGACGGCTGATACACCCCCGGGGTCTCGGCGATCAGCGCCCTGGCGATCCGGCCCGCCAGCGCGATGAAGATCTCGCCTGTCACCGAACAGGTTTCGTGTGCCAGCCATCCCACGGCGGGCGCGACGAGCTCGGGCCCCATCGGCGGGTACGCCGAGGTGTCGATGCCCTCGGCCATCCGGGTCACCGCGGCCGGGACGATGACGTTGCTCGTCACACCGTGGGCGGCGCCTTCGAGCGCGGCGACGTTGGACAGCCCGATGACACCGGCTTTCGCGACCGCGTAGTTGACGACGTCGTGATTGCCGTACAGCCCGCCGATCGACGACGTCAGCACGATACGGCCGTAGCCGTTGTCGCACATCAGCGGAAACGCCCGCCGCACCACATGGAACGCACCGCGCAGGTGGACGTCGACCACCGCGTCGAAGTCGTCGTAGCTCATCTCACGCAGTGATCCACGCCGGACGTTGCCGGCGTTGTGCACGAGAATGTCGATACCGCCGAAGGTTTCGCGGGCGGTGTCGATGATCGCTGCGCCGCCGTCGGCCGTCGTGACCGAGTCGGTGCTGGCGACCGCGGCGCCTCCCGCGGCGGTGATCTCGTCGACGACGGCCTGTGCCGGGCCCGCGTCGGCGCCCTCCCCGGTGAGGCTACCGCCGACGTCGTTGACCACCACCTTGGCGCCGCCGGCGGCGAACATCAGCGCATAGGCGCGGCCCAGCCCCCGTCCGGCACCGGTGACGACCGCGACACGGCCGTCGAATCGGTGGTCGGTCATCGCGTCGGTCACGAAAGTTCCAGGCCTTCGAGATCACCCTGTTTGCGCCACTGGTCGATCAGCTCGTCGAACGCGTAGAAGCCGGGCGAATAGAAGTCACCGAGGAAGGCGCCGTTGCGCACCGCACCGCCACGCCCCTCGTTGTTGTAGTAGCCGGGTGTGCAGGACAGTTCGAACGCCGAGTTGTCGATCGACAGTTCACGTACGGTGCGCACCCAGTTGTCCTGCGCCTCCTGCGTCGGCTCGACGACGGTCGCGCCGCGCTTCTGCGCCTCGGCGATCAGGTAGGCGATGTGCTGGGCCTGCTGCTCGAACATCGCGGTGGTGTTCGCCGACACGCCGCCCTGGATGAAGCCCATGAAGAACTGGTTCGGGAACCCGCGGCTGGTCATCCCGTGCAGGGTCTTGTAGTCGTCGCGCCAGTGGTCGAACAGGGACAGGCCGCCACGGCCGGTGATGGATTCGATCGCGAACCGGCGGCGGATCTCGGTGGAGATCTCGAACCCGCTGGCGAATATCACGCAGTCGACCTCGAACTCGACGCCGTTGGCGACGATGCCCTTGTCGGTGAGGCGTTCCACCCCTTTGGATTCCGAGACGTCGACCAGCGTCACGTTGGGGCGGTTGAAGGTTGCCAGGTAGTGCTCGCTGGAGGTCGGACGTTTGCACATGAACCGGTAGTACGGCATGAGCGCCTCAGCGGTCTCGGGATCCTCGACGATCTCGGCGACGCGGCGGCGCAGCCGCTCCATGATCTTGTAGTCCTCCTCCTCCCGGAACTCCATGATCTGTTCGACCGTGACGGCCGCGGGGTCGGGCAGGGCGGAGATCCGCGCGGTCAGGTTGCGGCCCAGTTCGGTCCAGAAGTCACACACCAGGTCCGGTTCACCGAATACCACCCCGACGAACGGCGACCAGTTGTGGAAGTTGCGCTTGCGCTCTTCCTGCCAGCCGGGCTGCAGAGACGCCGCCCACTGCGGGTCGGTGGGCGGGTTCGTGCGCGCATCAACCGAGGACGGCGTGCGCTGGAACACGTACAGCTGCTGGGCATCCCGGCCGAGGTGCGGAACCAGCTGGATCCCGGTCGCGCCCGTGCCGACCAGTGCGACCCGCTTGTCGGCGAGCTTGTGCAGACCGCCATCGGCGTCGCCACCGGTGTAGTCGTAATCCCAGCGCGCGGAGTGGAACACGTGACCGCCGGCGTCCCGGTACTCCTTGATGCCGGGGATGCCGGGCAGCTTCGGCCGGTTGTACGAACCCTGCGCCATCACGACGAAGCGGGCCCGGATGTCGTCACCGCGGTCGGTGCTGATCCGCCAGCGCTGCGTACCGTCCTCCCACCACAGTTCGCGGACCTGAGTGGAGAACAACGCTCCGTCGTAGAGCCCGAAGTGCTTTCCGATGTTGCGGCAGTGGCCGAAGATCTCGGCACCGTCGGCGAACTTCTTGCTCGGCATGAAACCGAGCTCCTCGAGCAGCGGGATGTAGCAGTACGCGTCGTTGTCGCACTGGATGCCCGGGAACCGGTTCCAGTACCAGACACCGCCGAAGTCGCCTGCCATCTCGATGACCCGGATCCCGGTCACACCAGCTTTTTTCAGGTAGGCCCCGGCCAGCAGCCCGGCGAACCCGCCGCCGAGGATCACCACGTCGGCGTCCTCGACCACCGGGTCGCGCTCGGTGCGCGGCGTGTACGGGTCCACCTCGTAGAACTCGGCGTACTCCCCCTCGAGCTCGAGGTACTGATCACCGCCGTCGGGCCGCAACCGCTTCGCCCGCTCGGCGGCGTACTTCTCCCGTAGCGCCGGGATGTCGATGTCGACGGGGGTCTCAGTGGGCCCGCAATCGTTCACAGTCTCTCCTCTACGCAGGGGGATTCGCTAAAGCTCTCGGGGTGCTCCGGTGCCCATGTACTTGGACAGTTGGTAGTGCAGGTTCACCGTGCTGCGTTCGCGGTAGGGGTTGGGCAGCGTGCCCGCGAACCCGGCCGACTTCATGCCCTGCTGGACCGCGGCCATGTTCGAGAAGTCCTGCGGCAGCACCGACAGCCAGTTCGGCGACTCCTTCGGGGTGTACTCCCACTCGGTCTGCGGCTCTTGACCTTTCGGGAACAACTCCAGCGTGGCGACCTCGAAGATGCACTTGTCCGGGTGGTAGCCCGGGTCGGGTCGCGCGCTGTAACACAAGGCAGTGGTCAGCCCCTGCCCGACCTGCAGGTTCGGGAAGATCTGCCACGCCGTGCCGCTCTGGCCCAGGATGTCCGGCGGGATCGTCGGCCAGATCACCCCGCGCGCCTCGTCGTCGCGGCGCGCCGAGGCCAGCCAGTGTTCGAGCACCTTGTCCGGCGGGGTGCCCTCGGGCAGTTCGTCGACCAGACGCTTGGCGGCGTTCACCAGCGTCTCGGTGGTGGTGGCGTTGGTCTGTTCCCAGGTGTACATCTGCATCTCGGCGGTCGAGACGCGCGGGTCGTCACCGGTGCCGAGCCGGATCTTGGACTTGGTCGCCTCCATGTCCTTGGGCGCGTCGTAGCCGATGTTGCTGTGCTTGCCCTGGGCTTTCGCCCAGCCCTTGAATTCGCCGAACTTGTTGAACTCGGGGTGGGTGGTGAACACGTGATAGGTCTCGTTGAACGCCTCCAGCGCGACCTTCCAGTTGCAGTCGAAGTACAGCCACTTGCGCCACTTGTAGCGCATGTTCTCCAGGCCGAACGGTTCGAGGATTTTCGATGCCGGGAACAGGTAGTCCGCCAGCGGTTCACATTCGGGATCCATGTTCACGAACAGCCAGCCGCCCCACGTGTCGACCTGTACCGGCGCAAGGTGGGTGTTGCGTTCGGTGAGCACGCCTTTCCAGTCGTCCTGTTCGCGGATGTGCGTACAGGTTCCGTCCAGTCCGTAGGTCCAGCCGTGGAATCCGCACACGAACGATTTGCGGGCCCGGCCGATTGCGTTCTTCGCCCCTTCCGGGGTGTCGACGAGCCGGCGGCCGCGATGCATGCAGACGTTATGGTGCGCTGCGAAAGTCTCGGGTCCGGTCCGGACCACGATGATCGAGTCGTCGAGGATGTCGTAGGTCAGGTAGCTGCCGACCTCGGGCAGTTCCTCGACCCGGCCGACCTGTTGCCACACCTTGCGCCACAACCTGTCCCGTTCGGCACGGGCGTAGGCCTCGGAGGTGTAGGCCTCGACCGGGATGGTCACCGGCTCGGACAGATCCTCGGCGACGATGCCGGTCG
Organism: Mycolicibacterium parafortuitum; assembly: GCF_010725485.1. Taxonomy (NCBI): domain Bacteria; kingdom Bacillati; phylum Actinomycetota; class Actinomycetes; order Mycobacteriales; family Mycobacteriaceae; genus Mycobacterium; species Mycolicibacterium parafortuitum. The sequence continues at coordinate 2,522,178 of NZ_AP022598.1, read as the reverse complement.
AGTCGTCGGGGACGCCGTCGACGCCGATCGCAGCGTCCAGGTCGGATCCGGTGTGGGTCATCGATCTTCCTTTCAGTGCCGGCTCAATGCCGGCTGATCACTTGTCGGAAGGACTCGTCTTTGAGGAACAGCGACGTGTTGTCCGCGCCGAGGTGGCTCCACTTCAGGTTCAAGCCGCCGTCTACCAGCAGTGTCTGGCCGGTGATGTAACTAGACAGGTCGCTGAGCAGGAACAGGATCGCGCCGGCCTGTTCCTCGGGGGTGCCGCGGCGCCCCATCGCGATCGCGGTGCGGTCGCGCTCGGGGTCCTCGTCGACGTACATGCGTGAGGCGGCGGTCTCGGTGACCCCGGGCGCGACGGCGTTGACGCGGATATCGGCCTGCGCGAGTTCGACGGCCATCGTGCGGGTCATCGCGACGATCGCGGCTTTGGCTGTGCCGTAGGCGATGTGGAACGGAGCGGTGTTCATGCCGCTGATCGACGAGACCGACACGATCGATCCCTTGCGGCCCCGGTCGCGCAGTTCGGCCGCGACGGCCTGGCTCATGAAGAACGCGGTCTCCAGGTTCGCGGCGAACAGCGCCCGCCAGTCGTCGCGGGTGACGCGGGTGGCCGGCATCCACGTCGACGGCGCCGCGCCACCCGCGATGTTGACCAACCCGTACAGGTCGCCGTCGAGTCCGCGCACCGCCGACAACACGGTGGCGATGCCGTCGTCGGTGGACGCGTCGGCAGCCACCGGCACCACCGACAGTCCGTCGGCGGCCAGCGGAGCGACGTGCGCGTCGAGGTTGTCCTGCGAGCGGCTGACCGCGACCACGGTGGCCCCCGCCTCGGCCGCCATCCGGGTGACGGTGGTCCCGATGCCGCCGCCACCGGCGCCGGAGACGATCACGACGCGGCCCTCGAGACTCAGCGAGATACCGGCTGCCACGTCACTGGTCCGGACAAATAATGTGACTCTGCATATTGCAGAACACTATTCCGCAGCGGTTATGTCAGCGTCAAGGGCGCTTCGGCCGCCGATGCGCCGCTATTGTCTGGACTATTGCGCCTTGCTAACGTCCGAGTTCATGAACGCCCGGTACGCCGCGCCGTCCCCATCCGTCGCCGATGGCTGGGAGCTTCGTCCCGTCACCGCCCCGAGCCGCCTGTTCGGGGCCAACGGGTTGCGCACCGGACCCGACGGGCGGGTGTACATCGCGCAGGTCACCGGCAGCCAGATCACCGCGCTGGACCCGACGTCCGGCCGCCTGGAGACCGTCAGCGCCAAAGGTGGCGACATCATCGCCCCTGACGACGTCGCGTTCGGCGACGACGGAACGCTGTTCGCGACCGAGGTGATGGACGGCCGGGTCAGTGCCCGCGACCGTGCGGGGCACACCCGGGTGCTGCGCGACGACCTGCCGTGCGCGAACGGCATCACGGTGCACCAGGGCCGCTTGTTCGTCGGCGAGTGCCGAGACGGCGGCCGGTTGATGGAACTGCCGTTGGACGGCGGGGCGCCGCGGATCCTGCTGGAGAATCTGCCGTCGCCGAACGCGATGGAGGTCGGCCCGGACGGACTGCTGTACTACCCGCTGATGACGGCCAACGAGATCTGGCGCGTCGATCCCGCCGGTGGCGAGCCACAGCGGGTCGCCACCGATCTCGGAGTGCCCGACGCGGTGAAGTTCGACGCCGACGGGACCATAGTGTCCACCCAGGTGGCCAGCGGCCAGGTGCTGCGAATCGACCCCCGCACCGGCGAGAAAACCGTCCTCGCGCAACTGAACCCGGGGCTGGACAACCTGACGTTCGTCGACGGCCGGCTGCTGGTGTCCAACTTCACCGGCGAGATCACCGAGATCGACCGGGACGGCCAGACCTCGACGCTGCTGCCCGGCGGGCTCAACTGGCCGCTGGATCTGACGGTGTCCGGCGGCCGGCTCTACGTGGCCGACGGCACCTACTTCTACACCGTGGGTCCCGACGGCGGGCTGCACACCGTCGGAATGCTGTTCTCCCCCGGCTACCCGGGGTTCCTGCGCGGGGTCACCACCGCCGCCGGAGGCGGCGAATTCGCCAATGCCGCCGGAGGCGGCGAATTCGTCGTCACCACCTCGGGCGGTCAGGTGGCCCGCTACCGCCCGCAGGACGGCGAAACCGACTACCTGGCCACGGATTTCGATCAGCTCTACGGCGTGGACGTGGACCGTGACGGCACCATCGTGTTCGCCGAGCTCGGCACCGGGCGGGTGCTGGCGCTGCGTGGCGGCATCGGTGACGGCACGGTCGAGACGCTGGCCGCCGGGCTCGCCGAACCCGTCGGTGTCGCGATCGATCCCGACGGCGCGCCACTGGTCGCCGAATCCGGCGCGGGCCGCGTGGTACGGCTGACCCCGGGCGGGGTGGACACGTTGGTGGACGGTCTGGCCTGCCCGCAGGGCATCCACGTACGCGACGGCAAGCTCTACATCGTCGACGCCGCCGCGAAGGAACTCGTCGAGTTCGATCTGACCACCAAGGCGCGCACGACGATCGCCGGAGGTCTGCCGGTCGGTCCACCACCTGGTGTCGAGCCGAAACCGTTGAAGGGGATGCCGCCGTTCTCCGGTCCGCAGGGACCGTTCGCCGGCGTCACCGCCGGCCCCGACGGCACGCTGTACGTGTCCGCCGACGGCGACGGCAGCGTGCTGGCTGTAGCTCGGCGATGACCCGGGGGCAGAATTGACGACCGCGGCCGGGGATCACCGCTACCTGCAGGTGGCACGCACCCTGCGCAAGGAGATCGTCGACGGTGTGTATCCGGTGGGTTCGCAGTTGCCCACCGAACACGAACTCTGCGAGCGGTTCGCGGTGAGCCGCTACACCGTTCGCGAGGCGCTGCGCCGACTGCGCGAGGACAACCTGGTCGCGTCACGGCCCCGAGCCGGCACCCTGGTGGTGCCGCGGGCCAGCACCACCGCGTATGCGCAGGACGTCGTCGCGATCGACGATCTGCTCGCGTTCGCCCAGGGTGCCCGGTTCGCCATCGAGACCACATCGATGGTCACCATCGACGAGACGCTGGCCGAGCTGACCGGACTCGCCCCCGGAGCCGAATGGCTGGCGGTCAGCGGCTACCGCCGCATCGACGACGAGACCGCGCCGTTCTGCCGGACCGAGTACTTCATCAACCGCAGCTTCGCCGCGGTCGGCCGACACCTGCAGCGCCACACCGGACCGATCTTCCCACTGATCGAGGATCTGTTCGGGGTCAGCATCGCCGAGGTGCATCAGGAGATCTCGGCGGTGGTGGTCGACGCCGAACTCGCCGGGCACCTGCAGATCTCGCCTGGTACCGCCGCGCTGCGGATGAAGCGCACATATACGACCTCCGACGGAGAGATCGCCCAGGTGACGGTCAACACCCACCCGTCGTCGCGGTTCCGGCACGCGATGACGATGCGACGGGTGCGCGATACCCCGTGATCACGCTGGCCGACGCGCTGCACGCCGCCGCACGCGACACCCCGGACCGTGTCCTGGTCCGCGATGACACCGCGGCATTGACCTGCGCCGGCCTGCTCTCGGCGGCAACGGGTCTCGCACACGCGCTGCTGCGTCGCATGCCGTCCGGCAGCGTCGTATCGTTCACGGTGCCGAACTGGCACGAGGCGGCGGTGATCTACCTCGGCGCGACGCTGGCCGGCATGGTGGTCAACCCGATCCTGCCGTCGCTGCGCGACCACGAGCTGTCGTTCATCCTCGCCGATGCGCACAGCCGGGCGATCTTCATCCCGGAGAGCTTCGGCGGACACGACTACGCCGCGATGCTCGACCGCGTGGTCACCGGCCTGGATTCGCCGCCCGAGGTGGTCGTGGTGCGCGGCGGCGCCGGGCAGGCCGTCGCGGGCCGAACAACCCTGTCCCAGCTGCTGGCCGAACCCGCAGGCGGTGAGCTGCCGGTGCTCGACCCTGGTGCCACCCGGATGATCATGTACACCTCCGGCACCACCGGGCGACCCAAAGGTGTTCTGCACAGCCATGGTTCACTGGCCGCCCTGATCGCCCAACTCGGCAGGTATTGGCGCATCGACGCCGGGGACACCTTCCTGGTCCCGTCACCGATCGCCCACATCGGCGGCTCGATCTACGCGTTCGAATGCCCGCTGCTGCTCGGTACCGAGGCCGTGCTGATGCAGCGCTGGGATCCCGATGCCGCGGTGGCGCTGATGGCTGAGCACCGCTGCACCCATATGGCCGGCGCCACCCCGTTCCTGACCGGGCTGTTGGCCGCCGCACAGCGCGCCGGCACCGGCCTGCCCGACCTGAAGGTGTTCATCTGCGGCGGCGCATCGGTGCCGCCGTCGCTGATCCGCAGCGCCACAGAATTTTTCGACAAGGCGGCGGTGAGCCGCGTCTACGGATCCACCGAGGTTCCCGTGACGACCGTCGGCGCCCTCGACGATATCGCACTGGCCGCCGACACCGACGGGCGGCCCGGCATCGCCGAGATCCGGGTCGTCGACGGTGAGATCCGGGCGCGCGGTCCGCAGATGTTCACCGGCTACCTGCACCCGGAGGACAACCACGAGTCCTTCGACGAGGCCGGCTATTTCCGCACCGGAGACCTCGGCCAGCTGACCGAGGACGGCTGCCTCGTGGTCACCGGCCGCGCCAAGGACCTGATCATCCGCAACGGCGAGAACATCTCCCCCAAAGAAGTCGAGGACATCCTCGCGACACATCCGGACATCGCCGAGATCGCGGTCGTCGGCATCCCCGACCCGCGCACCGGCGAACGGGCCTGCGCGGCACTCGTCCCCGCCGGGTCCACCGCACCGGACGTCGCCGTGCTGAAGGATTTCCTGGTGTCCCGCGGTGTCGCGAAGTTCAAGGTGCCCGAGCAGGTCACCGTGGTGCCCGCGCTGCCGAAGAACGACGCGGGCAAGGTACTCAAACACGTCATCAAAGCCCAGCTGACCGAGGAGTCCTAGAGTGCATTCGCCCCAGGTAGCGATCGTCACCGGCGCCAGCAGCGGTATCGGATTCGGTTGTGCGACAAAGCTCGCCGAGCAGGGTATGGCGGTGCTGGGCACCGGCCGCGACGCCGAGCGGCTCGCCGAGCTGGAGAAGGCGGCTCCTGAGCCGGGCCGGATCGCGACGTTGTCGGTGGATCTGACCGACGACGACGCACCGCAACGGATCGTGTCCGCGGCGCTGCAGCGGTGGGGCCGGATCGACTTCCTGGTCAACAACGCCGGGATCGGCAGCCCTAAACCGCTTCACGAGACCGACGACGAGACGCTGGACCACTTCCTCGGCATCATGCTGCGGGCGCCGTTCCGGCTGGCTCGCGACGTGATCGTGCACATGCAGCCGGGGTCGGCGATCATCAACGTGACCTCGACGTTCGCGGTGGTCGGCGGACTGCGCGGCGGTGCGTACTCGGCGGCCAAGGGCGGGCTCACCGCACTGACCAATCACATTGCATGCCAGTACGGAGCGCAGGGCATCCGGTGTAACGCGGTGGCGCCCGGCGTGACGCTGACCCCGATGGTCGCCACCCGGCTCGAAGACGAGCGGTTCCGCAAGATCAACACCGAGATGACCCCGCACCAGCGGCTCGGCCGCGTCGAGGACATCGCGTCGACGGTGGCGTTCCTGTGCTCCGACGGCGGCGAGTTCATCAACGGGCAGACCATCGTCGTCGACGGCGGCTGGAGCACCACGAAGTACCTGTCGGACTTCGCACTGAACTCCGACTGGGTCGCGCGCGGAGATTCGTGATGAACCTGTTCGCGCTGCTCGACCAGACGGCGTCGCGGCACGGTGACCGCGGCGCGGTGTATCACGGTGAGCGGCAGGTACATACCTGGTCGGAGCTGCGCGAACGGGTGCTGCGGCTGGCCGGGTCGTTGCGCGCGCTGGAGCCGGGGGCCCGCATCGCGGTCGCCAGTGAGAACAGCCCCGCGATCATCGAGCTGATGTTCGCCATCTGGGCCGCCGAGCGCGTGTTCGTCCCGCTGAACTACAAACTGCACGCCCGCGAGATGGCGCAGATACTCGACGATTCCGGTGCCGCGCTGGTGCTCGCGTCACCGAAGATCGCCGGGCAGCTCACCGGCGTGACCTCGACGCCGATCGAGGTGATCGGATCCGAGGACTATCAGAGCCGCTGCGCCGCAGAGCCGTCCGCGGTCCCCCGCACCACCGATCCGGGGTCGCTGGCGTGGCTGTTCTACACCAGCGGCACCACCGGGCGGTCCAAGGGCGCGATGCTGTCGCACCGCAACCTGATGGCGATGACGGTGTCGCACCTGGCCGACTTCGACGCACCCGACGAGAGCAGCAGCCTGATCCACGGGGCTCCGATGTCACATGGCTCGGGTCTGTATGTGCCGCCGTATGTCTCGCGCGGCGCCCGCCAGGTGGTGCCTGCCTCCGGCGCATTCGATCCCGACGAATTCCTCGACCTGTGTGGCCGGCACCCGGGCTGCAGCGCGTTCCTGGCCCCGACGATGGTCGCCCGGCTGGTGCAGACCGGGCGGTCGTGCCCGGCCGGCCTGCGCACCATCGTCTACGGCGGCGGACCGATGTACGTCGACAGCCTGAAGAAGGCGATGGCCGCGTTCGGGCCCGTCTTCGTACAGCTGTACGGCCAGGGCGAGGCCCCGATGACGATCACCGGCCTCCGACGGCACGACCACTTCGACGCGTCCGACGCGGTGCTCGGTTCGGTCGGCTACGCGCGGTCGGGCGTCGACGTCGCGGTGGTGCGCGGGGACGGGTCGGTCGCCGGGGTCGACGAGATCGGCGAGATCGTGTGCCGCGGCGATGTGGTGATGTCGGGGTATTGGCGCAACCCGGCGGCCACCGACGCGACGCTGACCGACGGCTGGTTGCGCACCGGCGACATGGGCTCGTTCGACGCGCACGGATACCTGACGCTGCGAGACCGCTCCAAGGATGTGGTGATCAGCGGCGGCAGCAACATCTATCCGCGCGAGGTGGAAGAGGTGCTCCTGGAGCATCCCGGCGTGGTCGAGGCCGGCGTCGTCGGCGCACCGGACGAGGAGTGGGGTGAGGTCGTGGTCGCGTTCGTCGTCGGTGACGTGACGGCCGCCGAACTGGACGCGCACCTGCTGGCGCGCATCGCGCGGTTCAAACGCCCGAAGCGCTATCTGTTCGTCGAGGAGTTGCCGAAGAACAGCTACGGCAAAGTTCTCAAGCGGGACCTGCGCGAGCGGTTGCAATAGCGCCAAAGCGGCACGATCGGAGCGGCCTCGCGCGTTACCATGACGCCGTGGGGTGGGTGCGGGCCGTCTGGGCCGCGGTACAGCGCGCTCAGAGGTGGCCAGGGATCGCGACCCCGACCCTCTGGGCCAGGACCGCGGGAGTCTGCCTGATTTTCGGCGGCGTCGTCGTCGCGCTGATCACCCCGCTGGCCGCCGCCGACAGCAAAGCCGCCGTCATTCACTACGTCAACGCCGCGCTCGCGTTCGCCGTCGGGATCGTGGTCCTCGCGCGCGGATCGCGGGTCACACTGTGGCAGTTCCACCTGCTGGTCTTCACCGCCACCATCCAGATCACCGTCTCCGTGGCGATCTCCGACGGGCTCGTCGCCGTCGCGATCGCGACCCTGTACGTGTTCATCGCCTGTGGCGCGTTCTTCGTCGCGTGGCCGACCGCGGCGGTGTATCTGACGATCGCGATCGCCTGCTGTATGGGCGCACTGAACGCCGCCGACGGGGTGCCGTGGTGGGCGGGTCTGCTGACCTCGGCGACCACGGCCGCGGTCGGGATCCTGATCATCGTCCTCGGCCGCAGTGTGTCCAAGGGTGAACTAGACACCGCCACCGGCGTGCCGAACCGACGCGGGTTCGAACGGCTGATCGGCGCCGAGATCAGCAGGGCCCACGCCGCGGGATCGGGCCCCGCGGTGATCGTGATCAGCATCGAGAACTACGCCGCGGTGCACGACGAGTTCGGCAACCGGGCCGTGGACACGCTGATGCATCAGCTCGTCGCGCCGTGGCAGCGGCTGCTGCACCCCGGACAGATCCTCGCGCGCCGCGACGACGACGAGTTCGTGCTGATGCTGCCTGCGACCTCCGAACAGGAGGCCGTCGCGTACGTGCAGCGGTTGCGGGCCGCGACGGCCCAGGATTTCTCCGCCGGGGTGAGCGCGTGGGATGTCGGCGAGACCGCGTCGCCGGTGCTCGAGCGAGCCAACACCGCGCTACGCCGCGCGAGGTCGATCGGGCGCAACCGCACGATGCTGGAGTCCTCGCACCTGCCGACGCTGGCGGTGCAGCTGCGTGACGCACTGGCGGCCGAGACGATCGACGTGCGCTACCAGCCGATCGTGCGGCTCAGCGAAGGCGACACCGTCGTCGGAGTCGAGGCGCTGCTGCGGTGGTCTCCGGAGTTCCATCCCGACCTCACCGCCGCCGAGGTGATCCGGGTCGCCGAGGACAACGACCTGATCGCCGCCCTCGACCATTACGTGCTGCACCGCGCATGCCTGGATGCCGAGTGGATGCAGCGCCAGGCACCCGAAATGCGGCTGTCGCTGAGCGTCAACGTGTCCGGGCTCGAGCTGGTGCAGAAGGGCTACGTCGACCGGGTCATCGGCGTGCTCGCCGCGACCGGCTGGCGTGCCGGACAGCTGATCCTCGAGGTCACCGAGAGTGTGATCGACGTCGACCGGCCCGCGTCGATCCTGGCGCTGCACGACCTGCGCAACCACGGTATCCGGATCGCCATCGACGATTTCGGCACCGGGTACTCGTCGTTGAGCAGACTGCAGAAGCTCCCGACCGACCTGCTCAAACTCGACGGCTCGTTCACGTCGTTGATCAGCTCGGTGTCGACTTCGGCACCGCCGTTCCTGCAGGCCGTCGCCGGGCTCGGGGATGCGCTGTCGCTGCCGATCATCGTCGAGGGGGTCGAAACCGCGCACGAGGCCACGGTGTTGCGCGGGATGGGTTTTCCGATGGCGCAGGGTTTCTTCTTCGGCCGGCCGCAGTCACGCGACGATGTCGTGGCCACCATCCTGCGGACCCGGCTCTAGCCGGACGCACTCACCACATCAGGCCGCGGATCATCGCCGTCGGCGGGATGTCCTCCAGCGCAATCAAACCCGCGGGCGCATCGCACACCCAGTCGATCGCGTTGACCGCGCGTGCGGCGGTCGAGACACACCCCGCCTCGGTGACGTCGAGCACCGGGTGCGACAGATGCGTCGTCAACTCGATGCGCGGTTCGCCCTCGACGATCACCATGTGCACGCCGTCCAGCCCGTTCGGCGGGTACTCCCAATCCGGCGCCGCCGCCGGGGTCAGCCGGGTGGTGTGCTCGACGGTGATCACGGGGCGATCGTCGCGCACGCCCTCGGCCGCGAAACGCACACCGGCCAGCCGGCCCGGTTCGACGGTCATCATCGCGCATTCGATGCGCTCCGGGGTGTACCACGGCTCGAACCTCTGCCGCACGTCGTCGAGTTCGACACCGAGCGCGGCGGCGAGGTTGCGCACGAGGCCGCCGAACATCGCGACGATGACCCCGGGCAGGAACGCCATCGGCAGGTCGTCGTCGGGTGCGGTTCCGAATCCCATCGCGGCACCGGTGTATTCGGCGTCGTCGTAGTTGCCGTAGTCGAAGACCTCTTTGATCGTCACGGACTCGGCGCGCGTCACCAGGCTCAGTGCGGCGTGCACCGCGGTGTCACCGGAGTACCCGGGGTCGATGCCGTTGACGTACAGCGACGAATTCCCCTTGGCGCACGCCTCTTCGAGGGGAACCCGCAGCCAGTCGTCGAGCTGCCGCGGGGTCACCAGCCACACCATCGAGGTGCCCACGACGTTGATCCCGGCGGCCAGGATCGTGCACATCTGCTCGAGGGCCTCCATCGGCCGCGTCTCCCCGAGCGCGGTGTACACCACGCAGTCGGGCCGCAACGCGATCAGCGCGTCCAGGTCGTCGGTGGCAAGCACTCCCGTCGGCTCCGTCAGCCCGCACAGTTGCGCGGCATCCTTACCGATCTTCCCCGGGTTCGCGGCGTGCACGCCGACCAGTTCCAGATCGGGGCGGCCGATCACCGCGCGCAGCGAATGCTGCCCGACGTTGCCGGTCGAGAACTGAACCACTCTGCGCACTGGGACACCGTTCCGCTCAGTAGTCGGGGATGGGCAGCGGCGAGTTGTTCGAGTCGATACCGCCGTCGACATGGAAGATCGCGTTGGTGGCATAGCAGTCGCGGGTGGACAGGTACACACACAACCTGCCGAGGTCCTCGACGTTGCCGAGCCGGTGCAACGGAGTGGACTCCATCATCTTCTCCAGGGACCCCGGCATCATGTCGAGGCTGCCCTGCAGACCGTCGGTCGCGAAGGAGCCGAGCGCGATCGCGTTCACCCGGATCTTCGGCGCCAGTTCCTGTGCCATCGCGCGGGTCAACGCCTCCAGGCCGCCCTTGGCGACGCAGTAGGCGGTCAACGCCCGGATGCCGAACCTGGCCGAGCCCGACGAGATGTTGATGATCGACCCGTGCCCGGCGTCGAGCATGTGCGGCGCCGCCAGCTGGCTCATGATGAAGGCCGAGGTGACGCACCAGTCGAACGTGTGCCGGAAGTCCTCGTCGGTGATGTCGAGGAAGCGCGCGTAGGTGGACCCGCCGACGTTGTTGACCAGGATGTCGATCCGGCCGAACGTGTCGACGGCCGTGCCGACGACACGTTCGCCGTCGGGTCTGCTCATCGCGTCAGCGACCAGCGCCAGGCCCTTACCGCCGGACTCCTCGATCCCCGCGATGGTCGCGACGATGTCGGATTCCGTTCTTGCGGTGCCGACTACGGTGGCACCTGCCTCCGCCAGCACCCGCGCGATCCCCTGGCCGACGCCTTTGCCCGCGCCGGTCACGATCGCGACCTGTCCGTCCAGGTTGAACTGTTCGAGCGCCACGTGGTTCCTCCTCATCGAGGTGAGCCCATCTAACGACTAGCCCTGACTTAAGTCAATAGACAGGAACGGATCAAGGGCGCGCTACCGGCGCGAGCAGACGCAAACTCGCGTATCCAGAGGTGAATTAACGCGATCTCACGTCTGCTCGGGGCCGATGCGGAGGGATGTTGACTGAGTCAGGATACTGACTATAGTCAGTATCCATGAACCTGCCGGCGCTGAACCGCGGGCGTGGTCGCAGCAGCGATCCCCCGGTGCGCGCGTCGGCCAGTGGCCTCGACGAACACATGGAAGCGTCCCGGCTCGCACAGCGGCAGGCCGACAAATGGCTCATCTCCGGCAGCCTGCTGATCGGCACCGCGGCGCTGGGGATCTTCGGACTGCCGCTGTTCCTGCGCGGGGTGTGGCTACTGCGCAAAGCACAGCGCGACGGGCTGTCGGTCCGTCCGATGCTGATCACGCTGATCGGCTATCTGGTCATCATCGATGCCGCGATCAACACCGTGGGCTGGGCCCTCGACACCTTCGCCAATCACACCATCCTGGCCCGAATCCTGTTGAACGGCTGGGGCGCGATGTTCGACGCCGGATACTTCTGGCACTACAACGAACTCTGGATCGGTGGAGCCGCGGGACCGGCAGAGAAGGCGATGGAGGTCGGGATGATCCTGACCGTGTTCACGATGCGCATCGCCGCGGGCATCGGCTTCCTGCAGATGAAGCGCTGGGGTCATCAGTGGATGATCATCACCTGCTGGATGGGCATCGTGATCTGGTGCCTGTACGTGTTCAACATGACGATGTACGCCGACGTGCGCTATGCCGGGGTCGTCCTGCCCGTGGTCGGGTGGTGGCTCTACGACATCTTCTACATCACCCCGTTCCTGGCCATCCCGTACCTGCATTCGGTCAACCGCGAGATCTTCACGGACTGACCATGAGCCCACAGGTACGCCAGACCGCACGGGAGCTGCGCCGACTACAGACACGCGAACGGATCCTCGGCGCCGCGATCGCCGAGTTCCAGGCCTCGGGTATGGCGGGCGCCGATGTGGGCGCGATCGTGTCGGCTGCCGGCGTCGCGCACGGCACCTTCTTCTTCCACTTCCCGAGCAAGGAGCACGTCCTGCTGGAGCTGGAACAGCGTGAGGAGGCGCGGATGGCCGCCGACTTCGCCCGGTATCTTGACTCCGCGCACGATCTGGGCTCCGCGCTGACGAAGATGGTCGTGCTGATCTCGGGGCTTGAGCAGAGATTCGGCGCGCTGCTGTTCAAAGAGCTGCTGGCGCTGCACTTCTCGCCCACCCGGCCGAGCAGCGACGAGTGGTCGGATCACCCGTTGATCGTGCTGCTGGTCGGTGAGATCGAGCGAGCCCGCGGCGACGGCGAGATCCAGCCCGAGATCGACGCGTTCTACAGCGCGGCGTTCTTCCTACTCGGCATCTACGGAGTGCTGACCACCGTCACCCGCGGTGACATCCGCGACGCGATGCTGGCCAACCTGATCACCACCGCCCGACGAGGACTGGAGGCCAGATGACCGAAGCATCCTACGCCCGAGGAGAATTGACATGACAGGATGGATCTGGGAAATCCTGCGCTACGTTGCCGCCTGGGGCGGCACCGGACTCATCATCTGGTTCTGGTACTGGATGTTCTCCAACATCGGCACCTTCTGAGCGCGACGACACCGATGCCCGAACTCTCCGATGCCCACGCGATGGCGGTCGAGCGCAGCTGTTCACTGACCGCGGTCGCCCTCAGCCGGCAGCGTCGCACCGGCGCGCACCTGGTCACCGGGCAGCAGCGTGAGTTCGGTCTGAGCTCGATGCTCGACGTCGTGCACGTCCCGTACCCGGTGCGGGCGCGGGACTGGAACCGTCGCACACTGACCTGCGGTGTGGCCCTGCAGTGCGCACCGTCGAAGGAAAGAGTCACCGACTACCGCCTCAACGAACTGTCCGCGCGGGAGCTCACCGCACTGCACCTCGTCGAAGCGGGTGTCGCGCTCGGCTGGATCGCCACTGCGTGGCCGGGTCTGCTTCCCGAGTTCGCTCGTGTACTACCCGATCTCACCCCCGCCGACGCGGACACCGACGGCAGGCAGATGCTCGACCGCGCCATCGCGCTGGCACGCACCGGTGCGGACCTGGCGGTCGACCCGCTGATCGGGCGTCTACCGCGGGCGTACACGGTGCCGCAGGGACTGACCGACAAGCTGCGCCGCTCATTCGGCCGTCTCCCGTGGACCACCAGCCAGAAGCGGGCCCCGCAACCACATTCCGTACCCGCGGGCGGTGACGGCGGTGTCCGCAACCCGAACCTGCCCCCGCCGAGCCGACCGCAGGACAACGACCTCGACATCACCCCCGAACACCGCCCGGGCATCCCCTACCCGGAATGGAACGCGTGGACCGACAGCTTCATGCCCGATCACGTCGCCGTCCTGGAACGCCCCCACGAGGGTCGCGCCGGCGGCACCGCGGCGGTCGCCGTCGACGTGCGCAGGTGGTTCGAGAAGGACACCCACCGCGCGATGAAGAACCGCCTGGAGGACGGGTCCGACCTCGACGTCGACCAGTACGTCGGCCACTACATCGACGTGGCCACCGGAGAGGCCGTCGAACCCAGGATCTTCCGTGAACTACTACCCGCCAGCCGCGACGTCACCTCGGCGCTACTGCTCGACGGTAGCTCGTCGCTCGGCGTGCACGGTGGCACCGTCTTCAAGCTTGAACTCGCCTGCGCCGATGCGCTGTCGCGGGCGATGACCAGCGCGCGTGAACGCCACGGCATCTTCGTGTTCACCGGCAACACCCGCCACCGCGTCGAGGTGACCTGCCTCAAGGACTTCTCCGAGCGCCGGTTCGTCCCACCCGGCAGCCTGGGCCTGGCCACCGGCGGCTACACCCGGCTCGGTGCCCCCCTGCGCCACCTGACCAGCAGGCTGCTCGCGCAACCCTCCGAACGCCGGCTGCTCATCGTGATCGGCGACGGATTGATCTCCGACGAAGGCTACGAGGGCCGCTACGCCTGGGCCGACGCCGCGCACGCCGTCGAGGAGGCGCGCGACGCCGGGGTGTCGATGTACTACGTCGGGATCGGCCCGGTGCGTGTCGACCCATTGCCGGAAGTGTTCGGCCCCAAGCGTTCTCAACGTATCCGCCGCATCGAGGACCTTCCCCGTGTCCTCGCCCATGTCCACAAGGAGCTGGTGGCAGCATGACCGACCAGACATACCTCGCCAACGGCAACGAGGTGCAACTCTTCGAGCAGGCCTACCGGCAGCGCCTGCCGGTGATGCTGACCGGGCCCACCGGCTGCGGCAAGACCCGCCTGGTCGAACACATGGGGCTGCTTCTCGGCCGCCCCGTGGTGACCATCAGCTGCCACGACGACCTGACCAGCTCCGACCTCGTCGGGCGGTTCATCGTCACCGGCGGGGACGTGGTGTGGACCGACGGCCCGCTGACCAGAGCGGTGAAAGCCGGCGCGATCTGCTACCTCGACGAGGTCGTCGAGGCCCGCCACGACTCGCTGGCAGTGCTGCACTCGCTGACCGACCACCGGCGCACGCTGTATCTCGACCGTGCCGGCGAGGTGGTCCAGGCGCCCGAGAACTTCATGCTGGTGTGTTCCTACAACCCCGCCTACCGCAGCTCCCTCAAGGAGCTCAAACCGTCGTTCCGGCAGCGATTCGTGACGCTGGCGATGGACTACCTGCCGCCGGACCGGGAAGCGGACGTGATCGTCGCCGAGGCCGGTATCGACCTGGCCGCCGCCGAGCGACTGGTCCGCTGTGCCACCGCGATCCGCACCGCCGACGAAGCGTTCCACTACGAACCGCCCTCGACCCGCGTGCTGGTCACCGCGGCACAGCTGATCGCCGCCGGGGCAACGGAACTGGAGGCGGCTGAGGCCTGCGTACTCGCACCGCTGTCCAGCGACGGTGCGCTCTCCGAAGGCCTGCGCGAGGTGGCCGCGGCCAGCCTCGCCGGCGCCGACAGCCAGAGCCCGAACCGTTAGGAAGGAACCGACGAGATGGTCGATCAGAAGGAAAAGAACCGCAAGAAGGCACTGATCATCCTGCAGGTCGTGATCTACGGATACCTGCTGACGATGTTCTTGATCCAGCTGTACATGTCGTTCACCCGCGGCTGGTGGGATCTGTGAACATCCCACTGCTCAACCGCAAGTCGGCCCCGAAGGTCACCGCGTCCGTTCCAGTCACCGGGTCGGTGAACCTCGAAGAGCACCACGAGGAGTCACGTCAGGCCCAGCGCCGCGCCGACAAGTGGATGATCGCCGGCGCCGCGCTGATGGGGATGTGGGCGCCGGGGCTGATCGGGCTTCCGATCTTCATGCGCGGAGTGTGGCTGCAGCGTCAGGCGCTGCGGGCCGGACTGTCGGTGCGGCCGATGATCGTCACGCTCATCGGGTATCTGGTGCTCATCGACGGGATGCTCAACAGCCTCGGGTGGGCATTGGATCTGGTCGCCAACCACACCCTGATCAACCGGGTGCTGATGGTCGGATGGGGCGCGATGTTCGACGCGGGCTACTTCTGGCACTACAACGAAGCCTGGATCGGCGGCGCCGCCGCACCGGGTGAGAAGTCGATGGTGTTCGGCATGATCCTGACCGTCTTCGCGATGCGCTGCGCCGCGGCGATCGGCTTCCTGCAGATGAAGCGCTGGGGTCACCAGTGGATGATCATCACCTGCTGGATGGGCGTGCTCATCTGGTGCCTCTACGTGTTCAACATGACCATGTACGCCGACGTGCGCTACGCCGGCGTCGTGTTCCCGGTCATCGGCTGGTGGCTCTACGACATCTTCTACATCACCCCGTTCCTGGCCATCCCGTATCTGCACACGGTCAACCGCGAGATCTTCTCGGACTAAAGGAGTTCAACTGTGACGACTTCTGTGGAGAACACCGAGGAGAAGACCCCGGACCTCCCCCCGGGCACCACCCCGTACTACGCGCGGATGCACAAGTGGATCAAACGCGCGGTGCTCGTCTGCCTGGTCGCCTTGGTCATCGAAGGCGCGTTCACGCTGCCGTTCATGGCGGTCTACTACGGCTACCCGACGCTGAGCCTCACCGAGATCTGCAGCGAGCTGCTCAAGGTGCGCTACTCCGACGACAAGCTCGAATGCCAGGTGCCCTATCCGCCGCTCGGACCGCCCGAAGGCGCGGAGGGCAAGGACACCGCCCAGGACGAGTGGGGGATCCAGCCGGTCCCGAAGTACCACCGGATCGGATTCCGGGAACTGGTGCGGATTCACGAGGAACGAGAAGCGGCGCGTCAGGCCGCCGGACAGGGGGCGCCGTGACCGGGACACCCGAAAAGCACGCCGAGAACTGGGATCTGCGGCACGCGGACTTCAACGACAACGATTTCCTGTACGACGTGTACTCGGTGATGCGCGGCAACGGTCCGTTCGCGCGCACCGACAAGCCGTTCCTACCGTCCAACCCCGAGGGCGCCTGGGTTGCGGTGGGGTACGCCGAATGCGTGCAGATCCTGCAGGACTGGGAGCACTTCTCCAGCAACCCGACCCCGGAGGGGGCCGAGCGGCTCACAGGCGATCTGGTGATCACCCTCGACCCGCCGCGGCAGCAGAAGTTCCGCAAGGTGCTCAACCCGTACTTCTCCCCCGCCCGGATGAAGGCCCTGCGCCCTGAGATCGGCACCGAAACCGACCGGCTGATCGACGAATTCATCGAAGACGGAGCGGGCGACCTCGCCGAGGTGGCGTGGCGGCAGCCCGGCATCGTGTTCTTCAAGTTTCTGCTGGGTATGCCGGTCGACGATGTCCCGCTGTGCGTCGAGCTCACCGACACCGCGCTCAACGGCGCCACCGAGCAAGACCGGATGACCGCTTGGGGCGGGCTGTATCGGCATCTACACGATGCGGTGACCGCGAGACTGGACCAGCCACCCCGCGACGACATGATCGACGTGCTGCTGGCCGCCGAGATCGACGGCGAGAAGCTGGCTTTCGGCGACGTGGTGTCGAACGCGATGCTGTTGGTGCAGGCCGGCCTGGAAACCACAGCGAGCGCGATGTCGTTCGCGTATCACTACCTGGCCACCAACCCGGCCGAGCGGGACCGCTTGATCGCCGAACCCGACCTGCTCCCCCGCGCCGTCGAGGAATTCATCCGCTTCGCCGGCTCTATCCACGGCATCCCGCGCACCGTGGCCAAGGACGTCGAGGTGAGCGGCTGCCAATTCGCGCCCGGCGAATCGATGATCGTCAACTACGCGTCGGCCAACCGCGACGAACAGCAGTTTCCCGACGCCGACCGGTGCATCCTCGACCGCCGCGAAAACCGTCACCTCGGCTTCGGCGCCGGGGTGCACCGGTGCCTCGGATCGAACCTGGCGCGGCTGGAGTTCCAGGTCGGCCTGGAACGCGTGCTGACCCGCATGCCCGATTTCATCCTCGCCCCGGACCGGCAGGCGAAATTCCACGGTAACTCGGTAACCCGCGGATTCCGTTCGGTACCAGTCGTGTTCACCGCCTCTGAGCGGTCGCGATGAACGACCATAGTGTCCCGCTGACCGGATCGTACTAGGAGAACACAGATGCCAGACAAGACCTACCGGGTGATCCAGTGGATGACCGGCGACGTCGGACAGGTCGGCATCCGGCACTTCGCGGCGTCCCCCGTGTTCGAACTGGCCGGCGTGCTGGTGCACAGCAAGGACAAGGTGGGCAAGGACGCCGGTGAGATCGCCGGGATCGGCCCGACCGGTGTGACCGCCACCGACGACATCGACGCGATGATCGCGACGGACGCCGACTGCGTCTTCTACACCCCGGTCATCATGGATGTCGACACGGTGTGCCGGCTGCTGCGTTCCGGAAAGAATGTGGTCACCACGGCGGGGTTCTTCTACCCCGGCAACGATTTCCGGGACCCTGCCGAGCAGATCCGCGCGGCGTGCGACGACGGCGGCACGTCGTTCCACGGCGGCGGCATCCACCCCGGCTACGCCGGTGACCTGCTGCCGCTGACCCTGGCCCGCGTGATGAGCCGTGTCGACACCGTCAACGTCTACGAGGTCGTCGACGTGCTCAAGGACGCGCCGATGGACCACATCGACTGGATGGGATTCGGCAAGGACAAAGAACGGTTCCTGTCCGAGCCGACCATCCTGGGCCTCGCAGTCCCGTTCTTCGCCCAGTCCATGCACATGATCGCCGACGGGCTCGGCGTGACCATCGACGAGGTGACCGCCGCCGATATCGACGTCGCGACCGCCGCGGCCGACATCCCGCACCCCGACGGGGCGATCCCGAAGGGGACGGTCGCCGCGCAGCGCCACGAGTGGACCGCGTGGGTGGACGGCAAGCCGCTGATCGTCTTCCACGCCATCTACGTCACCGCCGGCCCCGACCTGCTCGAACCCGCATGGGACTGGGGTGAGACACGCTACGAGATCGTCATCGACGGTGACCCGCCGACCGGGCTGACCCTCAAAGGGGTGCGGCAGCCCGACGGCACCATGACCCACCCCGGCTACGACTG
Organism: Mycolicibacterium parafortuitum; assembly: GCF_010725485.1. Taxonomy (NCBI): domain Bacteria; kingdom Bacillati; phylum Actinomycetota; class Actinomycetes; order Mycobacteriales; family Mycobacteriaceae; genus Mycobacterium; species Mycolicibacterium parafortuitum. The sequence continues at coordinate 2,503,703 of NZ_AP022598.1, read as the reverse complement.
GACCGCGATGGGCGCCGTCAACGCGATCCCCGATGTCTGCGACGGGCCGCCGGGCTGGCTCACCCACCTCGACCTCGGCCTGATCCGGCCCCGCGGGCTGGTCCGCTCATGACCGCCGAGCCTGGCCTGCACCACGTCGTGTTCGCCGTCGACCCGCAGCGCTGGCAGCACGCCACGGCGATGTTCACCGACCTCGGATTCCGGTTCAACGCCGCCGAACTCACCGAACTCGGCATCCGGGTCCAGCTCGACTGGGACCGCGGCATCGAGCTGATCAGCCCGATCGCCGGCTCCGACGCGACTGTGGCTGCCTCGGTCACCCAGTTCCTCGACCGCCACGGCGACGGCGTCTACACCGTAGTGCTGCGTATCCCCGACGCTGCCGAGGGCGAGAAGGTCACCGACCGCTACGGCGGAGTCACCCGGTTCCGGCAGCAATTCTCCGGCGACGGAACCTATCTCGACGAGATCGACCTGTCGGTGCTCGGTCTGCCCCTGACCCTGCTCGCGACAAACGTGCCATGACCGCCGCCGCCAGCGTGTTCGATGTGGGGCTGCCGGCGACCACAACCCTGCCCATGGAGTCCGACCGATGACCTACCGCATCGACCCCGTCGTGCTGCACCAGGTGACCAAGGGTGCGGTGGGACTACCCCTGTACAACGGTGAACTGATCACCCGCACAATCGAATTGCTCGCCGAGAACTACCCCGGGCTGATCGATCCGACACCCGGTAGGTGGGTGGCCAGCAAGGCCGGCGGGGTGCTGGGCAAGGTGCGGTTCCTGTACTTCAGCCCGCGCGAATACCTGGTCATCTTCGGATCCCCCACCGGCACCCAGGGCTTCTCCGGCCGCTACAAACACATCGACATCCACAAGTTCCTGCTGGCCGGGCAGATCGACTCCTACGATGTGGAGTCCGACGCCACCACCCCGCTGCCCCCGCTGCTGCCGGGCGGACACACCTGCCTGGAACGCGGCCACGCACGCGGTCTGACGATCCACCCCGGCTCCTGGCATCTGGAGTACGGGCGGGGCGTGGTCGCCACCACGCTGCCGTTCGCGATGGTGGACACCCTGCTGGTGTCGCTGGAGTTCGCATCGGTGCGCCGCTCGGCCGTCGAATTCGGCAAGCTGGTGCGCCGACAGCTCCGTTGACCGCGAGCAGACACAAACTCGCACGGTTCAGCCCAAAATCGTGCGAGTTTGTGTCTGCTCGCGGGCAAAGGTGCCCGGGTGGGTACGTAGAGCACGTCGGGGCGGCGCCGGGCCGTCCCTCACCTCGGAGGTAGGACATGCGAGTCGTCATCGCGGGCGGGCACGGCAAGATCGCGCTGATCACGGCAAAACTCCTGTCCGCGCGGGGTGACTCGGTCACCGGCTTCATCCGCAACCCCGCCCATCAGGACGATCTGCGGGGGGCCGGCGCCGAGCCGATCGTCGTCGACCTGGAGAACACCACCAACGGCGTGGTGACGTCGCACCTGCGCGGCGCCGACGCGGTGATCTTCGCCGCCGGCGCGGGCCCGGGCAGCGGCGTCGCCCGCAAGGAGACCGTCGACCGCGATGCGGCGATCCTGCTCGCCGATGCCGCCGAAGCCGCCGGAGTGCCGCGCTACGTGATGATCTCCGCGATGGGCGCCGATGTGAACACCCCCGACGACGCTGCCGACGAGGTCTTCGTCGCCTATCTACGGGCCAAAGGGGCCGCCGACGACATGATCCGTTCTCGCACAGCACTTCTGAGCACGATCGTCCGTCCGGGTCAGCTCACCGACGATCCGGCGAACGGCAAGGTGTCGATCGCCGAGAACACCGGACGCGGCAAGATCCCGCGCGCCGACGTGGCCGCGGTACTCGTCGCGGTGCTCGATGCCCCGGACACCGCGGGTAAGACGTTCGAACTGATCTCCGGCGACACCGACATCGAGGCCGCCATCGCGTCTGTCGCGTCGCAGGCGAGCTGAGCGCCCCGGGTCCGTTCCGCGAGCAGACACAAAATCGCGTGTTCAGACGCCGAAGCGTGCGAGTTCGCGTCTGCTCGCGGTCAGCCGAACACGGTCTTGAACCGGTTCAGCGACTCCTGGATGTCCCCCTTGAGGGCACCGGCGACGACCATCCCGATCGGGCCGAACAGTGCGGGCCCGCCCAGGTGGATGTCGAACGTGACGGTCGACGAATCCGCATCCTGCGCGCTGGGCTTGATCTTGCCCATCAACTTCACCTTGACGCCGCCCTTGCCGTCACCGTTGAGCGTCATCGCCTCCGGCGGCCGGAAGTGCACGACAGTCCAGCGCATACGGTTCGGCATGCCCTTGACCTCGACGATCGAGTCGAGCTGCGTGCCCTTCTCGATGACCTCGGGCAGCTTCGACCGCCACACCCGGTGGATGGACAGCCACTCCTTGTACCGGGACAGATCCGAGGCCGCATCCCACGCCTTCTCCGGCGGTAGCGGTACGTCGACCGAAACCGAGAGTTTTGCCATCTGCCTACGACGTGGGCGGTGCGGTCGGGGGCTGCTGCGGAGGCGGAGGCGGAGACGCCGGAGGTGGGGCGGGTGGCGGCGCCTGCCCCTCGGTGTGCCCCTGGCCGGGCCACTGACCGGCTTTGTCGGCCACCGCCTTCTTGGCGGCGTCCTGCACTTTGTCGACGGTGGACGCGTACTTGCCCTGGGTCTTCTTGTCGACGAGATCGCCGGCCTTGTCGATCACCGTGTCGACCTTGTCGGCGTTCTTCGACAGAAGATCCTTGGCCTTATCCAAAAATCCCATGGAAGAACTTTACCCATCGGCGGCGCGCCACAATCTGCGCCGTTCGCCCAGTACACGGCCCTGCGCCCACCAGATCACCTCGATCGCGGCGGCGCCGGCGACACCGATGGCCAGGGCCGTGGACGTCGTCGCCACATTCGACGGATCGAGGATGAACAGTTCCCTGGCGAACGGAATGCTGAAGATCGCGACATAGGCCAGCGCGGACACCGCCACGAGCAGCACCCGCCACCACTCGTACGGCCGCGCGACGACTGCCAACACCCAGATCGCCGACACCAGCAGCGTGATCAGCGCGGCCGTCGACGCCTGCGTCTGCTCGGTCTCGCTGGCCGCCCGGCCCTGGTAGGCCAGCAGGTAGGACGTGAACGTCGCTATCCCGACGACGAGCCCGGACGGCAGCGCCGACGTCATCACGCGGCGCACGAACCCGGGATGGGCGCGCTCGTTGTTCGGCGCCAGCGACAGGATGAACGCCGGGATCCCGATGGTGAACCACGCCGCGATCGTGACGTGGATCGGCTGGAACGGGAACAGCAGTGGATCGGTGTCGAAGATCGCGGACGACAAACCGGCCAATCCGACGAGCACCGCGAGCAGCACCGAGTAGACGGTCTTGGTCAGGAACAGGTTCGAGACGCGTTCGATGTTGCCGATCACCCGACGACCCTCGCCGACGACATACGGCAGGGTGGCGAACTTGTTGTCGAGCAACACGATCTGCGCGACCGCGCGGGACGCGGAGCTGCCCGACCCCATCGCGACACCGATGTCGGCGTCCTTGAGCGCGAGCACGTCATTGACGCCGTCACCGGTCATCGCCACCGTGTGCCCGTGGGATTGCAGCGCGTGCACCATCGCGCGTTTCTGGTCGGGCCGTACCCGGCCGAACGTCGTGCACTCCTCCAGCGTGTCGGCCAGCGCCTCCGGCTGGTCGGGCAGTTTGCGGGCGTCCATCGTCTCGCCCTGCAGCCCGAGCGATCCGGCCACCGCCCCCACCGACACGGCGTTGTCCCCGGAGATCACCTTGATCGACACGTGCTGTGAGGCAAAGTAATCCAGGGTGTGGCGGGCGTCGGGCCGGACCCGCTGCTCCAGCACCACGAGCGCGGCCGGGGTGACGACGCCGGGGGCGTCGGGCGCGTCGACCGGCCGGTCACTGGACCCGAGCAGCAGCACCCGCAGGCCCTGCGCGCCGATCTGTTCCGCCTCCTCCGCCACCGGGGATCCCGGATCGAGCAGTACGTCGGGGGCCCCGATGACCCAGTTGCCGTGTTCGGCGTAGGACGTTCCGCTCCACTTGGTCGCCGACTTGAACGGTGCGGTGGCCGTCGCGGTCCAGCCCGGCGGCATCGCGTAGGCCTCGGCGATCGCGGCCATGCTCGCATTGGGCCGGGGATCATCGGCGGCCAACTGCGCCAGCACATCCGCCACCTCGGCACCGTCGAGCTTCTTCACATCACTGACCCGCATGCCGTTCTCGGTCAGCGTCCCGGTCTTGTCCGCGCACACCACGTCGACCCGCGCCAACCCTTCGATGGCGGGCAACTCGTTGACCAGACATTGCCGGCGTCCCAACCGGATCACGCCGACCGCGAACGCGATCGAGGTCATCAGCACCAGACCTTCGGGCACCATCGGCACCAGCGCGCCGACCATGCGCAGCACCGAATCCCGCCAGCCCGCGCCGGTGGTGAACAGTTGGGTGTAGATGATCAGCGCACCGGCGGGCACCAGTAGATAGGTGATGAACCGCAGGATCTGGTTGATGCCGTTGCGCAGTTCGGATTTCACCAGCGTGAACTTGCTGGCCTCCTCGGCGAGCTTGGCCGCGTACGCTTCCCGGCCCACCTTGGTGGCGCGGTAGGCGCCGGTGCCCGCGACGACGAAACTGCCCGACATCACGTGATCGCCGGCGTCCTTGGCGATCGCATCGGCCTCACCGGTCAGCAGCGATTCGTCGACCTCGAGGTTCGCCTCCTCCAGGATCACGCCGTCGACGACGATCTGGTCGCCGGGACCCAACTCGATGACGTCGTCGAGCACGACCTCGCTGGGCGGACGCGGCTGTGTCCCGGATTGCCGGCGAACCAACGGCTTCGCCTGCCCGACGATGGCGAGCTTGTCCAGTGTGCGCTTGGCGCGCAACTCCTGGATGATGCCGATCGCGCTGTTGGCGATGATCAGCAGACCGAACGCGCCGTTGATCACCGACCCGGTCGAGAGCACGATCACGAACAGCACGCCGAGAATCGCGTTGATGCGGGTGAAGACGTTGCCCCTGACGATCTCCGAGACGCTGCGCGCGGCACGGGTCGGGACGTCGTTGGTCTTGCCCTCTGCGACGCGGGCGGCGACCTCGTCGTCGGAGAGCCCGGTGATCCGGCTGTCGCTGGGCGCGCTCATCGTGATCGTCCGGCCGGTGGCGGATCAATCGTCCCTAAATCCACCTTTTGCAGACGGTTACTCGCACTTCGTCTGCAAAAGGTGGATTTCGGTGCCGGAGCGGCACTCATTTGACGAACACCCCGTTGCCTTCCTCGTCGAAGTACTCCAGCCGCAGCGCGCCGCCCTCGAAGGTCGCCGTCGAAACCGTTCCGGGAGGCGCGTTCTCGGACGAGATCGCGAACGTGAAGACGTTGTCGTTCCACGGCTGCAGGTCGAATACGCCGCGCGGACCCAGCGCCAGCTCCAGGGCGCCGTCACGTTCGGTGACCGTCGCCGGTCCCCAGTACGCGTTCTGATAGACCCCGGTGTAGGCGTCCAGCGGGCCGTGGGTCTGCGCATCGGCAGGGCGCTGCTGGCCCACCAGCGATCCGAGTGGCTTGCTCATGTCGGCGAAAGCCTTGTCGTACAGGGCATACCAGTCTTGGCGGATCTCCCCGAACTGGACGAGATCGGCGAACTGCGCGGTGAGTGTCTCCGGGATGCCGGTCGGGGTCGCGTTGGTCAGCGCGACGATTGCGACGTCGGCAGACGGCAGGAACAGTACGTTGGTGGCCGCGCCGAGCTCGAACCCGCCGGAATGGCTGAGCTGGGTCCGAGCCGCCGAGGTGGTGCCCACGTTGAAGCCGTACCCGTAGAAGCCCGCGCGCATCGCCGGTTCGGTGGCCGGTGACGACGTGACCTGCGGGGTGATCGCGGGCAGCAGCGCGTTCGGGTCGATCAACTGGTTGCCGGCGTGATTGCCCTGCGCGAGCACCATCGCCATCCACCGGGTCATGTCGGTCACCGACGAACTGGCTCCGCCTGCCGGCGACTGCGCCTGCGCGTCCCGCACGTAGCGCGGCTGGTATTCGTCGTCGATGCGGATGTGCCCGACCGCCCGATCCCGGCGACCGGCGTAGTCGGCGAACTGATAGCTGGTCGACTCCATGCCCAGCGGGCGCAGCAGCGTCTCCGCGGCCAGGTCCTCCCAGCTCTTCCCCGCCCCGGCCGCGACCGCCTCGGCGCCGGCCGTCAGCCCGAAATTGGTGTAGGCGTAGGAGGTCCGGAACGGGCGCAGCGGCAGGTCGCGCAGCCGTTCCAGCACCTGGCGCCGGTCGTATCCGAGGTCTTCGAGTAGGTCTCCGGCGTGGTCGGGCAGCCCGGACCGATGCGAGAACATGTCGCCGACCGTGACCATCGGGGTGACCGCGGGATCGGAGAGTGCGAACCATGGCAGCCGGGACGCGATCGGAGTGTCCCAGCCGACGTCGCCGCGTCCGACCAGGGCCGCCACCACCGTCGCGCTGAGCGGTTTGGACAGCGACGCGAGCTGGAACACGGTGTCGGCGTCGACCTTGTTGTCCGGGCCGTCCGACAGGGTGTTGTTCTTGACTCCGAAACCCTTGGCGTACACCGTTTCTCCGCCGTGCACGACGGCCACCGCCATACCGGGGATACCGGACTTCGTCATCAGTTCCTCGGCCAGCCCGTCGAGCTTCGCGACCGCATCGGCGACGGCGTTCTCGGGCAACGGCAGCGCCGGAACCAGCGGGGGCGGTACGTCCGAGAGGGCCCGGTCGGGCGCCGCGGTGCTCGTGGGGGCGGGTGCCTCGCTGCCCGCGGTGCATCCGGCCAGCAGTGCGACGGCGGCGAGCGCGCCTAACACCGACGAGCGCTTGCGCGAGGAGCCATTAAGCCCAGCCAGTGGATTCATGATCAGCACGGTACTGGGTCGCCGCGGCTTACAGCCGCCACCACGGCTCGAATGTCGAGCCGGGAACCACGCGCTCACCGGGGATCGGCACCGCCAGCCGCACCTCGTCGAGTTCGGCGGCGGCCACCAGGCGTTCGACCGGCTCGGCCCACGGATGCGGCGCGAGCCGGAACGTCGCCCAATGCACCGGCACCAGCACGCTGGTGTGCGGGTCGGTGAGGTCGAGGTGGGCGCGGACCGCCTCCTCGGGGTTCATGTGGATGTCGGCGAACGCCGGGTGGTACGCGCCGATGGGCAGCAGCGTCAGGTCGAACGGACCGTGTTCGGCGCCGATGTCGGCGAAGCTCTTGGTGTAACCGGTGTCGCCGCCGAAGAACGCCTTGTGCGTCGGCCCGGCGATCACCCACGACGCCCACAGCGTCGTGTCGCGGGAGAACAGCCGCCCGGAGAAGTGCCTGGCAGGAGTGCAGACCACCGTCAGGTCGCCGATCCGGTGCCCCTCGTTCCAGTCCAGTTCGACGATCCGGCCCGCCGGGATCCCCCATTTGCGCAGGTGCGCGCCGATCCCGAGCGGCACCACGAACGGCGCCCGCTGGGTGTGGGTCAGCGCGATGATCGTGTCGATGTCGAGGTGGTCGTAGTGGTCGTGGCTGATCACCACCGCGTCGACGGCGGGAAGCGCCTCCAGCTGCAGCGGGACGTCGTGCAACCGCTGCGGTCCGACGGTGCGCGACGGCGAGCACCGTTGGCTCCAGACCGGGTCGACCAGCACGCGGTAACCGTCGACCTCGATCAGCGCGCTGGAGTGGCCGTACCAGCTGGCCGCGGCGTCGGCCGCGGCCGGTTCGGGCGTCGGCGGATCCTTGAGCGGGATCGGTGCGGGCGGTTTACCGGCCGATCCGGCGTTGGCCAGGTCGCGCAGCAGCTTGCGCTGCAGTTCCCGGTCCATCGGCAGCCCCGACGACGACGCCTCCAGGTTGACGAACTTGCCGACCCTGTAGTGCGGTGAGCGCCGCGCCCCCGGGGCGATCTCGGCGGGCGTCGCCCCCAGCGCGGCCGGCGTGCCCTGCAGAGCCCGCAGCACCCATCCGCCGGCGAACAGCGACGCCGTCCCGAAGCCGTAGCGCAGAGCCGACCGCGCCACCATCAGGCGCCCTTGAACTTCGGCGGGCGCTTCTCGATGCGCGCCACCTGGGCCTCGATGATGTCGTGACTGCCCCACGCCCGGTCGTAGAGCTCTTTGTGGGCGGGCCAGGGCTCCTCGTAGGCGCCGTCGTCGTTGAGCACCCGCTTGGCGTGCTGCAGCGCCAGCGGCGCGAACCCGGCGATCTCCTGCGCCCAGGCCTGCGCGTCGGCGAGCGTGCCGATCCGGTTGGCCATGCCGGTCTGCAGCGCGACGTCGGCGGTCAGCCGTTCGGCGGCCAGCAGCATTCCGCGGGCCCGGCCGGCGCCGACCAGCGATGTCAGCCGCCGGATGCTCCAGTTGTCCAGCGCGATACCGTATTTCGCGACCGGGAACTGGAAGTATGCGTCCGGGGCCACCACCCGCAGGTCGCAGATCATCGACAGGATCACCCCGGCGCCGATCGCCGGACCGTTGATCGCGCCGATCACCGGCACGGGCGCCTTGTCGATCGCCACATTCAGGGCCTTGGCCTTCTCGGGCAACTCGTCGGCGACGCCCTGGCCACCGGACAGGTCGGCCCCCGAGCTGAACACGTGCCCCGCCCCGGTCAGGACGATCGCGCGGACGTCCTCGGTGGCGGCTTTCTCGATCGCTTCGCGCAGACCTTCCACGATCTCGACGTTGAGGGCGTTCCGGCGCTCGGGGCGCTGCAACTCCAACGTCAGCACGTGGCCGTCTCGGGTCACTCCAATCATGGGCCCAGAGTAGTTAGCCTTCTCGAATGAGCCGGATCGGAGCCCTCGCCCTGCGCGACGCCGTCCTCGACGAGAGCTCCTTCGTCAGCTGGGACTCGGCCCCGGTGCCGATCGTGACGTCCGCCGAGTACCGCGACGAACTGGCCGCCGCGGCCGAGGCCACCGGCCTCGACGAGTCCGTCGTGACCGGGGAGGGCACGGTGTTCGGCCGCCGCGTGGCGCTGGTGGCCTGCGAGTTCGATTTCCTGGCCGGATCGATCGGGGTGGCGGCCGCCGAGCGGATCACCGCCGCGGTGCGACGCGCCACCGCCGAGGGGCTGCCGCTGCTGGCGTCGCCGAGTTCGGGTGGCACCCGGATGCAGGAGGGCACCGTCGCGTTCCTGCAGATGGTCAAGATCGCCGCGGCCGTCGAACTGCACAAGCGGGCGCACCTGCCGTACCTGGTCTATCTGCGTCATCCGACCACCGGCGGGGTGTTCGCGTCGTGGGGTTCGCTCGGGCATGTCACCGCGGCCGAACCGGGCGCGTTGATCGGGTTCCTCGGCCCGCGGGTCTACGAACACCTCTACGGTGAGCCGTTCCCGTCCGGCGTGCAGACAGCGGAGAATCTGCAGCGCCACGGCGTCATCGACGCGGTCGTGTCCCTGGAGGTGCTGCGCGCCACGATCGACCGCACGCTGAAGGTGGTCGCCGACCCGCCCGGTGCGCCGCCCGCCGTACCCGCCCCCGAGGTCCTCCCCGACATCCCCGCCTGGGACTCGGTGGAGATCTCGCGCCGCCCCGACCGGCCCGGTGTCAGCGCCCTGCTGCGCCACGGCGCCACCGAGCGGGTGCTGCTGTCGGGCACCGGGCAGGGCGAGTCGGCGACGATGATGCTGGCGCTGGCCCGCTTCGGCGGACAGCCCGCGGTGGTGCTCGGCCAGCAGCGTGTGGTCGGCGGGCTGGTCGGGCCGGCGGCGCTGCGGGAGGCGCGGCGCGGCATGGCGCTGGCGGCGAGCCTGAGGTTGCCGCTGGTTCTGGTCATCGACACCGCGGGCCCCGCGCTGTCGACGGAGGCCGAGGAGGGCGGGCTGGCCGGTGAGATCGCCCGCTGTCTCGCCGAACTGGTCACGCTGGACACCCCGACGGTGTCGGTGCTGCTCGGCCAGGGCAGCGGCGGCCCGGCGCTGGCGATGGTGCCCGCCGACCGGGTGCTCGCCGCACTGCACGGCTGGCTGGCGCCGCTACCACCCGAGGGGGCCAGCGCGATCGTCTTCCGCGATGTCGACCACGCGCCGGAACTTGCTGCGGCACAGGGTATCCGGTCGGTTGACCTGCTGGGCGACGGGATCGTCGACGCGGTGGTCCCCGAACATCCCGACGCCGCCGACGAACCCCGCGCGTTCATCGAACGCCTGTCGGCGACCATCGCCGGGGAGTTGCACCTGCTGCGCTCGGTGCCGGACGGCGAGCGGCTGGCCGCCAGGTTGGAGCGGTACCGCCGCATCGGCCTGGCCTGAAAGCCGAAAGGCCGGCGTGGTCTTCGGCGGGGGATACCGAAGACCACGCCGACCTCAGCGCAGATCAGTCGTCGGATCCGCCAGCGCCCGAACCCGAGTCGGCCGATCCACCGGTCTCAGAACCCGAGTCGTCCGAACCCGAGTCGTCAGAGGCGGAGTCGTCCGAAGCAGAGTCGTCCGCGCCGGAGTCCGTGTCAGCGGCATCCTCGTCGGCGTCCTTCTCGTCGGTGACGTCCTCGTCGGTCAGATCCTCGTCGAGCGGTGCATCCTCTTCGACCGGCGCCTCGTCGACCGGCGGTTCCTCGGCGGGTGCGTCGTCACCGATGACCGCGGTCTCGTCGACGGCCGGCTCCTCCTCCACCGAAACCACGGGCTGCGTGGAGAATTCGAGACCTTGACCGCCCGGCGCCGCCTCTTCGACGACGTCTGCGGCGACCGGCAGCGTCACGGTGTCGCCGGCGATCAACGACGTGTCGGCGGCCTGACGCAGCGTCGAGGTGTTCAGCGGTGGAGCCAGCGGATTGCCCTGTCCGTCCCAGCCGATGGCCTGCGCGATGACCTTCGTCAGCGCGATCAGTGACCCGATGAAGCCCGCGCCCTGGCCGGGAACCACGTCGCCGGGTCCGAAGACCAGGTTGAGGCTGTTGAACATCGAACCGCCGGCGCTCAACAGACCGCCGAAGGCCAGATCGACCTCCATACCGGGGATCGGCAGCTCCATCCCGAGCGCGGTCAGCAGCGGCGTGACGTTCATCGTCTGCCCGCCGTTGAGGAACGCGTCGACCATTGCGGTCGGAATGTTGATCAGCGTGTTGATCGCGGCGGCGATGTCCGGGTTCTCGCCGGTGAGGCTCGCGAAGACGGAGTGGATGCCGCCGCCCAACGCCAGCACCGGGTTCATCACCAGGCCCGCCAACCCGACGAGCGCACCGCTGAGGTAGGTGGTGGTGAACTTCAGCAGCGGCACCAGTTGCGGCGGCGCGGGCTCGATCGCCCCCGGGATACCGTTGAGGATCATGTCGTAGATGACCTGGTGCATCTCCGCCATCGAGCTCAGGTCTTCGGCGAACGGCGCCTGTGCCGCGGCCACCACGTTGGCGCCCATCTGTTCCAGGATCGCGCCGATGTCGGGGAGCTGACCCACGTAGCTGATCTGGTTGGCGATGATCTGCTGCAGCACCGGCGCCGGCGCCTCCAGCCATGCATTGACCAGACCCGCGAAGTTGGTCTCCGAGGTGTTGAAGAGGTCGAGCAGCGGGGTCAGCGGATCGATCGCGGCGCTGAGCGCCACGCCGGGGGCTGCCACCCGGACGTCGGTCAGCTGGGGGGTTGCCACCACGGGGGCGACGGCGATGGCACTCGCGCCGAGCAACGCGATACCGGCGGTCGCGTAGGGGCGGAGGGTGGTGTACATATGGCTCCCATTTGTCGATCTGATCAAGGCCACGGGGACATTACTCCGAAGTAAGTTTTGATGTTCGCATTTTCAAGCATTTTCTGACTACTGAGTAAGTTTTTGGTCTATACCGAACTGACAAATTTGACGGTTGCGACATCAGGCGTCTGACGTGGCAAATCTGTGTCGGAACATGGCGGCGCCCCTTCGCCGGCGGCGAGTTCACGGCCACAGACAGTTAGCTGAACATCGAAGCGGCCGATCACGCCAGGAAGCCTCGCCACAACGGCCGGTCGGGCCTGCGGGTACGTCACAGCGCCATGACACCCAACGCCAGCAAAGTCATCAGCGGGGCGAGACCCCCAAGGGTCAGACCTCGATCGGTGGTCGCAGTCGGTCCATCGTGTAGCGGCGGTTGCGTCGGGCCGCCCACGCACTGGCGGCCATCGAGGCGGCGGTCAACCCCGTCAGCACCGCGACCGCGACCCACAGCCGCGTGTCGATGCCACCGACGGTGAGCTGACGCAGCCCATTGACCGCGTAGGTCATCGGGTCGAACGGATGGATGATCTGGAACGGTTTCGCGGTCGTCTCGACCGGATAGATGCCGCCCGCCGACACCAGCTGCAGCATCAGGAACGCCAGCGTCACCACGCGGCCGACCGCGACGCCGAACAGCGCGTTGAAGGCCTGGATCAGCGCCAGGAACGCCCCACCGATCAGAACGAGGAACCCGACCGTCCCCAGCGGGTGCACGGCCTGGAGTCCGACGCCGAAGTGCACCACCGCGTACATCACCACGACCTGGCAGACCACGATCATCAGCGCGGGCCAGTACGACGCCAGCACCACCCGCAACGCCCCGAGGCCGTTGGCGATCGGCCGGGACTGCAACGGCGACAGCAACATCCACACGATCAACGCACCGATGAACAGCGCCAGCGGCATGAAGAACGGGGCGAAGCCGGTACCGAAGGTGGGTGCGGGGTTATGGGTCACCAGGTCCGCGGTCACCGGAGCCGCCAGCGTCTGGGCGACCTCGGTGCGCTGCTCTGGCGTCCACGAAGGGACCTGGGTGCTGCCCTCGCGCAGCTTGGTGGCCAGCTCCTGGCCGCCGGACTGCAGCTTCTCCGTACCGTCGGCGAGTTGATGTGCCCCACCGGAGAGCTGGTGCCCACCATCGGCCAACTGCACCAGGCCCGCACTGAGGCGCTGAGCGCCCGCGTTCAGCTCGTCGACCCCGTCACGGAGTTTCGCGACGTCGGCGCGCAGTCCCCCGTCCAGCGCCCGGGTCAGGAAAACCCGCAACTTACTGTTGGGATCGCCGAGCTCGTTCTCCAGCCGGGACGCGCTGTCGCGCAGCCGGATCAGCCCCTCATCGGTGGTCGGGTCGATACCTTGCGCCCGCAGCAGACGCTGCGCGCCGGCGAGGGCGTGCCCGGCATCGCGCACCGCGGGATCGGGGTTGGCCTGCAGGAACCCCACGGCCTGGTCGACGATCGCGGCGGCCTGGGCGCTGTTGATGTTCAGCGCGGCGAGCCGGTCGGTGGTGGAACGGACCGCCGAGGACAGGTGCTGGGCGGCGATCGCGACGTCATCGGGGTTCAGGCCCAGCCCTCCGACCCGGTCGAGGGTCTCCAGCAGAGGTCCAGCGACCTGGTCGACAGAGCCCGCGAGTTGCCTTGTTCCCGAAGCTAATTGGGCCGATCCGGACTTCGCACTGTTCAGACCCGAGGCCAGCGTGTCCGCGCCACCGGCGAGTCGCTTGGCTCCGTCGTTGGCGGCGTCCAGGCCCGTCGCGAGTTGCTGGGCCCCGTCGGCGGCCTGGCCGAGCCCTTGGCCGGCGTCGGTCAGCCCGGTCAGCACCGTGCCGACGGTGCGCTCGCCGATCTTGGCGTTGATCTGGTTGACGACCTCGCGCGACGTGTTCTGGCCGATGATCGACGCCAGGTAGTTGTTGGCGTCGTTGAAGGTGAACCGGATCTGGGCCTGCCGCGGGTCACCGCCCGACGGCGATCCGACGGCATCGCTGAAATCCTCCGGCAGCGTGATCGAGAAGTAGTAGTCGCCGCGCGCCACCCCGTCGGCAGCATCCTGCGCGGACATCTGAGTCAGATCCAGCTGGCCGGAATCGATCAGCGCCTGCGCGACCTCGTCACCGGCCCGCAGCTGCTGCCCCTGGGCCGACGCGCCGCGGTCCTCGTTGACCAGCGCCACCGGAACCTTGTTCACCTCGGCGAACGGATTCCAGAACGCCCACAGGTACATCGCGCCGTACAACAGCGGCATCACGATGACCGTGATCAGCGCGATCCGCGGCAGCGTGCCCCGGAAGTACCGCTTGATGTCGGTACCCATCGACATTCCTGCGAGCGCCATCAGGCCTGCCCTTCCTGCTGAGTCGCCGCCGCGTGCCGAGATCGGTCCTCGACGACGATGTTTCGCACCCCCGCGGTGGTCACGCCGTTGGCACTGGCGGTGACGACGGTCTGGTGTTCGCCGAGCGCGACGAGGCGGCCGATCAACTGCTCGCGGTCGCGGTCGGTGGTGACCTGCTCGATGTCGCCGGCCACCAGGAGCGGGGGACGGCGCGTGTTCGCCAGCGCGATCCGCAGCAGCATCGCGTCGAGCTCGCTGAGTTCCCCGGCGGCCTCCGACAGCGGCGGCAGCGGCAGATCCCCGAACACCGGCCCGCACACCCGGGTCAGTGCGCGCGCGTCGGCCCGCCGAACGACTTTGTACCAGTGAGCATCCCAGCGCAGCTTCTCGGTGATCAGATCCCCGACGGTCGCGGTTTCGGCGAGCTCGTCGACACCGTCGATCGCGGCCAGCGCGGCTCCGTCGAAGATGTCCCGGATCCGGCTCCGGCCCAGGACGAGCAACGTGCCCGCATCGGGCCGCATCCGTCCGGCCAACGTCAGCAGCAACGCGTCGCGGCCCACGCCAGGAGCTGCTACCAGGACCGTCAGTCCGCCCGCGACGATGTCGAGATCGACCGGGCCGTAGACCGGCCCCGACGGGCCCCGCTTCGTGATCGCCCGCGCGGCGATCGCGGGTTCCTGGGCTGCTGCGTCTGCCACCAGCCAATCCCACCACACGCGCCGGTGGCATTCTGGGGATGTGCACACGCTCGTCGAGCTGGTGGGGAACTTCTGGTGGCTGATCTTCGTGTTCGGCGGCACCATCGCCGGCGCGGTGAAGGGAATCGCCGCCGCCGGCGAACGTCGTGCACAGCGCCGCCTGGAGCGATATCGCATCAAACAGCAGACGAAGATCGCCCTGGCTAACGCGAGCGCGACGAATCAGGCACGTACCGAAACAAACAGGCGGGAGATCGCCAAGGTCCTGCACCGCCACGACGCCACCGACCAACGCTGGCTGTCCTACGAGGTGGACGTCGCCAAACTCCTCGATTTCCCGGCCATGACGGATATGCGCGAACCGCTGACACTCGACTTTCACCGCGCCAAGAGCCGAGCGGACCTGTTGCGTCCCAATACCATCGACGACATCCTCGACGATCGCGACGCCCAGCTCGCCTATCGCGACGCCGTCAGCGACTACGTCGCCGCGTTCGACGCCGCCGAGACCGAGGCGATCCGGAAACGTCGCAGCGATTTCTCGGTCGAAGACCAGGAGCGACTGTCCCGTGCCCAGCATCTGCTACGGCTGGCTGCCGACGACGGCGCGACGCCGCAGGAGCGCCAGAGCGCGTACGGGCGGGCGCAGAAAGAGCTGGCGGGGCTAATCGTGCTGCCCGCGCCGGCTCGGGCGGCCATCGAGAGCCGGATGCTCGGCGAGCTGGAACCCTGAGCGTCACGCCACGGCGAGCGCGGCCAGCATCGCGCCGGAGGTCACCAGCAACAGCGGGATGCGGGCCATGTTGCGTCTGGTCCAGCGCACCGCCGCGGCCTCGTCGACGTCGGCGGGATCCTTCCGCTCGAACTCGACTCCCCTGGGCAGCAGGTCGAGCAACGTCCACAACCGCATCGCCGAATGACTGAGCAGCGCCACCAGCAGCGCGGGGCCGACCCGGGGCGTGCCCCAGGTGACGATCAAGGTCAGCACCAGCAGCACCTCGAAGATCACCGGTGCGGGGACCCAGAACCGCACGCGTGAGATGCCGCCGTTGTGCGCCTGGATGATGCCGGGACGCTTCGGCCAGGCCGGGTCGACGACCAGCACCTCGTAGAGCGCACCGCCGAGCGTGACACAGATGGCCAGCGTCGCGGCCGCGATCAGGATGAGCGCCGGGGTCCCCACACCTGCCGATTATCCGGATGTCAGGATGTGGCATGGCCCACATTCAGCCATTCCGCATCGACGTCCCCGACTCGGCCCTGACCGACCTTCGAGATCGCCTGCACCGCACCCGCTGGCCGGAACCCGAGTGCGTCGACGACTGGAGCCAGGGCATCCCGCTGGCCTACACCCAACAGCTCACCGACTACTGGTTCAACGAATACGACTGGCGCGCAAGGGAAGCCGCACTCAATCGGTTCGACCAGTTCACCACCGAGATCGACGGGCTGGACATCCATTTCATCCACAGCCGGTCGCCGCGCGAGGATGCGTTCCCGCTGGTCATCACCCACGGCTGGCCCGGTTCGGTGGTCGAGTTCACGAAGGTGATAGAGCCGCTGAACGAGGCCGGGTTCCACGTCGTCTGCCCGTCGCTGCCCGGCTACGGGTTCTCCGGGAAACCCACCGCCACCGGCTGGGGTGTGGAACACATCGCCGCCGCATGGGATGAGTTGATGGTGCGGCTGGGCTACCAGCGCTACGGCGCGCAAGGCGGCGACTGGGGTGCGGCGGTCACGACGCAGATCGGCCGCAACGTCGGGCATTGCGTCGCGATCCACACCAACATGCCGTTCGGGCGTCCGCCGCGCGGGTTGTCGGACCCCAGCCCCGACGAGCAGGCCGCGCTGGAAAGGCTTGGCTACTACCAGAAGTGGGACTCCGGCTACTCCAAGCAGCAGTCGACGCGGCCGCAGACGCTGGGCTACGGGTTGGTCGACTCACCGGTCGCGCAGATGGCCTGGATCGTCGAGAAGTTCTGGTCGTGGATGGACTGCGACGGGCACCCGGAGAACGTGCTGAGCAGAGACGAGCTGCTCGACAACGTGATGCTGTACTGGATCACCGGCAGCGGTGCGTCGTCGGCGCGGCTGTACTGGGAGAGCTTCAACGCGTTCAGCGGCGGTGCGGCGGTCACGCTGCCGACCGGGGTGGCGTCGTTCCCGAAAGAGATCCTGCGCTCGCCGAGGCACTGGTGCGAGGACAACTACACCATCACCCGGTGGACGACGATGCCGCGCGGCGGACATTTCGCGGCGTTCGAGCAGCCCGAGCTGTTCGTCGACGACGTGAGCGCGTTCTTCGCCGAGTTCCGGTGAGCGGTCTCGCGAGAGTGCGCTCACGGTAGTGCCTACGCGGATTTCACGACCGTGAGGGCACTCTCGCGAACGGGCGGGGCGCAGAGAGCGGGGTGCTAGGCCAGGGACTGGACCCAGGAGCGGTGCAGCGCCGCGTAGTGGCCGCCCTCGCGCGAGATCAGCTCGTCGGGAGGGCCGTCCTCGATGATGCGGCCGTGCTCGAGCACCAGCACCCGGTCGGCGATCTGCACCGTCGAGAGCCGGTGGGCGATCACCACCGCGGTCCGGTCGGCCAGCACGGTCTCCAGCGCCCGCTGCACCAGGCGCTCACTGGGAATGTCCAGTGACGAGGTCGCCTCGTCGAGGATCAGCACCGCCGGATCGGCGAGGAACGCCCGCGCGAACGCGACGAGCTGCCGCTGACCCGCCGACAGCCGTCCGCCGCGCTTGGCGACGTCGGTGTCGTAACCGTCGGGCAGTGCTTCGATGAACGTGTGCGCACCCACCGCCTCGGCAGCCCCGCGCACCTGCGCATCGGTGGCGTCGGGGCGGCCGAACCTGATGTTGTCGGCGATGGTGCCGCCGAACATGAAGTTCTCCTGCGTGACCATCACGACGTGACGGCGCAGTTCGGCCTGCGCGATGTCCTTCAGGTCGGTGCCGTCGAGGGTCACCGAACCCGAGCCCGGGTCGTAGAACCGGGTGATCAGCTTCGCGATCGTGGTCTTGCCCGCACCGGTGGTGCCGACCAGCGCGACCGTCTGGCCCGCGGGGATCACCAGATCGAGCCCGGGCAGCACCGGCCTGCCGGGCACGTACTCGAATTCCACGTCGCGCAGCGCGATCTCGCCACGCACGTCGGTGATGTCGGCCGGTTCGGCCGGATCACCGATGCCGGGTTTCTCGGCGAGCACGCCCGCGAGCTTCTCCAGCGCCGAGGACGCGGACTGGAAGGTGTTGAAGAACTGGGAGATCTCCTGCATGGGTTCGAAGAACATCCGCAGATACAGCAGGAACGCCGCCAGGGTCCCGATCGTCATCTCCCCGTTGAGCACCCGCAATCCGCCGTAGAGCAACACGACTCCGGTGGTCAGGTTGCCGACCAGCTTCACCCCCGGCATGAACACCGCCAGCAGCTGGAAGGTGCGCTCGTTGATCACCCGGTAGCGGTCGGCGACGTCTTCGAAGATCTCCTGATTGCGGGGCTCGCGGCG
The DNA here is from genome assembly GCF_010725485.1 of Mycolicibacterium parafortuitum. Taxonomy (NCBI): domain Bacteria; kingdom Bacillati; phylum Actinomycetota; class Actinomycetes; order Mycobacteriales; family Mycobacteriaceae; genus Mycobacterium; species Mycolicibacterium parafortuitum. Next base: position 2,485,419 of record NZ_AP022598.1, on the reverse strand, counting down.
GTAGGCCTGGACGGCCTTGATGCCCGTCATCGTCTCGACGAACTGGACGATCACCAACGCCGAGATCTCGCGGACCTCGCGGTAGGTTTTCGACGACTCCCGGTGAAACCACCAGATCAGCAGCACCAGAACCGGAAACGCGGCCAGGCACATCAAGCCCAGCTTCGCGTCGAGCACCACCAACAGCACCGCGGTGCCCACCATCGTCAGCACCGCGGTGATCAGGCTGTCGAAGCCCGTCTCCAGCATGTCCTGGATCGCTTCGACGTCGTTGGTGGACCGGCTGACCACCCGGCCGGACGTGTAGCGGTCGTGAAAGGCGAGGTCCAGCCGGCCGAAATGCCGGAACACCCGCCGCCGCAGTTCGAGCAGAACCTTCTGCCCGATCCGGCCGGACCGGCGCAGGAAGTACATCCGGCCGCAGGCCTGCACCACGACGACCCCGCACAGCGCTGCGACGATCGTCAGCAGCGTGGCCGCCGACCCGCCCTCCAGCAGCGGTGGGATGCCGTCGTCGATTCCCTTCTGCACCAGGATCGGAACCGACAGCCGGGCCAGGTTCTCCACCACGACGACGACGGCGAGCACCACCAGCACCCAGCGGTACGGCCGCAGCAGCGAGCCGAGCAGCGCACGGGCCTCCCGCCGCCTCGGCACGCTCTCGTCGATCGGCAGGTCCGCGCTCTCGTCGAACTTGCCGCGCCAGTCGGTACCTCCACTCATGACCGGCGCTCCAGCATCTCTCGCTCCCGCACGTCGCCCTCGAGCACCTCGCGATCCAGCCGGGCCCGTTCTTCGTCGCTCTCCCAATCACATTCGCGCTCGCTGCCGTCGTCGAGCTCGTCGTCGGCGGCCAGCAGGTACCGGTATTCGGGGACCTCGGCGAGCAGCTGCGCGTGGGTGCCGACGTGGGTGACGGTGCCGTTCTGCAGCAGCGCGACCCGGTCGGCCAGCAGCACCGTCGACGCGCGGTGGGCGACGACGATCCCGGTGACCTCGTGCAGAATGCGCCGCAGCGCCTCCTCGACGACCGCCTCGGTGTGCACATCGAGCGCCGAGAGCGTGTCGTCGAGCACCAGGATCCTGGGCTGGGCCAGGATCGCCCGGGCCAGCGAAAGCCGTTGGCGCTGACCGCCGGACAGGCTCATCCCCTGCTCACCGATCCGGGTGTCCAACCCGAACGGCAGGTCGTAGACGAACTGTGCGGCGGCGATCTCGACGGCCTGGCGCACCTCGTCGTCCGTCGCGTCCGGGCGGCCGAGTTTCAGGTTCTCCTCGACCGACATCGAGAACAGCGTGGGGTCCTCGAACGCGGTGGCCACCGCCCGGCGCAGCGCCGACAACGACAGTTCACGAATGTCCCGGCCGTCGATGCGGATCTCACCCTCGGTGACGTCGTAGAGCCGTGACAACAACCCGACCAGAACGGACTTGCCCGAACCGGTCGCACCGACCAACGCCAGCGTCTCCCCCGGTTCCACGGTGACGGTGAGGTGACGCAGAGCCCAGTCCCCGGCGTCGGGGAACTTGAACCCGACGTCGACGAGCTCCAGCCGCCCGCCCTCGGGGGTCCGGTCGCGCGGGCCGTCGGTGATCTCCCGTGGCGCGTCGAAGATCTCGGCGATCCGGTTGGCCGCGGTGAACGACTCCTGGGTCATCGACAGCAGGAAACCCAGCGACGCGATCGGCCACACCAGCGACAGCATCATCGTGATGAACGCGACCAGCGTGCCCATGGTGACCTGACCGTGTCCGGCGGCGTACGCGCCGAATCCGAGCACCACGATCAGCGTCAGGTTCGGGATCACCTCCAGCAGCGTCCAGAACTTCGCCGACACCGACACGCGGGCGACCTGGGTGTCGTACAGGTCGGTCAGCTGCTCGTCGAACCGCTCGTAGACGTAGTCCTCCCGGCCGAACGACTTCACCACGCGCAGCCCGAGCGCGGACTCCTCGACGTGCGTGGCGACGTGGCCGGCCTGATCCTGCGCCAGCCGCGACAGCCGGGTATACTCCTGCTGGAAGTGCAGCACCGTCAGCGTGATCGGCACGATCGAGATCAGCACGACCACCCCGAGCGGCCAGTACATCGCCAGCAGGATCGCGGTGACCACGGTGATCTGCAGGACGTTGAGCATCAAGAAGATCAGGCCGAACGACATGAAGCGCCGAATCGTGCTCAGGTCGTTCATGATCCGCGACAACAGCTGCCCGGACTGCCACCGGCCGTGGAAGGACATCGGCAGGATCTGCAGCCGCGCGTAGAGCTGGTTGCGGATGTCGGCCTCGACACCCATCGTCGCGCGGGCGGCCAGCCAGCGCCGGATGAACCACAGCACGGCCTCGGTGATCCCGATCCCGACCGCCGCGGCGCCGAGCAGCCACAGACCCTGCTCGTCCTGGTGGCGCACCGGACCGTCGATCACCGCCTTGGTCATCAACGGGATCGAGATCGTGGCGGCCAGGCTCGCGAGCGCGATCACGATCATCGCGATCCAGCGGCCGCGGTAGGGCAACAGGTACGGCAGCATTCGCCACAGATCCGAGCTGGGCTTCACCTCGGCCGGCGGCGGCCCGATCGCGGGCGTCGCGTGCAAGGTGTCGGTTCGGGAGTCAGCCACTTAGAACATCTTCCCATTGCCCGCAAGCGGTTAACTCGCCTGCCGACAACGCGCTCCTGGCGCAGAAACTCGGATGCGGGCCGGTGCGCCGGGCGGTGCGGCCGAACTGGGTGCGGTACAGATCGGCATAGCGGCCGCCGCGCGCGAGCAGGTCGTCGTGACTGCCGCGCTCGACGATGCGGCCGTCCTCGACCACCAGGATCACGTCGGCGGCCCGCACGGTCGAGAGCCGGTGGGCGATCACCAGCGATGTCCGCCCGGCCAGCGCCTCGGCGAGGGCCTGCTGCACCGCGGCCTCGGACTCGGAGTCCAGCGATGCGGTCGCCTCGTCGAGGATGACCACCTGCGGGGCGGCCAACAGCACCCGCGCGATGGTGAGCCGCTGCCGCTGCCCACCGGAGAGGCGGTAGCCGCGCTCACCGACCACAGTGTCCAGCCCGTCGGGCATCGCGGCGACGACGTCGTCCAGCCGGGCCCGGCGCAGCGCCTCCCAGATTTCGTCATCGGTCGCATCCGGGGCCGCCAGCAGCAGGTTCGACCGGATCGACTCGTGGAACAGGTGGCCGTCCTGGGTGACCATTCCGACGGTCGCCTTCAACGACGCGAACGTCAGGTCGCGGACGTCTGTGCCGTTGAGCCGGATGGCACCGGACTGAACGTCATACAGGCGCGCCAGCAGCGCCGCGATCGTCGACTTCCCCGCGCCCGACGGCCCGACCAGCGCGACCACCTGTCCGGGCTCGGCGGTGAACGAGATGCCGTGCAGCACCTCCTCGCCGCCGCGGTCGTCGAGTTCGGCGACCTCTTCCAGCGAGGCGAGCGACACCCGGTCGGCGGCGGGATAGGAGAAGTGCACGTCATCGAATTCGACGGCGACGCCATCCCCGTCCGGGCCGCGCGGCACCTCGACGGCGCCGGGCCGTTCCCGGATCAGCGGCACGAGGTCGAGGACCTCGAAGACCCGCTCGAAGCTGACGAGCGCCGTCGCGATCTCGACCCGCGCGTTGGCCAGCGCCGTCAACGGCGCGTACAACCGGGTCAGCAGCAGCGCCAGCGACACGATCGCGCCGGCCTGCAGGTGCCCGCCGATCGCCAGCGCGCCGCCCAGCCCGTACACCAGCGCCAGCGCCAGTGCGGACATCAGCGTCAGCGAGTTCATGAAGGTCGACTGCAGCATTGCGGTGCGCACCCCGATGTCGCGCACCCGCCCGGCGCGCAGCCCGAACTCGCGGGACTCCGCGGCGGGGTCACCGAACAGCTTCACCAGCGTCGCCCCGGGCGCCGAGAAGCGCTCCGTCATCTGGGTGTTCATCGTGGCGTTGTGCGCGGCGGCCTCCCGGGACAGCCGGGCCATCGCCGACCCGATTCGCCGCGCCGGGATCAGGAACAGGGGAAGCACGGCGAGCGACGCGACGGTGATCTGCCACGAGATGCTCAGCATCACCGCCAGCGTCAACGTCAGCGTGACGATGTTCGACACGACGCCGGACAGCGTGTCGGAGAACGCGCGTTGCGCACCCATCACGTCGTTGCCGAGCCGGCTGACCAGCGCACCGGTGCGGGTGCGGGTGAAGAACGCGACCGGCATCCGCTGCACATGGTCGAAGACCGCGGTGCGCAGATCCAGGATCAGACCCTCACCGATCGTCGCCGACAGCCACCGCGTCAGCAGCGCCACCGCGGCCTCGGCCAGGGCGACCGCGGCGATGACCGCGGCGAGCAGCACGACGACGCTTGCGCTGCCCGCGCCGGTGATCTCGTCGACGACGCGGCCCGCCAGCAGCGGGGTCGCCACCGTGAGCACCGCACCCGCCACACTGACCGCGAGGAACACCCTCAGCCGGCGGTGATGGCGTGCCGCGAACCGCCAGATACGGCGCAGCAGCCGACGATCGGTCAGCGCGTGCAGGTCACCGGAGCGCGCATGGGTCTGCCGGTAGAGGCTCTGCCGGGCAACCGTTTCCAAGCTCATGTAATCACCGTAGAACCTCAACAAACATTGAGGTCAACGGCTTCCCAGCTGGTCAGGTGATCGTGCGCGGCGCTTTCTGCAGTTCCCGTTCGGCGTCCTCCAACGCCTCTCGCGCACCGCGCAGGCGGGCGAGCAGATCGCGGGTCTCGTGCTCTTCACGATCCCTGATCCGCGCCTCCTCCATCGCGTTGAGGACGATCCCGATGAACAGGTTGAAGATCAGTGTTGAGCAAACGTCGAGGGCCGAATGGCGCATTCGCCAATCAGTTCCCCGCAATCCGCGGGCACCGCCTCCCACGAGGGCGTCGATTCATCGGGCAAGATTGCGTCCATGGACAGTGGTTCGGGCTCACCCCGGGTTCTCGTGGTCGACGACGATCCCGACGTCCTCGCCTCGCTCGAGCGCGGCCTGCGACTGTCCGGCTTCGACGTCTTCACCGCCGTCGACGGTGCGGAGGCGCTGCGCAGCGCCACCGAAACCCGGCCGGACGCGATCGTCCTCGACATCAACATGCCGGTCCTCGACGGGGTGTCGGTGGTGACCGCGCTGCGGGCGATGGACAACGACGTACCGGTCTGCGTGCTCTCGGCGCGGTCCTCGGTCGACGACCGGGTCGCCGGGCTGGAGGCAGGCGCCGACGACTACCTGGTCAAACCGTTCGTGCTGGCCGAGCTGGTCGCGCGGGTCAAGGCGCTGCTGCGGCGGCGCGGGTCGACCGCGACGTTCTCGTCGGAGACCATCACCGTCGGACCGCTGGAGGTCGACATCCCGGGCCGGCGCGCCCGCGTCGACGGCGTCGACGTCGACCTGACCAAGCGCGAGTTCGACCTGCTCGCCGTGCTGGCCGAACACAAGACCGCGGTGCTCTCACGCGCACAGCTGCTCGAGCTGGTGTGGGGTTACGACTTCGCCGCCGACACCAACGTCGTCGACGTGTTCATCGGGTATCTGCGGCGCAAGCTGGAGGCCAACGGTGCGCCGCGGCTGCTGCACACGGTCCGCGGCGTGGGATTCGTCCTGCGGCAGCAGTAGGCAGCCGCGTGGTCGCGCTGTCGCGGTTCTTCCGGCGCACCCCGTCGCTGCGGCAGCGGGTCGCGTTCACCAGCGCGATCGCCGGCGCGATCGTCGTCGTCATCGCCGGGGCGGTGGTGTGGTTCGGCATCACCGACGCGTGGAACGAACGGCTGGACCGTCGCCTCGACGAGGCCGCCGGCTTCGTCGTCCCGTTCCTGCCGCGCGGCCTCGACCAGATCCCGCCGTCACCCAACGACCAGGACGTCGTGATCACCGTGCGCCGCGACGGCCAGACGGCGTCCAATTCGGAAGTGGTCCTGCCCGAACTCGAGCCCGGCTACGCCGACACCTATGTCGACGGGGTGCGGTACCGGGTACGCACGGTGGCGCTGGCGGGACCGCAACCGATGTCGCTGGCCGTCGGCGCCACCTACGACGCGACCATCGCCGACATCAACAACCTGCATCGTCGGGTGCTGATCATCTGCACACTCGCGATCGGCGCCGCGGCTGTCAGCGGATGGGTGCTGGCCGCGTTCGCTGTGCGTCCGTTCAAGCAGCTGGCCCGGCAGACCAGCGCGATCGACGCGGGCGACGAGGATCCCGACATCGACGTCCGCGGGGCCACCGAGGCCGTCGAGATCGCCGAGGCGATCAAGGGACTGGTGCAGCGTGTGTGGCGGGAGCAGGACCGCACCAAGGCGGCGCTGACGTCGGCGCGCGACTTCGCGTCGGTGTCGGCACACGAGCTGCGCACCCCGCTGACCGCGATGCGCACCAACCTCGAGGTGCTCGCGACGCTGGAACTCACCGAGGACGGCCGCCAGGAAGTGCTCGGCGACGTGATCCGCACCCAGTCGCGGATCGAGGCGACCCTCGGCGCGCTGGAGCGGCTGGCCCAGGGTGAGTTGTCCACCGAGGACGACCATGTCCCTGTCGACATCACCGAGCTGCTCGACCGCGCCGCGCACGACGCGATGCGCGTCTACCCCGATCTCGAGGTGTCACTGGTGCCCGCGCCGACGGTCATCATCGTCGGGCTGCCGACCGGGTTGCGGTTGGCGGTGGACAACGCGATCGCCAACGCGGTCAAACACGGTGGCGCCACCCGGGTGCAGCTGTCGGCGGTCAGCTCCAGGGACGGCGTCGAGATCGCGATCGACGACGACGGGATCGGTGTGCCCGAAGAGGAACGCCGCGTGGTGTTCGAAAGATTCTCGCGCGGGTCGACGGCATCGCACTCCGGGTCCGGCCTCGGCCTGGCGCTGGTCGCCCAGCAGGCCGAATTGCACGGCGGCACCGCCTCGTTGCAGGCCAGCCCGCTCGGCGGCGCGCGGCTGCTGCTGTGCCTGCCGCCGCCGAGCTAGCTGCCCCCGAAACTGCGTCCCGGCAGAACTATTGCGAGTGAGGCCCTGCCGGAATGCAATTTCGCGGGTCCGGTCAGCGGGTGCCGAGCAGGTCGATGACGAAGATCAGCGTCTTTCCGGACAGCCGGTGCCCGCCGCCCGCGGGTCCGTAGGCCTGCTCCGGCGGGATCGTCAGCTTCCGGCGGCCGCCGACCTTCATCCCGGGGATGCCGTCCTGCCATCCCTGGATGAGTCCGCGCAGCGGGAACTCGATGGATTCGCCCCGGTTCCACGAGCTGTCGAACTCCTCGCCGGTGTCGTATTCGACGCCGACATAGTGCACCTCGACGTTGGCACCCGGCACGGCTTCCGCACCGTCGCCGACGACGAGGTCTTCGATCACCAACTCGGTGGGTGCCGGGCCGTCGGGGAACTCGATCTCTGGTTTGGTAGCCATTCGCTCACCCTAGACCGCAGCCGGGTCCTGGAAAGCACTGCACACTGGGATGGTGGCCAGTGACCAAGACATCCTGAAATACGTCAACGAGCTCGTCGCCGAGGAGCGTGAACTGCGCGACCGGTTGCAGCACCGCGAGATCGACGCGAGCGAGGAACACGCCCGGCTCAAATCGGTCGAGACGCAACTCGACCAGTGCTGGGATCTGCTGCGTCAGCGCCGCGCGCTGCGCGACAGCGGCGGCGATCCCGACAGCGCGTCGGTGCGGCCTGAGGGCGAGGTCGAGGGCTACCTCAACTGAGGGCTACTGCGAACCGTCCGGCGGGCAGTTGACCGAGACCCAGGCCGTCGGCGGCGCCGACGTGTCGATGCGGGTGACGGTGCACTGCGACAGCGGGATGTTCGACGGTTCCCCGGCGACCCAGTTGACCTCGACGTCGTAGCCGGCCTGGGTCAGCTGCCTGATCGTCGCGCCCGGGGTCTCGTTTCCGGCCTGCGGCAGTGACGGCTGCGCGACCGCGATCGGTGCGACGGCGACTGCGGTGATCATGCCTGTGGCGGCCGCGGCGGCCGCCCATATGCGCGCCATGGCGCTCCTCTCCGAGCGAACGGTTCTTCTCACCCTCACATATCACTCGCCGGGCGAGCCGGATGTCCCGGCTTTCGCCGATTCGCGGTCGGTGGCCGGCTTGCCGGGCGTGCGCCCGGCATCGTCGTCACGGTCGGTCTCGGTGTCGCCGTCGCTGTCGCCGTCCTTCGTCACGGGCGCCGACTCCGCCACATCACGATCCTCGGCCGAATCGCGGTCCTCGGCGACGTCCTGCTCATCCGCGGCCGCGTCGTCGCTGTCGTCCGATTCGGCCGCAGGTCCCGGCTGCACGGGGACGCGTCCGGCCTCCCCGGAGGATGCCGCTGCCGCCCCGCCAGGCGCGGGCGCCTCCGCGCGGTCGATACCACGGTCGGGTTGGTCACCGCTATCGGATTCGTTCTGGCCGACCGGCTCACGGTCCGGTACCTCATCGAGAGCTGCCGGCCCTGACGCCAATCCTGCGGTCTGAGGGGTCGGCGGCACCGGAATCGGCGGAATCTGTTTGTTGACCAGTTTCAGTATCGCGTTGGCGGCCTGGATGATCTGGTTGAGTGACTTCGTGATCGCCGCTCTCTGCCCGGTGAGAAGCTGGAACGGGATCGTCACGAACAGCGACGGCACCGCCACCACCAGGTAACCCGCCGCGGTCATCGCGTTGAGGAAATCCGCCGGCGTCAGCGCCGCGGCCGAGGCCCGGTGGCCGCTGCGGGGGTCGACGAGTTCGACACCGGTCTCCTGCACCAGGACGTACGGCTCCAGCACGGGTCGCGATGAGCCGTCCACCGACGCCGCGGGCACGGGTTCGACGACCACCTTCGGCGCCGGTGTGCCGCCGAGATCCGAGATGCCCGAGCCGGGAAACGGTGCGACCGTGAACTGGTCCCGCGGCGCGACGAGCGAGGCCAACGCCGGTACGACGTGCTCGGTGACGGCCTCTGCCGCCCTCGGCGCCACCTCGAACGTCACCGCCGGGACCACCAGGCACACCGCCGACACCGCGGCCACCGACGAACGCCCCAACCTGTTGATCTTCATCCCAGTCCTCACGGGTGCGGTGGTGGTTCGACGGGCAGCGGCTTGTTCAATGAGTCCAGCCCCCGTTGGCCGAGCAGCCCACCCTCGAGACCGCCCGCCCGATAAGTGTCGTAGAGCCGCTTCAGGAATTCCATCCCATTTGCATCGGCGAGTTCCTGACCGGGCGGGATACCGAAGAGTTCGCCCTGCCCGGGCGCCGACGGCACGAGGTGCTGCGGCAGCAGATAGGTGTTGTTGAACGGGTTCAGGTTGATCGGTGCGACCGGCGCCTGGCCCGGCGGCGCGGGCGCGGCGTGCTGACCGAGCAGGAACTCGTTCGGGGTCTGCCCGGACAGGTCGGGCAGCGCGGGCAGTCCGCCCGCGATCTGGGCGGGCGCATCGCTCTGCGCCAGCGGGAACCGCGGATCGGCAGGCGGCGGTGCCGGCGCCGGTGCCGGCTGCGCACCCACGCAAGGGGCGAGCATCAGGCCGGCACCCAGCATCCCGACAGATACCGCCGCACGCCAACGCATCTCAGACCGCCTTCGTGACGCCGTAGTAGGCGACGATGTCGTCGGCCGCGTCGGTGGAGCTGGTCAGCACCGCGTACGACCGCAGGAACGACTGTCCGACGCAGCCGTCGACCTTGATGCGGACGTCCTTGACCGTGACCCGGGGGCGGGTGCCCTCGAACGACTTCTGGGTCAGCTGGACGGTGGTGACCTCACCCGGCTGCGGGAACACCTCGATCTGCGCGGTCACCGGGAAGTCGACCGAGCTGGTGAGCGGGTGCAGTCGCGCCGTGATCCCCGCGGAGCCGTTGAGCTTGACGACGTTGAGGGTGATGCCGCAACCGATCTGGTAGCCGACCTCCAGCGTTCCGCCGGTCGTCGGGATGCTGCCGTCACCGGACACGCTGCCCTCGAACGTCGCGGCCACCAGGTACTCGCGCGACGACAGCGCGGTGGTCAGCGGTGCGACCGCGATCTGGGTTTCGTCGCGAGCCGATACAGACAGTTCCCAACCGTCCGGTGTCACGACCGTGCCGGGCGGACCGGACGGCACCGCGCCGTCGGGCGGCGGGGCGAGTTCGGCCACCGGTTGCACCTCCGGGTCGGCGGGCTGCGCGGACGTGACCGGTATCGGCGCCCACAGCAGAGCCGCCGTCGCCAGCGCGCCCCACACCTGTGCCGTCCTCACGTCAGACCACCTTGACCTGGCCGGCGTACGTGACGATGTCCGAGGTGTCCGTGGTGTTCACGGTCAGCGTCGCGTACGACTGGATGAACGACTGCCCGACGCACCCGTCGGTCTTGATCCGGAACCCGGTGACCGTCACCCGGGCGTCGGAGCCTTTGAACTGTTTCTCCCCCACCGGAACCAACGTCACGGTTCCGGGCCGCAGGTTGATTTTGATCTGGTTGTTGAACGGGACGATCACCTCGCCCAGCACCGCGTCGATACCGAACCGCGGGGTCGCCCCGGTGGTGGCGAACACCTCCACCGGACCACCGACGATGCCGCACCCGATCCGGTAGCCGACGACCAGCGAACCCCCGCTGAGCTTCGTCGCACCCGTCCCGGTCACCGTTGCGGTGAACGTGCCGCCGACGACGTACTCACGCGACGTCAGCGCCGTGGTCAGCGGCGCCACTGCGACCTGGGTCTCGTCCTTGGCTCCGACCGTCAACTCCCAGCCGTCCGGGGTCGTCAGACGGCCCGACGGCGCGGAGGCGACGACGTCGGGTGACAGCGGAAGAGATTCGGAGGCCGGCGCCACGGGATCCGGCGGCGGCACCGGCTGGGCCACCGCCGGTGGGGTCACCCCCAGCACTGCGACCAGCACCGAGCAGGTCGCCGCAACGGCCCGAAAACGCATGCAGGAGTGCCTTCCCCCAGAATCGACATCGCTAGAATGATCGAGCCCCGGGGTTTCTCGACAGCAAACGCCCGGGGACTGTACGGAGTGACTTTAATGCACGCGGCGTTGCCGGTCAGGGCTTCGGCTCGCAAACGCGAGCGAAATGCCCGGCCCACACCGCATCTGGGGAGGTTCGCCATCACGTCGACGGTGCGAATCCTGGCCGCGAGCACGGTGGCGTGCGTCGTGGCGCTGACCTGGGTTCCCGTCGGGGTAGCCCAGCCCGCCCCGCCACCCCCGGCACCCGACGATGTCGCCGCCCTTCCGGCCGCCCCCGTCGACGCGATGCCGCCCGAGCCGGTCGACGCCGCGCCGGAGGCCGTCGCCGCGTGCCGGCAGTTCGCCCGGGCGCTCGACACCGCCGCGCTGAGCTACGGCGAGTTCGCCAACGTGCTCGCAATCGGAGAGAAGAACCCCGACTATCTCGACCCGATCGTCGCGCAGAACAACGCCTACGGGCGTGCCGGGTTGCGTGAGGCTGCGTCTCTGGCAGTGGAAGCGTCGCGGGTGCCCGGGCTGCAGCCCGATGTCGCCGCGCCGATGCGGACGTGGTCGATGGGCGCGGTGAAGCTGCTTCTGCTGATGGGTCTGCGCGTCGACGTCGACCGGTTCAACAACGCCGCAACCGAATTGAACAGCCACACCGAAGCAGCGCAGATGGCCTGCGCACGGGCGGGCACCAAGGCGTGAAGGGCTTCATGGAGACCTCGCACTGGGATGCCGTCATCGTCGGAGGCGGGCACAACGGCCTGGTCGCGGCCGGCTATCTGGCCCAGGCAGGCCGGCGCGTCCTGGTGCTCGAACGCCTCGCCCAGGTCGGAGGTGCGGCGGTGTCGGCGCATCCGTTCGACGGCGTCGACGCGCGGCTGTCCCGCTACTCGTATCTGGTCAGCCTGCTGCCGCCGCGCATCGTCGACGACCTCGGCGCGCAGGTCCGGCTGGCCCGCCGGCGGTATTCGTCCTACACGCCCGACCCCGCCACCGGCGGGCGCACCGGCCTGCTGGTCGGACCGTCCTCGACATTCGGCGCCGTGGGTGCCGCCGCCGACGAGGCCGGGTTCACCGAGTTCTACCGCCGCTGCGCGACCGTCACCGCACGGATGTGGCCGACGTTGACCGAGCCACTGCGCACACGATCGGAGTTGCGCACCGCGGTGGCGGCCGACGGCGGACCGGAGGCGCAGCGGGCCTGGCACGACGTGATCGATCAGCCCGTCGGCGAGGCCATCACCGCGGCGGTGTCCAGCGACCTGGTCCGCGGCGTGATGGCGACCGACGCGCTGATCGGCACGTTCGCCGGGCTCGACGACGACACGCTGATCCAGAACCGGTGCTTCCTGTACCACCTGATCGGCGGGGGCACCGGCGAATGGGACGTGCCGATCGGCGGTATGGGCGCGGTCACCGGCGCGCTCGCGGCGGCCGCGACGCGCTTCGGTGCGCAGATCCGCACCGGCGCAGACGTTTACGCGATCACCCCGGACGGCGAGGTGAGTTACCGCGACGGCGACGGCGACCATCGAGTCGCCGCCGAGCGGGTGCTGGCCAATGTCACCCCGGCCGTGCTGGCACGTCTGCTCGGCGAGGACGAACCCGACATCGCACCGGGGTCACAGATCAAGGTGAACCTGATGCTGCGGCGTCTGCCCCGGCTGCGCGATCAAAGTGTCACCGCGGAACAGGCTTTCGGCGGAACATTCCACATCAACGAGAACTACAGCCAGCTCGCGAACGCCTACCGGCAGGCGGTCGGCGGATCGGTGCCCGAGCCGCTGCCGTGCGAGATCTACTGCCACTCACTGGCCGACCCGTCCATCCTGTCGCCGACCCTGCGCGAGGGCGGGGCACACACCCTGACGGTGTTCGGCCTGCACACCCCGCACACGCTGACGGTGGGCACGCCGCCGGACCAGATTCGCCACATCCTGACCGCCGCGGTGCTGGACTCACTCAATTCTGTTCTGGCCGAACCTGTTCAAGACGTGATACTGACCGACGCCGCCGGCCGGCCGTGCATCGAAGCCAAGACGACGGCCGATCTGCAGGACACACTGGGAATGACCGGAGGCAACATTTTCCACGGCGCGCTGGACTGGCCCTTCGCCGAGGACGACGAACCGCTGCAGACGCCCGCCCAGCGCTGGGGCGTCGCCACCGCGCACGACCGGGTGTTGTTGTGCGGCTCAGGTTCTCGCCGTGGCGGTGCGGTGTCGGGGATCGGCGGGCACAACGCGGCGATGGCCGTGCTGGGCCGCTAGCCCTTCAACCGGTCGACGAGCCGCCGCAAGACGGCCAGCTCGTCGGGTGCCAGGTCGGCCACCCCGACCGGCGCCGGATCGTGGACCGCGTCGATCTCGCGGACCATCGCGCGGCCGGCGTCGGTCAGCGACACCGTCTTGCAGCGGCGGTTCGACGGATCGACCCGACGCACCACCAGCCCGCGATCTTCGAGATCGTTGACCGCGACGGTGGCCGCCGGCGCGTCGACCGTGGCCGCGGCCGCGATCTGCTTGACCGTCATCGGTGCGCGGCTCAGCCGCATCAGGATCCGCACCCTGCTGAACGGCAGTCCCGTACGTTCCACCACCGCCTTCTTCCAGCTGTCGCGGTGATCGTGGACGAATGCGGCCAGGTCCCGCCAGACCTCGTCGGCCAGGGATTCACCGGACATGGGCACCTCCGACCGGGGTTCCGGCGACCAGCGGGGCGAGCCGCTCGGCCGAACGCATCGCGCGCTGCGACGTCGAGAACAGCCCGAGCCCGAGGATCAACAGGCCCAGGCCGATGCACATGAACCACAACGGCCTTGCCGCGGTCGCGAAGTCGGTGGCGACGCCGGCCATCGCCGGACCGGCCACCGAACCGCACAGCGCCACCCCGATGCTGACACCGACCTGGCGGCTGGTCGACGTCACCGCCGACGCGGCACCCGCCCGGTCGAGCGGCATCCCACTCACGGCGGCGTTCGTGATCGGCGCGTTGACCATCGAGAACCCGATACCGAAGACGGCGAACACCACCAGCAGCCACCACACCGGCGTCGTCGCGGTCAGGAACGTCAGCATCACTGCCGCCGCGGTGATCATCAGGCCCGCGGTGACCAGGGAGGGGCGGGCACCGTAGCGCCCGACCAGGCGTCCCGACAGCGGCGAGAAGACCAGCGCGCCGATCGCGATCGGCAGGTAGATCAGCCCGGTGTGCATCGCGGAGAAACCCCGCTCACCCTGCAGGTACAGCGACATCATGAACAGGAACGCGCCCCATGCGGCGAACGCACTGATCGCGTTGACCGTCGCGGTGGTGAACGGGATGGACCGGAAGAACCGCAGGTCCAGGAACGGGTCGTGGCGCCGGGACTCGTAGCGCAGGAATGCCACCAGCGCGACCGCGGCCGCCGCGGCGATGCCGAGCACTCGCGGGTTCGTCCAGCCCAGCGCCGGGCCCTCGATCAGGGTGAAGACGATGCCGAACAGGAACAGCACGCCCAGCGTCTGTCCGATCGGGTCGACGTTGCGCATCGTCGCGGACTTCGATTCGGGAACGAACACCGCGGTCAGGATGATCGCGGCGGCGCAGATCGGCAGGTTGATCCAGAACACCGACCGCCAGCCGACGGTCTCGATGAGCAGACCGCCGACGATCGGGCCCGCCGCCATCGAGATGCCGGTGACGCCACCCCAGATGCCCAGCGCTCGTGCCCGCTCGACGGGCTTGCTGAAGATCTGCGAGATGATGGACAGCGCAACGGGATTGAGCATCGAGCCACCGATACCCTGCAGGAAGCGGGCGCCGATCAGCGTGTCGATGGTGGGCGCCAGGCTGCAGGCGAGCGAGCCGAGCGCGAAGATCGTGAGCCCGATCTGGAACACCCGCCGCCTGCCGAACCGGTCCCCCGTGGCCCCGGACAGCATCAGCAGCGACGCGAGCACCAACGTGTAGATGTCGACGACCCACTGCATCTGGGCCGACGACGCCGACAGGTCGGTGCGGATCGACGGGATCGCGACGTTGACGATGGTCGCGTCCATCGACACGATGAGCAGGCTCAGGCAGCAGGAGACCAGGATGACGGCCTTGCGCCTGGGTGTCATCGCACCGACAGTTGTATTCACACAACTATTGTGGAACTACAACTGAACGGCGGGCAAGTGACCGTGGTGTGACGTTCGCCCGGGCGCGAGCGGACGTCGGGTGCCACCGGTGGCGGCGTGCCTGCGTGCAGACACGGGCGCTCGCGGTGCCAGTGCCGGGTACGGGCTACGAGCGGGTGTCGATGCCGTTGTAGTCGCGTTCGGTGTAGCCGGTGTAGATCTGCCGCGGGCGGCCGATCTTGTTCGGCTCGCCGTGCATCTCACGCCAGTGCGCGATCCAGCCCGGCAGCCGGCCGAGCGCGAACAGCACCGTGAACATCCGGGTCGGGAAGCCCATCGCGCGGTAGATCACGCCGGTGTAGTAGTCGACGTTCGGGTAGAGCTTGCGCTCGACGAAGAAGTCGTCGGTCAGCGCGATCTCCTCCAGCTCCTTGGCGATGTCGAGCAGCGGATCCTGCACGCCGATCTTGCCGAGGATCTTGTCGGCCTGCTCCTTGACGATGCGGGCGCGCGGATCGTAGTTCTTGTACACGCGGTGACCGAAGCCCATCAGCTTCACGTTGTCCTCGCGGTTCTTGACCTTCTTGACGAAGGTCGCGACGTCGTCGTCGCCGTCCCGGATCTTCGACAGCATCTCCAGCACCGCCTGGTTGGCGCCGCCGTGCAGCGGACCCCACAGCGCATTGATGCCGCCGGAGATCGACGTGAACAGGTTGGCCTGGGAGGAACCCACCAACCGGACCGTCGACGTCGAGCAGTTCTGCTCGTGGTCGGCGTGCAGGATGAACAGCATGTCCAGCGCGCGCACGATCTCGGGGTCGACCTCGTAGGGCTCGGCCGGGAAGCCGAACGTCATCCGCAGAAAGTTCTCCACCAGCGTCAGCGAGTTGTCCGGGTACAGGAACGGCTGCCCCTCGGACTTCTTGTACGCATACGCCGCGATCGTCGGCAGCTTGGCCAGCAACCGGATCGTCGACAGCTCGACCTGGTGCGGGTTGAACGGGTCCAGCGAATCCTGGTAGTAGGCGCTCAGCGCGTTGACCGTGCTGGAGAGCACCGGCATCGGGTGCGCGTCGCGCGGGAAACCGTCGAAGAACCGCTTGAGATCCTCGTGCAGCAGGGTGTGCCGCTGGATCCGGGTGGTGAAGTCCTCCAGCTGCTCGGCCGTCGGAAGCTCGCCGTAGATCAGCAGGTAGCTGACCTCGATGAAGTTCGACTTCTCCGCCAGCTGCTCGATCGGGTAGCCGCGGTAGCGCAGGATGCCGGCGTCACCGTCGATGTAGGTGATGGCGCTCTTGGTCGACGCGGTGTTGACGAACCCGCCGTCGAACGTCGTATAGCCGCTCTTGGCCAGTAGCGAACCGAGCGCGATGCCGTCTGCGCCTTCGGTTGCTTTGACGATGTCGAGTTCGAGCTCGCCGCCGGGGTAGACCAGCTTGGCGTGCTCCTGCCCGGCTTCGGCGTTATCGGCCACTGGGATCCCTTCAGGTCTGTCGGGTATGTCGCTCAAGTCGCGGAGTCTGCACTACAGAAGGTAGTCCCATTCCGGGAGTCGTGCCCTGCGGGGGGCAGGTACGACGTCAGACGGGCTGTCCTATACCCACGATTTCGCCCGTGAACTCGCGGTAGGTGTCCTCGAACGCCGTGACGACGGCATCGATGTCGATCCCGGTCTCGGCCCTGGCCGCCAGATCAGCCGTCGCGGTGATCAGCACCGCACCCCAGACGGCGGCCATCAATTTGACCCGGCGGTCGTCGACGGTGGTGGACATCCGCTCGGCCATCGCCTTGTCGACATCGGTCGCCCGGTACTCGAGCACCACCTGCCGCAGAGTGGCCGAGGTCGTCACGATCCGCAGGATCTGCAACAGCCGATCCGAGGTCAGCTCGCCGTCGGCGGCCAACCCGGTGTTGCGGGCCATTGCGACGTACGCGCGCCGCAAAGCCTCGAAGTTCGGGATCTCGCGCGGCTGCCGGGCCAGTTCGACGGCCGCGACGTCGAGCACCTCGTCGATGAGCGCGAGCGCGATCGCGTCCTTGGTGGCGAAGTAGCGGCTGAAGGTCCGCGGCGATACGTCGGCGATGGCCGCGATCTGGTCGACAGTGGTCGCGTCGAAGCCCTGCCGGACGCAGAGCCCCACCGCCGCGTCGATCAGGGTGGCGCGGGTGCGACGCTTCTTGCGTTCCCGCAAGCCGAGGATCGGCTCCCCCCTGGACTCAGCCACGGTCGGATGCTAACCCGCACACAGCCGCCCCCGAGGGGTATTTGTCACCTCACGCCAATTGGCCTCGCCCGGCGTTGTTCGCCCGCCCGCACTCAGGGCTGCAGGCGTTCCACGCGGCCCCCGCGCACCCGGATCCGGTTGTGCACCCGGTTCTCCCGGCCCTGCCAGAACTCCACCACCTCGGGCGCGATCAGGTAGCCGCCCCAATGCGGGGGAACCGGGACCTCGTCGACACCGGCGAAGCGTTCGGTGACCTCGGCCAGCTGGCGCATCAACGCGTCGCGGGACTCGATCGGGCGGCTCTGCTGCGACGCCCACGCCCCCAGCTGCGATCCGCGCGGCCGCTTGCGCCAGTAGTCGGCCGTCTCCTCTGAGGTGACCTTGGTGACCGGGCCGCGCACATGCACCTGCCGACCCAGCGGGTACCACGGGAACGTCGCCGACGCGTACGGGTGTATCGCCAACTGCTGCCCTTTGTCGGAGTCGTAGTTGGTGTAGAACGAGATCCCCGACTCGTCGACGCTCTTGCACAGCACCGTCCGGGTGACCGGCCTACCCTCGGCGTCGACGGTGCCGACGACCATCGCGTTGGGTTCGGCGACCCCGGCCTCGCCGGCCTCGGTCATCCACTTCTCCAGTAGTGCGACCCAGCCGATTCCGAGCCAGTCGGCGTCCAGATCGCCGCTGCCGTCCTTCTCCGCCGACCCGTATTCGACGCGCATCCGCGCCAGGTGATCAGAAGTGCCCACGCGACAAACGCTACGCCCGCGGAGCTGGCAGGTCGGCCCGCCGACGCGGGTGCGACAATCTGCGCATGACGACTGCGGTGCCGAAGGACTTCAACCCGGGTTTGGCGGGCGTTGTGGCGTTCGAGACCGAGATCGCCGAACCGGACAAGGACGGCGGCGCGCTGCGCTACCGCGGCGTCGACATCGAGGACCTGGTTGCGCACCGGGTCACGTTCGGCGACGTGTGGGCGCTGCTGGTCGACGGGAAGTTCGGCCGGAGCTTGCCGCCCGCCGAGCCGTTCCCGCTGCCGATCCACAGCGGCGACGTCCGGGTCGACGTGCAGGCCGGCCTGGCGATGCTGGCCCCGATCTGGGGTTATCCGCCGCTGCTGGACATCGACGACGAGACCGCGCGCGATCAGCTGGCCCGCGCATCGGTGATGGCGTTGTCCTACGTCGCGCAGTCGGCCCGCGGTATCTACCAGCCTGCGGTGCCGCAGCGCCGCGTCGACGAATGCGACACCGTCACAGCCCGTTTCATGACCCGCTGGCAGGGTGAGCCCGATCCGCGACATGTCGAGGCGATCGACGCGTACTGGGTCAGCGCCGCCGAGCACGGCATGAACGCCTCCACCTTCACCGCCCGGGTGATCGCGTCGACCGGCGCCGACGTCGCCGCGGCGCTGTCCGGGGCGATCGGCGCCATGAGCGGCCCGCTGCACGGCGGCGCCCCGGCGCGGGTGATCCCGATGATCGAGGAGGCCGAGCGCACCGGCGACGCCCGCGCGGTGGTCAAGGGCATCTTGGACCGCAACGAGAAGCTGATGGGCTTCGGGCACCGCGTCTACCGCGCCGAGGATCCGCGGGCGCGGGTGCTGCGCGCGACGGCGCAGCGTCTCCAGGCACCGCGCTACGAGGTGGCCGCGGCGCTGGAGCAGGCCGCGCTCGCCGAGCTGCGGGAGCGCAGGCCCGACCGGGCGATCGAGACCAACGTCGAGTTCTGGGCGGCGGTGATCCTGGACTTCGCGCAGGTCCCGCCGAAGATGATGCCCGCGATGTTCACCTGTGGCCGCACCGCGGGATGGTGCGCGCACATCCTCGAGCAGAAGCGGCTGGGCAAGCTGGTCCGGCCGTCGGCGATCTACGTCGGCCCCGAGCCCCGCAGCCCCGAATCGGTCGAGGGCTGGGACACACTCGCCGGGCAATGACGGTGACGCCGGCGCGTGACGTGTTCGCTTCGGCGGCACACGGTTTCGCGGCATTGGTGCGCCAGATCCCGGCTGCCCGCTGGGACGATCCCGGCCTCGGTGAATGGAGCGTGCGCGACCTCGTCGGCCACACCTCCCGTTCCCTGGTCACGGTGAGCACTTACCTGCGGGCCCCGGCACCGCGCGAGGATGTCGCCGACGCCGTCGGCTACTACGTCTGGGTGCAGGACTACATGGCCGGCGCCGATGCCGCGGCCATCGTCGAACGGGGCAGGCAGGCGGCGCGCGACCTGGGGGCCGATCCTGTCGGGAAGATCGACGCGCTGGTGGCAACGGTGCTGGGCGAGCTCGACGCCGTCGACGACGACCCGCTGATCGAGGTGATCGGCGGGCAGGGCATCCGGTTGAGCAGCTACCTGCCGACGCGCACCTTCGAGCTGGCGGTGCACGGTCTGGACATCGCCAGGGCGGTGGGGCTCGACGTGACCCCACCCGTCGAGGTACTCGCCGACGCCGCGGCGCTGGCCGCGCGGATCGGCGTCGCGCTCGGCACCGGGCCGACGCTGCTGCTCGCGTTGACCGGCCGCACCGGGCTGCCCGCCGGGTTCTCCGTGGTCTGAGGGTGGTGGTGTGGGCCGCGATGAGTTTTGCCGCGGCCGCTGGTCTGCACTGGCGTCCCACCCCTACCCGGTCAGGAGAATTCAGATGGCGGTTCCCGCTGAAGCCAACACGCCCATGCTCGTCCCGCACCTCGTCGTCGGCGACGCCGCGGCGGCACTCGACTTCTACGCCAAGGCGTTCGGTGCGGTCGAGATGGCGCGGCTGCCCGGCCCCGAGGGCAAGATCATGCACGCGGCGTTCCAGATCAACGGCGCGATGGTCTTCCTCAACGACGACTTCCCCGAGTTCTGCGACGGCCGCTCGAGCACACCGGTCGCTCTCGGCGGCTCCTCGGTGACCATCCACCTGCACGGCCCCGATGTGGAAGGGCGCTTCCAGCGGGCGCTGGATGCCGGCGCCACCGTGGTGAACCCCTTGGAGGATCAGTTCTGGGGTGACCGTTACGGCGTGGTGCGGGATCCGTTCGGCCACCAGTGGTCGCTGGCCGAGACCGTGCGCGAGGTCGACATGAACGACGTGATGGCGCAGATGGGCGGCGCGGGCTAGCGCGGTAGGTAGGCCTGCAGCAGCGCCGCGGGAAGCCCGTTGGCGGTGGTGATCCCGGCCAGCGCGGCGATGCTGGCCGGCTTCGGGATGCGTTCGAGCTCAGGGGTGTCCGGGTCGGAGCCGTAGAGGCCGAACTTCAGGTCGTAGCCCTCCGCCCACTCCAGGTTGTCGACGAAGGACCAGTAGGTGTAGCCGCGGATGTCGGTTCCGTGGGTCACCAGGTCCTGCACCACCGCGATGTGGTTGACGATGTAGGACGGCCGCTTGGAATCGTCGGCGTCGGCGATGCCGTTCTCGGTGATCCACAACGGTTTCCCGTACGACGCGGCGAGCTCGAGCACCTCCCGGAAGCCGCCCGGGTCGGTGGGCTGGTTGAAGTCGCTGCACGTCGACTCCTCGGCCGAGCACCGGATCGGAAAGCCGCGCAGGAACGGGAAGCCGGGCACCGGGGCGACGCCGAAGCCGACCATGGGTTGCGAGCCGTAGTACTGCACGCCGAGGAAGTCGACCTTGTCGGCCATGTCGGGACGGATCTCGTCGGCGGACTTGATGCCGTCGAAGTTCACGTCCACCCATCCGTCGATCACCGCGTTCGGGAACCAGGTGTTGTAGTAGTGGTTCCATGCGTCGGCGGCCGCGACGTCGAGCGGGTTGACCGGGTTGGCCGGCCGCGCCGGGATCATGTTGTGGGTGAAACCGACGAACGCCGCGGGACCGCCCTCGCTCGCGGCGGTGGTGTCCCAGGCGTGGATCGCGTCGTAGGCCGCGACGTGCCCGATCGCCTGGTTGACCACGAACGTCGAGGCGAGGTCGGGCCGTAGCACCCCCGGCGGCCAGTTCGGCACCACGCCCGGGATCGCCAGGAATTCGGTCAGCACCGGCGGGAACGGCTCGTTGACGGTCGCCCAGTTGTCGACCTGATCTCCGAACTTCCACGCGAGGTAGCCCGCGTACTTCTCGAACTCGGCGGCGGTTTTCGGCGACAGCCAGCCCGCGGCGTCGACGGGCAACCCGAGCTGGATCAGCGGACGCGCCACGACGGGGTCGTGCACCCACACCGGCAGGGTGAAGTGGTTGACGGTGACCAGCGGTTCCAGGCCGTGGGCGCGCAACGCGGCGAACACGTCGCGGTAGTGGGCCACCGCGCCGGCGTCGGCCAGCGCGTCGAGCGCTTGGAGGTCGTCGAGGCTCAGCGCGCCACCCTCATCGGAGATGTCAATGGCCGCAGTCGAGTTCGGGAAGATTCGGCTCCACTCGATACCCATCCGGAAGGTGTTCATGCCGAGTTCTTCGCGCGCCAACCGGGCATCGTCGTCGTAGGTCAGATACGCCCCCGGCCCGTCCTCGGGTACTCCCTTGACCAGACCGAGCAGCCGGTTGAGCGGGTCGTGCACCCACCGGTACCAGTCCGACCGGGTGTCGATCGGGACGCCGGGTCCGCCTTCGGCCTGGAACCCGGAATGGGCGACGCCCCAGCGGAAGTCGTCGGGCAGGGACAGGTCGATGCCGTCGACGGGCGTCACCGTGACCGTGATCGTGCGCGTGATGCCGTGCCCTCCCCCGGGTTTGAGGAAGTTGCCCAGGATCGGCACGAATTGCAGCAGGCCTGCCAGACCGTGCACGTGCAGCCCTGCCGCCTCATCGCTGACCGCGACGGTGAACACGTCGGTGCCGCCCACCGCGGCCATCGCGTTCATCGCCCGGTAGACGAAGTTGCCGTCCGCGTCGACGGTGACGGTCCCACCGTTGTGCGGACGTCCGATCACCGTGTAGGTCAACGGGTCGTCGTCGGGGTCGACGACGCCGACGTTGCCGGTGATCAGCACGTCGCCGTCGACGAGGCTCTGGGTGTACGGCAGCGGGTTGGCGGTCGCGGTCGGCGAGGCGTTGAACAACTCCCGGCGCACCCAGGCCAGCAGCCCCCAGACCGACGGATCGGCGGGCGGGCGGGGCGCTCCCGCGGCGAACGGCTGCAGTACCGCCTCGAAGAAGCTGTGCACCAGGTCCACCGCCCAGGTCACCACCGTGCCGGGATCGTGGGCGGTCGGGTAGGCCCGCCAGGACGGTACCCGGGGCGGGTCCACGACCGCGGTGCTCGCGGTGCTCGCGGCGGGGGTTTCGGGTGCCGTGGTGTCCCGCGCGGCGGATTCGATTCCGCCTGCGGCGGGTGCGGCGGGGTCACGGTCCGTGTCGGCTTGCGACCCTGCCGCTGATCCGGTGTCGCTCTCGGTTTCCGGCGAATCCTGCCCGGCCCGGACCGTGAGGCGGGGTTTGCGTGCCCGCACCGGTTGGTCGCCGGAGTCGGCGCCTGTCGCAGCGGCGGCAGGGTCCCCGGAGTCCGCCGTGTCCTGTCCGTCATCGTCGGTGTCGCGATCCGCGACGGCAGAGCCCTCCCCGTCGGCACCCCGGCCGGTACTGCGGTCCCGGCTCGGCTTGATCGGGCCCTCAGCGCGTTTTTCGGCTGATGATGTTCGCCCAGTGGATGATTCAGCCGAGGAGCCCGCGGAGGCCGCGGATGCATCCGAACCCTCCTCCGCCCATGCCACCCCGGCCCCGGTGAGCGCGGCAGCTCCGACGCCGAGCGCCACCGCGAGACCGCCGACCCGTCCGACGAACTGCGCAGAATTCATGGTTCTGTGCTTACCTCTGTCGGACAGCGCGGTGGGGAAATTGACCAAAACCCGTGCATTTGCCGGACCTCAGCACGTCCTTCTGGTCATAATTGCCGGACTGCGCCGCGGCGGTCGGCACCAGACACGAGGTATTGATCTGTGCTGTGGCTTCTCCAGATCCCCCCGATGATCCTCGTGCCACTGTGGGTCACCGGAGTCGTCGGCCTGTCCGTCGGTGGTCTCTTCCTGTTCCGTAAAGCGGTGTCGCACAGCAGGTTGGAGAACAACAACGCCGTATCCGGTTCGGTGTTCCAACTCGGCGGCGTACTGTACGCGGTGCTGGTCGGGTTCGTCGTCGTGGTGGTGTGGGAACAGTTCTCCGACGCCGAGGACGCCAGCGGGATGGAGGCGGCCGCGGTGGCCGATCTGCTTCGTGACTCCGAAGCGTTGCCCGCCGTGTCACGGCCTGCGGTCGAAGCCAGCCTCATCCATTACACGCGGTTCGTCATCGACGAGGAATTCCCCCGGATGGACCGCGGTGAGTACGTCCCCGAGCAGTCCGACGAACTCCACGACGTGTGGCTGGCATATCTGGCGGTAGAGCCGCAGACGCGCAACGAGATCGCGTTCTTCGATCACGCCATCGTCCGCCTGAACGATCTCGGCGCCGCCCGCAAGATGCGGGTGAGTAGCAGCGAGGCCTACGTGCCCGGTGAACTATGGGTGCTGCTGATCGGCGGTGGCGGCGTGATGATGGCGTTCACGTTCCTGTTCGGCACGCGCGATGTGCTGGTGCACTCGTTGGCCGTCGGGCTGACCGCGGCACTACTGGCGTTCGTGTTGTACCTGATCTTCGCGCTCGAGCATCCGTACGTGGGTGCACTGTCGGTGCATCCGACCGCGTTCGAACATGTCCTGCAGTACTGGGCGACCGAGTGATCGTCAGCGGCGTAACGCGGCGAACAGCCGTTGACGCATCGGCGGCGCGGGCAGGTTCGTCGCGACGCCGACCATCTCGGTCACCGAAGTGAACTTGTCGCGGGGCCGCACGCCGTCGCCGCGCGCCACCTCGGCGTCGTCGATCGCCTTCCAGCCCGCGGCGTCGACCAGCTCGGGCTGCCGGGCGCGCACGAACCGGTGCAGCGCAGAGGTGCCGTGTACGGGCTCGGGCAGACGGCCGTCGTTGTAGTCGGCAACCAGGGTGTGCACGGTTTCGGCGGCACAGGATTTGTTGGTGCCGATGAACCCGGTCGGTCCGCGTTTGATCCAGCCGGCCACGTAGCTGCCCGGCACCGGCGCACCCCCGTCGTCGACGACCCGGCCCCCGCGGTTGGGGACCACACCCGCGTCGGGATCGAACGGCAGCCCGCGAATCTCCTTGCCGTGGTAGCCGATCGAGGTCAGCACGAGCCCGGCCTCGATCTCCACCCGTTCGCCGGATCCGGTGACGGTGAACGCCACTGCCTCGGCCTGTGTGTCGCCCAGCACGCTGTTCGGCGTCAGCTGGTAGGCCAGCCGGATCCGGGGCCTGGTGCTCGGCGCGTCGGAGCTGCCGAGCTTGGCCAGGACTTCGAGCTTGGCGCGGGTCAGCGGATCCGCGGCCCCGTCGGTCTCGGTGAGGTCGGCCTGGACGCGGTCGTGGTCGGCGGGGTCGAGCACGACGTCGCAGGCGGCGGTCAGCCCGATCAGCTCGGGCAGGGTGAACGCCGACGCGGCGGGACCGCGGCGGGCGGCGACCACCACTTCCCGCACCGCGGAGTGCCGCAGCGCGGCCAGCGCATGGTCGGCGATGTCGGTGCGCGCCAGCGCATCCGGGTCTGTGGTCAGGATCCGGGCGACGTCGAGTGCGACGTTGCCGTTGCCGACGATCACCACCCGCTCACCGCTGAGATCGACGGGCAGACCGGCGAATTCAGGGTGCCCGTTGTACCAGGCGACCACCTCGGTGGCGGTCGCGGTGCCGGGCAGGCCGATGCCGTCGATGTCGAGCCGGCGGTCGTCGGGCGCACCGACGGCGTACAGCACGGCGTGGTGATGCTCGAGCAGTTCGCCGTGGCTAAGGTGCGCACCGACCTCGGTGTTCAGATAGAAGGTGAACCCGGGCCGGGCTGCGATCCTGTCGAACAGTCGCGTGACGCGTTTGGTGGCCTGGTGATCGGGTGCGACGCCGGCCCGGACCAGGCCGTACGGCGTCGGCAGCTTCTCGAACACGTTGACCCGCACGCCGTCCTGGGTCAGCAGCTCGTCGGCGGCGTACATCGCCGCGGGGCCGGAGCCGACGATCGCGACCCGCAGCGGACCGCCCGGGCGGTGGCGCACGATCGGCGCCTCCGGCACCGGGGCGAGCTTCGAGGTCGGCGGCAGCTTGCCGTCGCGCGCGGGATAGAAGGACGCGTTGAGTTCGACGAACGGCAACTGCGCGGGTTCGAGCTTGGAATCCGGTGAGATCGCCCCGACCGGGCACGCCGACACACATGCGCCGCAGTCGACGCATGCGACCGGGTCGATGTACAGCATCTCGGCGGTCGCGAAGCCGGGCTCGTCTGGGGTCGGGTGGATGCAGTTCACCGGGCAGGCGTAGACGCAGGACCCGTCGCTGCAGCACGACTGGGTGATCACGTGGGGCACGGGCGTCTCCTACGCGACCGGGGTCACGATCGGGTCGACGGCCGAGACCACGTGCTTGCGGGCCGGTTCGCTGCGGTAGCGGCTGGGCGGACCGTCGATCTTGCACAGCCGCCACATCAGTTTCGCGGCGGGATTCATCAGCCCGGTGTCGTGGCAGAGCATCCGGACATCGCCGAACATGTCGCGCAGGAACTGGCGGGCCTCCGGGGTCCCGAAGAAGATCTCCTTCTTCACCGAGCGCGGGATGTCGAATTCCTTCCAGAACGACTTCGGCGGAACGATGATCGCCTGGCACAGCACCCGCATCATGATCGGCACGTTCAACGACAGCAGGAACTTCTGCCTGCGATTGAGCCGGGGCACCCGCTTGCGCAGATACTCATGGGCGAACGAGATGTGGCGGGCTTCCTCGGCGACGTGGATCGCCATCACCCGCTCCATGATCGGGTGCAGCGCCTTGCCTTCGCGCAGCACGTTCTTCTGGGTGTGATCGATCGGTTCCTCACCGGCGAGCACCCCGAAGAAGAACGGCACCGGCAGCGGGCCCGCGGCGAGCGGGATGAACTGCGACAGCCATTTGAGCAACCGCGGCATACCGGGCACATCGGCGCCGATGCGGTTGACCATCTCCTGGAACATCAGGGTGTGGTTGCACTCCTCGACGGACTCGTGCAGGCAGTACCGGTACTCGGGTGAGCCGTTGGGCACCCAGAACGCGTAGTTCATCAGCCCGCGGATCAGGATCGACTCGAAGTGCAGGCCGACCTTCGCGACGTTGGCCTGCCGCCACATGCCGATCTCGATCTGGCGCTCCCGAGGCTGGGACCGGTACCAGGGGTGCCGCCCCAGCGGATCGGTGCCCGGCAGGATCCAGCGCTCGTCGCCCGGCGTCACGGCGAACTCCGGGGAGTCCCAGTCGATGTCGATGTACGGGTTGAAATTGCGGCGCACCGAACCCTCGGAGAGTGTGGTCAGCATGTCGACGTACTCGCTGTCGTCGAGCACGTCCATGTTCTTGCGCCAGCGCCGGATCAGACGTGTGCGAGGTTCCTTGACTGCCATTTGAAGCCTCCCGTGAGGTTTACATTCATTGGCCCGATGTCGAAACACGGTACCCGCGGTCCCATGATTTGAACAGGGCCTTGCCGCGGGTGTGGGTCAGGCGGGTAATCCGCATCACATGTGACCCGGATCACTTCATGGCCGAATCCGCCTACCGCGGGACCCACAGTTTCGGCGGCAGGCGCCGGAACTACGCTGGTGGGCATGGCCGAGACGCTGACCATCCCCGCTGATCTGAAACCCGCCGACGGACGGTTCGGCTGCGGGCCGTCGAAGGTCAGGCCGGAACAACTGCAGGCCCTCGCCGCGGCGGGACACCTGTTCGGCACGTCGCACCGGCAGGCGCCGGTGAAGAACCTGGTGGGACGGGTCCGCGACGGGCTGCGCCAGCTGTTCTCGCTGCCCGACGGCTACGAGGTCGTACTCGGCAACGGCGGGTCGACCGCATTCTGGGACGCCGCCGCGTTCGGGCTCGTCGACAAGCGCTCGCTGCACCTGACCTACGGCGAGTTCAGCTCCAAGTTCGCCTCGGCGGTCGCGAAGAACCCGTTCGTCGGCGACCCGATCGTCGTCAAGGCCGACCCGGGTAGCGCACCCGCACCGCAGGCGGACCCGTCGGCCGACCTGATCGCCTGGGCGCACAACGAGACCTCGACCGGTGTCGCGGTTCCGGTGCAGCGCCCGGCCGGCTCCGGCGACGCGCTGATCACGATCGACGCGACGTCGGCGGCGGGTGGCCTGCCGGTCGACATCACCGACGCCGACGTCTACTACTTCGCGCCGCAGAAGAACTTCGCCGGCGATGGCGGTCTGTGGATCTCGCTGATGTCCCCTGCGGCGCTGGCCCGGGTCGAGGCGGTCGCCGCGAGCGGCCGGTGGGTGCCGGAGTTTCTGTCGCTGCCGATCGCGATCGAGAACAGCGTCAAGAACCAGACGTACAACACCCCGGCCATCGGGACCCTGGTGCTGCTGGCCGAGCAGATCGACTGGCTCAACGGCAACGGCGGGCTGGAGTGGGCGGTCAAGCGCACCGCCGACTCGTCGCAGCGGCTCTACAGCTGGGCCGAGGCCGCGTCGTTCGCGACACCGTTCGTGGCCGACCCGGCGCTGCGCTCGCAGGTGGTCGGCACCGTGGACTTCAACGACGACGTCGACGCCGCAGCCGTGGCCAAGACCCTGCGGGCCAACGGGATCGTCGACACCGAGCCCTACCGCAAGCTGGGCCGCAACCAGCTGCGGGTCGGGATGTTCCCGGCAGTGGAGCCCGAGGATGTCAGCGCGCTGACGGCGTGCATCGACTACGTCGTGGAGAGGCTCTAGCCCAGAGGCCCTGAACCTCCCCGCGTGTCTGCCGGGTTACGGATCGATAACGCAGTAAGGTGACCCGAATATCGGGCATGGCGCCAGCCCGGAGGAGGTCGCAATGAGGGAACTCAGAGTCGTCGGACTCGACGTCGACGGCAGACGAATCATCTGCGAAACCGACGACTCCGGGGACAAGTTCGTCCTCCGCAACGACGACCGCCTCAGGGCCGCTGTGCGCGGCGACCGAGTTGCCTCCAACCAGACCACCATCGATGTCGAGGTGCCGAACGTGCTGCGCCCCCGTGAGATCCAGTCGAAGATCCGTGCCGGCGCGTCGGTCGAGCAGGTCGCCAACGCCGCGGGTGTCGACATCGCGCGCGTCGAGCGCTTCGCCCATCCGGTGCTGCTGGAACGCTCCCGCGCCGCCGAGCTGGCGACCGCAGCGCATCCCGTGCTGGCCGACGGTCCGTCGGTGTTGACGCTCCTGGAGACCGTGACGTCGGCGCTGATCTCGCGGGGTCTCGATCCCGAGGGCGTGAAGTGGGATGCGTGGCGCAACGAGGACGGCCGCTGGACCGTGCAGCTGGCGTGGAAGGCCGGCCTGTCCGACAACGTCGCACACTTCCGCTACTCCCCCGGCGCGCACGGCGGCACCGTCACCGCGTTCGACGACGCGGCCTCGGAGCTGATCGACCCGAATTTCGCGCGCCCGCTGCGGCCGCTGGCCGCAGTCGCGCAGCTGGCCCTCGGAGACCCCGAGCCGGAACCGCTGCCGGCGCCGGCGCCCACCCCGGAGCCGCAGCCCGAACCCGAGAGCGTCGAGGCACCGGAGGAAGCTCCCGCGGCGAAGACCGCGCGTCCGCGCAAGGCCCGCCCCGCCGTGCCGGCGTGGGAGGACGTGCTACTCGGGGTGCGCTCCAGCGGTCAGCGCTGACTCACAACCTTCCCGCGGCACCCATCACCAACAGCGCGATCCACCCCCCGGCGACCCCGGCCGCCGCGCCGTAGACGAACCAGCGCCACACCAACCGGTGCCGCCACCCCCACACGGTCGGCGCGAGGCCGCCGACGGCGATCAGGTTCAGCCCGGCGGCGAGCAACGGGTGCACCCGCACCAATCCGATGCTGAGCACGACGATCGCGGCGCCGATCACCGCCGCGGTGAAGGCCGACACGGTCAGCCCTGTGGCCCACGGCGTTTCGTCGTTCACGGGGTGAGCCTATCCCGTTCGTAGAAGGCCAGCGCCGCCGCTGTCGCGACGTTGAGCGAGTCGGTGCCGCGCGCCATCGGAATGCGTACGCGCACATCGCTGGAGCGCATGGTGTGCTCCTTCAGCCCGGGCCCCTCCGCGCCGACCAGGATCGCCACCGGGTCTTCGGCCAGCCCGGGCATCACCTCGGCGATCGTCTGCGCGGCCGGATTGGGCGTCATCGCCAGCAGCCGGAAACCACTGTCCCGCAGGATGTTCAGATCATCTGGCCACGACTCCGCGCGGGCGAACGGGACCAGCAGCGCATGCCCCATCGACACCCGCACGGCGCGGCGATACAGCGGATCGGCGCATCCGGCGCCGAAAACCACCGCGTCGACGCCGAGCCCGGCCGCGTTGCGGAACACCGACCCGAGGTTTTCGTGGTCGTTGACGCCCTCGAGCACCGCGACGGTCCGCGCGCCGTCGATCACCTGAGCCACCGTGAGCTCGGGGGCCCGCGACGCCGAGGCGAGCACACCACGGTTGAGGTGGAATCCGACTGCGTCGGCCATCACTTCGGCACTGGCCCGGTAGAACGGCGCGTCCAGCCCGTCGAGGTCGCTGCCGAGTTCGGTGAGCCGCCGGTCGGTGCCCAGCATCGCGCGCGGCACGAACCGCGACGCCAGCATCCGCTGCACCACGAGCACGCCCTCGGCGATCACCAGTCCCTTGCCCGTCGGCAGGTCCGGTCGGCGATCGACACTGTTGAGGTCACGGAAATCGTCCAGCCGCGGGTCTGCGGGGTCGGTGATGTCGATGACGTCCATCAGATGATTCGGGGACGACCGGGCGCTGGCACAGCGGTAGAGACTACTCACCGCCGGTTCACGGTCGATTAGGTTGTTCGGTGATGCAACCCGACACCGAACCGCCCCCGCTACCCGCGGTGCTGCTCGATCCGCGCCCCGTGATCGCGGTGATCACGGCGGCCTGGGTGGTCGCGACGGTGCTGGCGTTCACCGTCGGGGCGTTGGAGTCCTGGCGTCCGGTCACCCTGGCCGGGCTCGGCGTCGGTGTCCTTGGCACATCGATCTTTCTGTGGCAACGTCACTCCGCGCGCCAAGGCCGTCGCGGCGCGCAACGCGGCTTGAACTGACCCGAAGACGAGGAGACGCATGGCAGCGCCGATTCTGCAGGCCCAGATCGACATCAACGCACCGGTGAACCGCGTCTGGGAACTGGTCTCGGACCTGCGCCGGATGCCGCAGTGGAGCCCGCAGTGCCGGGCGATGAAGCCGCTCGGTCAGCTGCGCGCAGGCACCCGCACGGTGAACCTGAACCGCCGCGGGCCGATGTTCTGGCCCACCACGTGCCGCATCACCGAGTTCATCCCGGAGAAGAAGCTGGCCTTCAAGGTCAACGAGAACAACACGGTGTGGAGCTACGAACTCGAACCGACCGAGGCGGGCACCCGGCTGATCGAGACCCGCAACGCCGAGAACGGCACGTCGGCGGTGTCGAACTTCCTGGTCTCCAAGTTCATGGGCGGGGTGCCGAGCTTCGAGAACGAACTCGTCGAGGGCATGAACGCGTCCCTGCAGCGCATCAAGGACGCCGCGGAGCGCTAGTGTCCTGAGTCATTAATTGCAATCTAGTTGTTAAACTGGGTTGTGCCGACGCCTCATGCTGCTGAGATTGTGTTGACCGCTGAGGAGCGGGCCGAGTTGGAGGGATGGGCGCGGCGCCGGACCAGCGCTGCAGGGCTGGCGATGCGATCGCGAATTGTGTTGGCGGCAGCAGACGGTGGGTCTAACACCGAGATCGCCGAACGGCTGGAGTTGTCGATCACCACGGTGCGTCGGTGGCGCAACCGGTTCGTCGTCGACCGGTGCGACGGCCTGCTCGACGAACCACGGCCGGGCCGGCCCCGGGTGGTCGGTGACGAGAAGATCAAGGACCTGATCACCGCGACGTTGGAGAGCACGCCACCGGATGCCACGCACTGGTCGACCCGCTCGATGGCCGATCACCTCGGGTTGAGCCAGTCGATGGTCTCCCGTGTCTGGCGGGCGTTCGGACTGGCGCCGCACAAACAGGATTCGTGGAAGCTGTCCAAAGATCCGCTGTTTGTCGAGAAGGTCCGCGACGTCGTCGGTCTCTACCTGGATCCCCCGGAGCGCGCGGTGGTGCTGTGCGTGGACGAGAAAACCCAGATCCAGGCGCTCAACCGCACCCAACCGGTGTTCCCGATGCTGCCGGGCACCCCGGCGCGGGCAACCACGACTACGTGCGTCACGGCACCTCCAGCCTGTACGCGGCATTGGATCTGGCCACAGGCCAGGTCATCGGCTCACTGCATGCCCGCCACCGCTCCCAGGAGTTCCTGGCGTTCCTGAAGAAGATCGACACCGTAGTCCCCGCCGATCTGGACTGTCATGTCGTGCTCGACAACGCCTCCACCCACAAGACGCCAGCGGTAAAGCGTTGGCTGACAAACCATCCCCGTTTCGTCCTGCACTTCACCCCGACCAGCTCCTCATGGCTCAACCTCGTCGAACGATGGTTCGCCGAGCTGACCACCAAGAAACTGCGACGCGGCACCCACACTTCGGTGCGCCAACTCAACGCCGACATCCGCGCCTGGATCGCTACCTGGAACGACAACCCCCGGCCCTACGTCTGGACCAAGACCGCCGACCAAATCCTGGCCAGCATCGCCAACTACTGCACCATAATTAATGACTCAGGACACTAGCTGCCGGCGTCCGAGCGCTCGACGAGGTCGAGCACGCCGTCGTCGTACGGGTCGAACAGTGGTGACCCCGATCCCGACGCCGCCGGAGTGTCCGAGTGGGCACCGCAGCCGTACTCGGCGTCGACGACGTGTCCGTCGGCGGCGTACTCGTTGGCGCACACCCCGAACATCACGCTCAGCGCACCGCCGAGCGGCACGTAGAAACCGCAGTCCCGGCACACGCGACGAGTCGCCCGCGCCATCGCCGACCCCGGGCCGTACTCCCCGTCGTGCCAGCGCTGGGCGGCCTCCGCGCGGCCCCACATGCTGAGCACCTGCCGCCGGCCGAGCCCGACCTCGACGGCGACGTCGTCGATCGCCGGGTCGCCGGTGCCCATGTAGCCCGGCACCAGACGCGGATCCTGGGCAGGCGGGGCGAGCAGATCGCCGGGGCCGAGGTCGCCGGGGCGGACCCTCTCCTCCCACGGAATCCACTTCGGGGCCAGCAGCGCCGTCGGACCGGGCACCAGCACGACCTCGCTGATGGTCGCGTGGGTGGCTCCCGGGGCGGCGGCGACGACGACGGCCCACTGCCAGCCGCGGTAACCGGGCAGTTCGGCCAGGAAACGGTGCGTCGCGGCGCTCGGGTCCTCGAACTCGGCGCCGAGGTATTCGCCGATGCTGTCCTCACCGCTGTACTCGACGACGGCGGCGCGGGCCTCCTCGACGGCGCCACGCAGCAGCGGCTCCAGATCGGGCGACGGCACTACCGGCTCGGTCGCCGATCCCGGCTCTACCGGCTCGGTCGCCGATCCCGGCTCTACCGGCTCGGTCGCCGATCCCGGCTCTACCGGCTCGGTCGCCGATCCCGGCTCGGCGGCCTGCGGGTCGGGTTCGGTCATGCTGTCCATCGACCCCATTATTGCCTGATCCAGACCGGGCCGAGCCACACCGGTCACCTGCGCGGCCGCTGTCGCCCCGATAGGGAACAATCGACTCGTGACCGGACCGCGGCGTGACCCCCGGGACCCTGACGGTCAGCAGGGTGGGCGCTACTACCCGCCGCGCCCGCCCGCAGGCGAGCATCCGGGGATGGCCAATTACCCCAGCGACCCCGGCCTGCGCCCGGGTCAACGCAGGTCCGGCCGCCCCTATTCGCCGAATCAAGGCGGCAACCGATGGCTGCCGCCGCTCGACGACGACGTACGCTATCGCGGCCGCAGCTATGACGACGACGCGCCGGGCGGATTCGCCGGCGGGGAGAAGGTCACGGTCACCCGCGCCGCCGCGCAGCGCAGCCGGGAGATGGGCTCGAAGGTCTACGGCATGGTGCATCGCGCCGCGACCGCCGACGGCGCCGACAAATCCGGGCTGACGGCGCTGACGTGGCCGGTGGTCGCGAACTTCGCGGTCGACGCGGCGATGGCGGTCGCGCTGGCCAACACCTTGTTCTTCGCCGCGGCCTCCGGGGAGTCCAAGAGCCGGGTGGCGCTGTACCTGTTGATCACGATCGCGCCGTTCGCCGTCATCGCCCCGCTGATCGGTCCGGCCCTCGACCGCCTGCAGCACGGCCGCCGCGTCGCACTCGCCGCGTCGTTCGTACTGCGCACCGTGCTGGCGGTGGTGCTGATCGCGAACTTCGACAGCGCGACGGGCAGCTTCCCGTCCTGGGTGCTCTATCCGTGCGCGCTCGGGATGATGGTGCTGTCCAAATCGTTCTCCGTGCTGCGCAGCGCCGTGACCCCCAGAGTGCTGCCACCGAGTATCGACCTGGTCCGGGTGAACTCCCGGCTGACCACGTTCGGCCTGTTGGGCGGCACGATGATCGGCGGCGGTATCGCCGCGGCCGCCGAGTACGGCTTCCAGCTGTTCCAGATGCCGGGCGCGCTGTACGTGGTCGTCGCGGTGACGATCATCGGCGCGGTGCTGGCGATGCGAATCCCGAAGTGGGTCGAGGTCACCGAGGGTGAGGTGCCCGCGACGCTGAGCTACCACGGGGCGACGGAGGTGCTGCCGCGCGAACCCGCGGCCAGCACCGGCAAGGCCCGCCAGCCGCTGGGACGCAACATCATCACGTCGCTGTGGGGCAACTGCACGGTGAAGGTGATGGTCGGTTTCCTGTTCCTGTATCCGGCGTTCGTCGCGAAGGCCCACGACGCCACCGGCTGGGAGCAGCTGCGCATCCTCGGCATGATCGGCGCCGCGGCGGCCGTCGGGAACTTCGGCGGAAACTTCACCGCGGCGCGGCTCAAGCTCGGGCATCCGGCCCGGCTGGTGGTGCGGTGCGCGGTCGCGGTCACCGTGATGGCCCTGGTGACCGCGTTGACGGGAAACCTGCTGGTGGCCGCTGCCGCGACGTTCGTGACGTCGGCGGCCAGCGCGATCGCCAAGGCGTCCCTGGATGCGTCCCTGCAGGACGATCTGCCCGAGGAGTCGCGGGCGTCGGCGTTCGGGCGGTCCGAGTCGCTGCTGCAGCTGGCCTGGGTGGCCGGCGGCGCGACGGGCGTGTTGATCTACACCGAGCTCTATGCGGGCTTCACCGCGATCACCGCGATCCTGATCCTCGGTCTGGCCCAGACGGTGCTGAGCTATCGTGGCGAGTCGCTGGTGCCGGGCCTCGGAGGTAACCGTCCGGTACTGGCCGAACAGGAGGGTGTGCGGGCAGGTGCGGCGGTGACCCAGGAGTGAAACGTGGTGTCGCGATATTGGCGACGGTGGCGCTGCTCGCGTCGATAGGTACGGGCGTGCTCGTCTGGCAGCTCTCGCGGGACCACTCCCCCGAGCTGCCGGAGATCTCGGCCTTCTCGCACGGTGAGCTGACCCGGGTGGGTCCCTACCGGTTCTGTCAGGTGTTCAACCCGACCGACTGCGTCGTGCCCGGCGTGCAGGGTGAGTTGCCCGTCGACGCCCGCCATCCGGTGCAGTTGTCGGTCCCGCAGGAGATCTACCGCGCGCCGTGGGTGCTGCTGCGGGCCTACGAGGACGACGACGTCGTCGAGATCGTCCCGCCCCACACCCGGCTCGCGGTGACGATCCCGACCCAGGACCCGCATCGCGGGCGGCTCACCGGCATCGCCGTGCAGCTGCCGACGTGGGTGCGTGACGAAGTGGGCAACGAATTCCCGGTGCCGCACGCGGAGTGGTCGGTGCAGACGGTGTGGCCGGACGACGATCAAGCGGCGAGGGACGAGCCGCGCTGAGGAGTCCGGCAATCCTACGGTGGCCGGATGACGATCAAGCGGCGAGGGACGAGCCGCGCTGAGGAGTCCGGCAATCGGACCTGGCCGGACGACGATCAAGCGGCGAGGGACGTGCGGCCTCAGCCCGCTGAGTGAGCCTCGGGCACCCGCTCCCCCTCGCGCGTCGGCCCGGGCGGGGTGCCGTCGCCGAAAGGCCTGCCCCCCAACGCTTCCCGGCCGTGCGGGCTGAGCCAATTCGACAGGTCGGGCCCTTTCGGCACCACGCCGGTCGGATTGATGTCGGTGTGCACAAGGTAATAGTGCTGCTTGATCTGGACGAAGTCGGTGGTGTCGCCGAAGCCCGGTGTCTGGAACAGGTCCCTCGCGTAAGCCCATAGCACCGGCATCTCGGAGAGCTTGCTGCGGTTGGTCTTGAAGTGTCCGTGGTAGACGGGGTCGAACCGCGCCAGCGTGGTGAACAGCCGCACGTCGGCCTCGGTGATGGTGTCCCCGACCAGGTATCGCTGATTCTCCAACCGGTCCGAGAGCCAGTCCAGCGCGGTGAACAGCCGGTCGTAGGCCTTCTCGTAGGCCTGCTGCGATCCGGCGAACCCGCACCGGTACACACCGTTGTTGACCTCGGTGTAGATCCGCTGGGCGACCTCATCGATCTCGCCGCGCAGCGGCTCGGGATACAGCTGCGGGGCGCCGTCGCGGTGGTATGCGGTCCACTCCGTCGAGAAGTCGAGCGTGATCTGGGCGAAGTCGTTGGTGACCACTTCACCGGTCGGGATGTCGACGATGGCGGGCACCGTCACGCCCTTGGGGTAGTCCGGGATTCGCTTGTTGTACGCATCGCGCAGGAAGTGGATGCCCAGCACCGGGTCTCGGCCGTCGGGGTCGAGGTCGAACGTCCAGCTGCGCTCGTCGTGCGTCGGCCCGCAGAACCCGATCGAGATCGCGTCCTCCAGCCCGAGCAGGCGTCGCACGATGATCGTCCGGTTCGCCCACGGACACGCCCTGGCCACCACCAGCCGGTAACGGCCCGGCTCGACGGCATAGCCGTCGCGGCCGTCGGCGGTGATCCGGGTGGTGATGTAGTCGGTGTCCCGGTTGAACTCACCGTCGGAGGCGGACGGGTCGGCTACGTAGCTCATAGCTGCCTTAGTACCCGTATCCGTGGGCCCAATCTGAAGTTGTTCGCGAATGATGGCCAAGAATTCACAAACAACTTCAGAGTCGGCCCGGGTGGAACCGGCCGCGGGTGCTCGCCGTCCAATAGCCGTGGACCCTTTCCTCGGAACCGAGGCGCTCGCCGCGGGGGCGGTGAACCGCTACCAGCTGTCGACGCGCTACCGGGCGGTGCACCGCAATGTGTACGTGCCCAAGGATCAGCGACTCGACGCGGTGCACAGGGCGAAGGCCGCCTATCTGTGGTCGCAGCGGCGCGCGACGGCAGCCGGCATGTCGGCGGCCGCGCTGCACGGTGCGCGGTGGATCGACCCGCACTTGCCCGCCGAGTTGAACCAGGCGAGCCAGCACAAGACCGCGGGGATTGTGCTGCACTGCAACACTCTCCCCGCCCACGAGATCACGTGTGTCCAGGGCATCGCGGCGACGACGCCCGCACGCACGGCCTTCGATCTGGGCCGCCGCCAGGGACTGGTGCGCGCCGTGATGCGGCTCGACGCACTGATGCGCGCGACCGGCATCGGCGCGGACGACGTGCGTCGCGTCGCCGATGCGCATCGCGGTGCCCGCGGGGTCGTGCAGTTGCGGGCGGCGCTCGACCTCGCCGACCCCGCCGCGGAATCACCGCAGGAGACCCGGACTCGACTCGTCCTGGTGCGGGCGGGACTACCGCCCGAGCGCACCCAGATCGACGTCTACGACCGGTACGGCTACCACCTCGGACGCGTCGACATGGGTTGGGAGACCTGGAAGGTCGGCGTCGAGTACGACGGCGAGCAGCACTGGTCGGATCCGCGGCAACGCGCCCGCGACATCGACCGCCAGGCCGGAATGGAAGCGATGGGCTGGCGCATCGTGCGTGTCAGCGCCGACATCCTTCGCGACCGCCCGGCCACCATAGCGTCGCGCGCCTACGCCGCCCTGAGGGCGGCCGGCGCTTCGATGGCCCCGCCGAATCTGAACCTATGACCGTCGTTTCGTCGCAATCTCGCCGACAAGTTCAGACTCGGCGCACAGCGTCTACGCGTCGAGTTCGCGCGCGACGGCCTTGACCACCTCGGAGACCCGGCGGGCCACCTTCCGGTCGGGATAGCGGCCCTTGCGCAGCTCCGGCTGAA
This sequence comes from Mycolicibacterium parafortuitum, assembly GCF_010725485.1. Taxonomy (NCBI): domain Bacteria; kingdom Bacillati; phylum Actinomycetota; class Actinomycetes; order Mycobacteriales; family Mycobacteriaceae; genus Mycobacterium; species Mycolicibacterium parafortuitum. The sequence continues at coordinate 2,448,043 of NZ_AP022598.1, read as the reverse complement.
CGGCGCTCTCGAGCAGCGTGATCATGTCCTCGACCATGCCGTGCAGCTCGTCGGGGGTGTGCTTGTGCTCGGCGGCGGCGGCTTCGCGACGGGTGCGGCTCAGGCTCGGCGGCGGATCGATCAGCTTGACCTGAAGGGCCTGCGGCCCGCGCCGGCCCGCGGCGACACCGAACTCGACGCGCTGTCCCGCCTTCAGGCTTTCGACACCGGCGGGCAACGCCGAGGACCGCACGTAGACGTCTTCGCCCTCTTCTTGTGAGAGGAACCCGAAACCCTTCTCCGCGTCGTACCACTTCACCCGGCCGGTCGGCACTGGTCTCACCTGCTGTCTGTCTGATGTCGATAACGTCGGTACCTGTCAGGTACATAAAGTAAGCGCCCCGCCTGCGTCGGGACGCGTCCGGGGGGAATCCTACTCGGCCTCCGACAGGCAGAGCATCCCCTTATGTCGGTAGGCTGCAGGTCACGGCTGGAGGAAGAAGATGCGACTGATCCTGAACCTCATCTGGCTGATCTTCGGTGGGCTCTGGCTGGCGCTCGGCTATCTCCTCGCAGCGCTGATCTGCTTCATCCTGATCATCACGATCCCGTTCGGGTTCGCGTCGCTGCGGATCGCGGCCTACGCGCTGTGGCCGTTCGGCCGGACGATCGTCGAGAAGCCCGGTCCGCGGCCGGGAGCGCTGGTCGGCAACGTCATCTGGGTGATCGTCGCCGGGGTGTGGCTGGCCATCGGACACATCACCACGGCGATCGCGATGGCGATCACGATCGTCGGCATCCCGCTCGCGGTGGCCAACCTGAAGATGATCCCGGTGTCGCTGATGCCGCTGGGCAAGGAGATCGTGCCGGTGGATGAGGCACGCGGCCGCATCGTCGGAGCCGTGCCGTGACGGTGATCCCGCTGGGCGTGCCGTCGGTACGCCACCCCGCCACGCCCGCACCCACCGACGGCCCGATGGTCGACACGTTCGGCCGGGTCGCGCGCGATCTGCGGGTGTCGCTGACCGATCTGTGCAATCTGCGCTGTACCTATTGCATGCCGGCCGAGGGCCTGGACTGGCTGCCGCGCGATCAGAAACTGTCCTCCGACGAGCTGATCCGGCTGCTGCGCATCGCGGTCACCCGGCTCGGCATCACCAGCATCCGGTTCACCGGGGGCGAGCCGCTGGTGGTCCCGCACCTCGAGGACGTCATCGCCGCGACCGCGTCGCTGTCACCGCGCCCCGAGGTCACGCTGACCACCAACGGGATCGGGCTGGCGCAGCGCGCGGCCGGTCTCCGAGCGGCCGGGCTGAACCGGATCAACGTCTCGCTGGACACCGTCGACCCCGCCCGGTTCGCCGCGATCACCCGCCGCGACCGGTTCGCCGACGTGGTCGCCGGTCTGCGCGCGGCCAAAGACGCGGGTCTGAGCCCGGTGAAGGTCAACGCCGTCCTCGATCCGGTCTCGGGGCTGCAGGACGCGGTCGAGCTGCTGTCGTTCTGCCTGGACAACGGCTACCAGCTGCGCATCATCGAACAGATGCCACTCGACGCCGAACACTCCTGGCAGCGCGATCGCGCGCTGAGCGCCGACGCGATCCTCGCCGCGCTGAAGGGCCACTTCACGCTGTCCCCCGACCCGGTGCCGCGCGGTTCGGCGCCGGCGCAGCTGTGGCAGGTCCATGGCACGGCCGGGATCCTCGGCCGTGTCGGGATCATCGCGTCGGTGTCGCATGCGTTCTGCTCGACCTGCGACCGCACCCGCCTCACCGCCGACGGTCAGGTCCGCAACTGTCTGTTCGCCCGCGACGAGACCGATCTGCGCGTGCTGCTGCGCACCGGCGCCGACGACGCCACGCTGGAGGCAGCCTGGCGGTCGGCGATGTGGGCGAAGGCCGCCGGCCACGGCATCAACGACCCCGACTTCGTGCAGCCCGACCGCCCGATGAGCGCGATCGGGGGTTGAGATGCCTGCCGACGTCGACGTGCGGGTGACCGTGCGCTATTTCGCCGCAGCGCGTGCGGCGGCCGGAACCGAGGCCGAGACACTGGACATACCGTCCGGGACGACGCTCGACGCCCTGGTCCAAATCTTGAAGGCGCGCGACGAGCGCCTGGCCGCCGTTCTGGCGCGGTGTTCGTATCTCCGCGACGGGATGGCGGTGCGAGACATGACAGTCGAGCTGGGCGATGCGCAGACGATCGACGTGTTGCCGCCATTCGCCGGTGGATAGTCAGACCGATCCCGCCGAACCTATTCCGTGATTTGCGTCACATCACGGAATGGTCACGGGATGGCTACAGACAGGTTGAGCCACCGGGCACCTGCAGGAACGACGGTCAGTCCTGCGTATTTAGAGATTTTTTAGTATTTGCCGCAGGGAGAAACGCTGCTGTGAGCAAAAGATGACGACCCTCCTGACAGCCGTTAACGTTCTGAACCAGGCCGATCGACCCCCACATTCCGAACGGCCCGCTGCACACCAATTGCGCCGAGCTCCATCCGTTGGTGTGCGGGGACAACGAGATACAACCCGGATGGAGGCGGGGGACCCACTGGTCCCGCCGAGGACCTGGAACCGATTTCGGTTCCTTGGGGTGAAGCCGACGTCGATGTCGACGGCGGCCGGGCAACCTCTCCAGCCCGAACCCGACAGCTGACCTCGCACGCGCTTACGAGAGGACCCCCGCACATATGAGTGGACGGCATCGCAAGCCCGCGTCATCAGCCAAGAGCGTCGCGAAGATCGCATTCACCGGCGCTGTCATCGGAGGCGGCAGCCTCGCGCTGGCCGGCCAGGCCGGTGCGGCGACCGACGGCGAATGGGACCGGGTCGCCAGCTGTGAATCCGGCGGCAATTGGGCCATCAACACCGGCAACGGCTACCACGGTGGACTGCAGTTCTCACCGAGCACCTGGTCCGGTCACGGCGGCGCCGAGTTCGCCCCCGCGGCGTACCTGGCCACCCGGGAGGAGCAGATCGCGGTCGCCGAGCGCGTGCTGGCATCCCAGGGCAAGGGTGCCTGGCCGACGTGCGGCCGGGGACTGTCGTCGCCGACCCCGCGCAATGTCGTCAAGGACGAGCCGCCCGTGCCCGCGCCGTTCGATCCGCTGGCCGCGGCCGCACCCGTGCCGCCGCCTGCCGATCCGTTCGCACCGCCGCCACCGCCCGCGCCGTTCGACGCGCTCGCCGCGCCGCTCCCGGCCCCCGAGACGCTTCCCCCAGCCCCGGCTCCGATGGACCCGATCGCGCCGCCTCCCGCCCCGATCGATCTTCTCGCCGCCCCGGCCCCGCTGCCGCCGGCCCCCGAGGCCCCGGCCCCGGCCCCGGTCCCTGAGGCGCTGCCGGCGGCTCCGCTGAACGCCCCGCTGCCCGCCCCCGCACCCGAGATGCCCGCTCCGGCTCCCGAAGCCGTGCCGTTCGACGCGCTCGCCGCCCCGGCTCCGGTGCCGCCGGCCCCCGAGGCCCCGGTCCCAGCCCCCGCACCTGAGGCGCTGCCGGCGGCTCCGCTGAACGCCCCGCTGCCCGCCCCCGCACCCGAGGCGGCACCGTTCGACGCACTGTCCGCGCCTGCTCCGGTGGAGCCGGTGTCCGTGCCGCTGCCGGTCGACGGCCGCCAGAGCGCGGTGATCGCCGCGGCCAACTGGGACGCCGCCCCTGCGCCCGCCCCGGGTGAACCGCAGATGTGGTCGCTGGGATTGGATGCGGCTCCGCTGCAGCCGGCACCGGTCGCACCGCCGCTGCCCCCGGTCGCCCCGGAACCGGTACCTGCCCCGGTCCCCGCCCCGGCCCCGGCCCCGGTCGCCGCCCCCGCTCCCGCGGCAGTTCCGCTGGCGGCCCCGGCCCCGGCCGAGGTGCCTCACCTCGCCAGCCCGGACAACCTGCCTCCGGGCACCGCACCGCTGCCGCAGGGACCCAAGCAGGGCCCGAACGTCACGTACCTGAAGGAGATCTGGCACGCGATCCAGACGCAGGAGATCTCGGGTTCGGATGCGCTGCTGGCGCTGACCCAGCGTCCGCTGACGGCTACCGACACCCGGACGCCGATCCCGGTCGGCGCGATGCCTCCGGCCGGAACTCCGGCACCTGACGCGGCTGTCCCCGGTGCTCCTGCCCCGCTGGCCGCGCCGCCCGCTCCGGCGGACGTCGCTCCCGCGCCGCTGCCGGCTCCGGGCGCTCCGGTGCCCGCCCCGGTGCTGCCACCGGCCTGAGCCGGTCGCTGACCGCTACGCGCTGCAGGACTGCTCCGCTCCGCTACGCGGTGCCCGACTGCTCCGCTCCGCTACGCGGTGCAGGACTGCTCCGCTCCGCTACGCGCTGTTCACCCATTCGTCCGTGCCGTCGGCGAAGAACTGGTGCTTCCACACCGGTAGCCGCTCCTTGACGCGGTCGACCAGACGCGCGCAGGTCTCGAACGCCGCCCCGCGGTGATCGGCCGCGACAGCGGCGACCAGCGCGGCGTCACCGATGTGCAGGACTCCGACGCGGTGGCTGACCGCGATGGCGCGCACCCCATGGCTCTCGGCCGCGATCTCGGCGGCGACGTCGGCCAGGGTCTGCTCGGCGCTCGGATGGGCCGAGTACTCCAGTCGCGTCACTCCGCGACCGCCGTCGTGGTCTCGCACCACACCCGCGAACGTGACCACCGCGCCCGCGGACTCGTGCGCGACCAGGTGCTCGTGCTCAGCGGTGTCGATGAGAGTTTCGGTCAGCGCGGCGCGCAGGACGGCGGTCATCGCGGGTGATCCTTGCCTTGCAGTTGGTCCAGGGCGTGGTCGAGCACGTCGGCCAGCACTCCCAGGCCGTCTTTGACGCCGCCGACCGAGCCCGGCAGGTTGACGATCAGCGTGCGCCCGGCGACGCCGCAGACGCCGCGGGACAACACCGAGGTCGGCACGTGGGGCAGCCCGGACCGCCGGATCGCGTCGGCCAGGCCCGGGATCTGATAGTCGAGAAGCTCCGCAGTGTGCTGCGGGGTGGCGTCGGTCGGTGAGATGCCGGTGCCGCCGGAGGTCAGGATGACGTCGGGGCGCTCGGCGAGGGCGGCACGCAGCGCCTGCGCGACAGGTTCGCCGTCGGCGACCACGACCGCCGCCGGCGTGGCGATGCCGCGGGCGTTGAGCCAGTCGACCAGGATCGGGCCGCAGCGGTCCTCGTAGACACCCCCGGAGGCCCGGGTGGAGGCGATGACGACGACGCCGGAGCGCGTTGTCACCGGGTCCACGTCCCGGTCTTGCCGCCCTCCTTGTGCACCACCTGGATCCCGTCGATGCGGGCCGCCCGGTCCACCGCCTTGATCATGTCGTAGACCGTCAGCGCCGCGACGCTGACCGCGGTCAAGGCCTCCATCTCGACGCCCGTGCGGTCGGTGGTGCGCACCGTGGCGGTGATCCCGACGGCTCCGGGGGTGTCGTCGCCGCCGACGGTGAAATCGATGTCGACGCCCGTGATCGCCAGCGGATGGCACAGCGGCACGAGATCGCTGGTGCGTTTGGCCGCCAGGATGCCCGCCACCCGCGCGGTCGCCAGCGCGTCACCCTTGGGCAACCCGTTGGCGGAGATCATCGCGACGACGTCGGGGGTGGTGTGCACCGTGCCCTCGGCGACGGCGACACGCTTGGTGACGGCCTTGGCCGAGACGTCGACCATGTGGGCGGCGCCGGTCTCGTCGAGATGCGAGAGGCGGTCGGACACCGCTACTTGTTGACGACGGTGACAGCTTGGATGAAGGGGAGCTCTTCCGCCGGCAGCGGGAACGTCACCTCGCCGAACGGCGACAGAGCGCCGGTGCGGTCGGTGGCAAGCTCGCTGACCGCGTGGTCATCGGGATCGGTCGTCGGCCAGCCCGGGTCGACGTAACGGTTCTTCTTGTCATCAGCCACGCTGACATTGTGGCAGGCCGATCGCCGACTGGCGACGTCGGGCGGCTCCTTTACGCTGGTCAGCGATGAGTGTTAAGAGTCCGGGTGTGCCGCTGGCCGCCTGGTTGGCCGAATCCGACGACGAACAGCTGATCGCGCTGTTGCGTCTGCGGCCCGACCTCACCCAACCTCCGCCGGGCAGCATCGCGGCGCTGGCGGCCCGCGCGGCCGCCCGTCAGTCGGTCAAGGCGGCCACCGACGACCTGGACTTCCTGCACCTGGCCGTACTCGACGCGCTGCTCACACTGCATGCCGATACCGGCACCGTGACCTTCACCGACCTGACCGCGCTGCTGGGCGAGCGGGCCGACGGCGCCGACGTGCGGGCCGCGGTCGAGGACCTGTGCACGCGGGCGCTGGTGTGGGGCGACCTGACCGGCGGCGGCGCGCTGCGGGTCGCCGCCGAGGTGGCGTCGAGCCTGCCGTGGTACCCGGGCCAGGTCACCGTCGAGAGCACGTCCCCGTCGGCGGCCGAGATCGCCGAAGCACTCGAGGCGCTCGACGCCCCCGCGCGCGACCTGCTGGACAAGTTGTTGGACGGCTCGCCGGTCGGCCGCACCCGCGACGCGATGCCCGGGACACCGCCCGACCGGCCGGTGCCGCGGCTGCTGGCCGCCGGTCTGCTGCGCCGCCTCGACGACGACACCGTGATCCTGCCGCGGGTGGTCGGCCAGGTGCTGCGCGGCGAGACCCCGGGCCCGGTCAGCTTGTCCCGTCCGGACCCGACGGTGACGACGACCAAGGCCGCCGACGTCGACGCCGTCGCCGCCGGAGCGGCACTGGACTTTCTCCGCGAGACCGAGGTGATCCTCGAAACCCTCAGTGAGGCACCGGTTCCCGAGCTGCGCAGCGGCGGCCTGGGTATCCGCGAGGTCAAACGGCTGACCAAGGTCACCGGTATCGACGAACGCCGACTGGGCCTGATCCTCGAGGTCGCGGCCGGTGCGGGGCTGATCGCGCCCGGCATCCCGGAGCCGGATCCGAACGACACCGCCGCGTCGGCGTGGGCGCCGACGGTGGCCGCCGACCGGTTCATCGAGTCGACGCCTGCCGCCAAATGGCACCTGATGGTCACGGCATGGCTGGAGCTGCCGGGCAGACCGAGCCTGATCGGCAGCCGTGGCGCTGACGGAAAACCTTTTGCCGCACTGTCGGATTCACTGTTCTCGACCGCCGCACCGCTAGACCGCCGGCTGTTACTGGAAACGCTGGCCGAGCTTGCCTCCGGCGCCGGGGTGGACGCCGACTCCGCGTCGCGGGCGATGATCTGGAAGCGTCCCCGGTGGGCGGCCAGGCTGCAGCGCGAGCCCGTCGCCGATCTGCTCACCGAGGCGCACGCCGTCGGCGCGGTCGGGCGCGGCGCGCTCTGCACCCCGCTGCGGCGCCTGCTCACCGGCGGCGACGACGACGTCGTGATCGCGGCGATGGACAAGGTGCTGCCCGCCCCGATCGACCACTTCCTGCTGCAGGCCGATCTGACGGTCATCGTTCCGGGGCCGCTGCAGCGCGACCTGGCCGAACAGTTGGCCGCCGTCGCGACCGTGGAGTCCGCAGGTGCGGCGATGGTCTACCGCATCGACGAGTCGTCGGTGCGGCGCGCGCTGGACACCGGAAAGACCGCGGGCGGGCTGCACGCACTGTTCGAACGGCATTCCAAAACCCCTGTCCCGCAGGCCCTGACGTATCTGATCGACGATGTCGCACGCCGGCACGGGCAGTTGCGGGTGGGTATGGCGTCGTCGTTCGTGCGCTGCGAGGACGCCGCGCTGCTGGCCCAGGCTGTCGCCGCGCCCGCCACCGAGCAGGTCGAGCTGCGGCTGCTGGCCCCGACGGTCGCGGTGTCGCAGGCACCGATCTCGGAGGTGCTCAACGCGTTACGGGACGCGGGTTTCGCCCCGGCCGCCGAGGACACCACCGGCGCGATCGTCGATCTGCGCAGCCGCGGCGCTCGGGTGCCCGCACCTGGCCGCCGCCGCGGATACCGGCACACCACGGCGCCGACCGACCAGACCCTCGCCGCGATCGTCGCCGTGCTCCGCAAGGTGGCCTCGGCGCCGCCGACCGGTCTACGGCTGGATCCCGCGGTCGCGATCTCGGAGCTGCAACAGGCCGCGCACCTGCAGGAGTCCGTCGTGATCGGATACGTCGACCCCGCCGGGGTGGCGACCCAGCGGGTGGTGTCGCCGATCAACGTGCGCGGCGGGCAACTGACCGCCTACGACCCCGCCTCGGGCCGGGTGCGGGAGTTCGCGATCCACCGCGTCACGTCGGTGGTGTCGGCGAACGCCGGCTGAGTCCGGCTACCTGAACACGGTCACCGGCACCACCCCGGGCAGGGTGTTGCTGACACCGGAGTCGTCGGTGACGAACACCGACAGCACGCGGGTGACACCGAGCGCGTCGAGCAGCCCGCCGCCGTACTGGGTGGCCCGGAAGGTGACGGACTCCAGCGCCTGCTTGTACTGCGCGATGGTCGCGGTCCCGGTGAGGATCAACTCGCCCGTCGCGGTGTTGTAGGACGCGGTGATCGGCACGCCGGAGATCGGTGTGTAGCCGAGGGTGTCGCCGGTGGTGAAGCGCTCGGCGATCCTGATCGACGCGCCGGTCAGCGTGGTCGAGTCGGTGTCGGCGATGGTGGCCAGTGTGATCGGTTTGACGGTGGCCCCGACCTTCGGGAACGACAGGTCGGGCAGTCCGACGGTGATGACCGTCGGCCGGTCCGGGTTCTTGACCAGGGTCGCCGCGGCACCGGGCACCAGCGCGCTCAGCCCGGAGTCGTCGATCACGTTGATGGTCACCGTCCGCGGCACACCCGCACCGCCGGTGGCGGCGAACCGCACCGCTTCCAGCGCGGCCTCGTACTGGGCGACGGTCGCCGCACCCGACAGCGTGAGGGTGTCGGTGCCGTTCCAGATCGCGGTGATGGTTCCGCCGGGCGGGGTGGTGTAGCTCAGCGTGTCCCCGGTCTGGCGACCTACGCCGAGCGCGACGGTGGCGCCGGCCAGTACCGGCGAGTCCAGGTCCTCGATGGTCACCACCGGGGCGAGCACCACCCCGGGCTTGCCGATGGTGTGGGTGGGCGGCACGGCGGTGACCACGATCGTCGGCGGCAGCGGCACAAGCGAACTCGCGAACACGATGCCCGGGGCGGGGCTGGTGTCGCCGTCGGCTTCGGTGACGTCGATGGTCACGGTGCGGGGCAGCCCCATCTGGGTGGCGCTGAACGTGATGTTCTGCAGAGCCTGCTGGTACTGCTCGACGGTCGCCTCCCCCGACAACGTCAGGGTCCAGTCGTTGGTCTGCACCACGCCGACCGGGTTACCCGGCACCGCGGTGTAGCCGAGCTTGTCGCCGGCCACCCGGTTCAGCCCGATGGTGACCACCGCGCCGGTCAGCTTGCCGTCGTCGGCGTTCGCGATCGCCACCGAGGTCAGCAGCTTCACCGGCGGCTTACCCAGGGTGTGGACGGGCAGCCCGACCGGAGTGACGAGAAGCGGCAACTCGACTCCGAGGCCGGGCAGCACCGTCATCGCGACCGGCGTGGGAAGCAGGCTGTCGACGCCGTCGGCGTCGGTCAAGGTGATCTCGACCGTGCGGGCCACCAAATCCAGCGAGGTGGCGCTGAAAGTGATTGCCTTCAAGGCGGTTTCATAGTCTGCCAGGGAGTGCACACCGGTCAGTTCGATGGTGCGGTCGTCGATCTGGTTCACCCCCACGCTGATCCCCGCAGGCGCCACATACCCGAGCTTGTCGCCGGCGACGGCGGTCAGCGGGGTCATCTTCACCAGAACCCGCTGCAGCGATGCCGAGTCCAGATCGGTGATCTCGGCGACGGACAGCAGTCTGACCGGGGCGCCGCCCAGGAAGTACGGCAGCCCGCCGGCGGCCAGCAGCGTCGGCGGGGCCGCCAGCGGCAGCCCGAGCACGGTCACCAGGGCCAGCGCGGGCACCAGGTTCGGTACCCCGTGTTCGTCGGTGATGGTGAACTCGACGGTGCGCGCGACCAACCCCAGATCGGTGGTGCTGAACGTGACCGCTTGCAGCGCGGCCTGGTAATCCGCCTGGCTGGCAAGGCCACTGAACCTCAACGTGTAGTCGTTGACCTGCTCGACGTCGATCTGGACCCCATCGGGTGCGACGTAACCCAGCTTGTCGCCGGCTTGCCTGCCGAGGCCGATGGTGACGGTCGCCTCGTTCATCCGCGGTGAGTCGAGGTCGACGATGGTCGCCAGGGTCAGCACGTCCACGGGGTCTCCACCGAGCACGTAGGGCAGCAGCCGCCCGACGACGGCCAGTGTCGGCGGTGCCTGCACGATCGGTTCTGCGTCGAATTCGACGGTGACGGTGCGGTTGTCGGGTTGCGCGAGGCGGAAGAACCGCGCGACCGAGTGCAGCAGCTTCTGGATGCTGCCCAGCACTCCGGTCAGGTGTTCGGAGTCGTCGCGCACGACGATGTCGAACTTCACGGGCATGGGGTCGCCGAGGACCGGCAGCGTCGGGGTGAACAGGAACGTGTTGGTGGCGGGTACGCGGACCACCAGCCCGTTGGCCGGTTGCACGATGTCGAAGGTCAGCGGGTCGCCGTTGGGGTCTTCGACGTCGAGGGTGATCAGCACCTGGCCGGTGATGATCTGCTCGGTTTCCACCGGCTTCAGCAGCACCGGGGTCTTGTTGAAGAACGTGTGCGTGATCAGGCGCCGCACCCACGCCAGCACCGCGTCACCAACCGGGGACGGCGCGGGAAGCGCGGGATCCACCAACGGTGCAACGACATTCGACACCACAGCGTTGAACACCGGCACGGTCGCGGTGCCCTGCTCCGCCGCGGCGTCCTCGGCGGTGACCGTTGCCGGCTCCGGCACCGCGGCCGGCCCGCTGCGCGCCGGTGCGGCGGGCTTCTGGGGTGCACCGGGGACCGGGGCGGACGGGGTTTCCTCGTCGTCGAGCGCCACCTCGGGTTCGACGGCGGGTTCGACGTCGGCGAGCACCTCGTCGTCGTCATCCGCCACGGACTCGGCATTGTCGTCCTCCGCGGCCGAGAAGCGGGCCGACCTGTCGGACGCCTCGTCGTCGTCCGCGGAATCGGCTGCTTCGCCGGAGTCGTCGGTGTCCCGGGGGGCGTCGGTGGCGGAACCGGCGGTCGGCGCCGAGGACCTGTTGGACGCGGGCTTGACGGGGCCGGCGTCGGCGGTCGACGTCGATGAGGTCGCCCCGGATGACGTCGCCCCCGATGACGAGGAGTCGCCGTCCGAGTCGGCGTACGCGGTCGCCGAGTTCGCGACGGCGATCCCGATTCCGAGCGCCACCGCCAGCGCGCCGACGCGGCCGACGTAGCGGGCGTACCGGGTCTGAGCCGGCTGCGGGACGGGACGGGACGCAAGCATCGATCGACCTCCGCTCTCTGCACAGTGTCCGCGGTCGGCCCGTCGGGCCGGTGGGTTCTCCCTCGGCGAAGGACACTAAGAGCAAAATAGTGACACGCATCACAGGTGCGCAAGGGCGAAAGTGAACGCTTCTGTGTTGCAATCCCACGAGCACGGCTGAAGTGCGGCGACGACGAACCAGCGAATTAGAGCTTCCGACAATATGGCGGGCCGGACTGGCCGCGATCGAACCGCGGACGACGTTTCCGCAACCGCGACGTCCTCTACGCGGATCGCATCAGCGGCGACCATGTCGGCCGAACCGGAATAATGGACAAACGTGACTTCATCCAGGCATCACTGCGGGAGTGCGCGTGACTGACGGCCCGCTCATCGTGCAATCCGACAAGACCGTGCTGCTCGAGGTCGACCACGAGCAGGCCGGGGCGGCGCGTGCCGCGATCGCCCCGTTCGCCGAGTTGGAACGCGCGCCCGAGCACGTCCACACCTACCGCATCACCCCGCTCGCGCTGTGGAATGCGCGCGCGGCCGGACACGATGCCGAGCAGGTCGTCGACGCGCTGGTGTCGTTCTCCCGGTACGCCGTACCGCAGCCGCTGCTCGTCGACATCGTCGACACGATGGCCCGCTACGGCCGCCTGCAGCTGGTCAAGCATCCCGCGCACGGCCTGACCCTGGTCAGCTTCGACCGTGCGGTGCTCGAAGAGGTGCTGCGGAACAAGAAGATCGCCCCGATGCTGGGTGCGCGCATAGACGACGACACGGTGATCGTGCACAACAGCGAACGCGGCCGGGTCAAGCAGATGCTGCTCAAGATCGGTTGGCCCGCCGAGGATCTCGCGGGCTATGTGGACGGCGAAGCGCACCCGATCGACCTGCAGCAAGACGGCTGGGAGCTGCGCGACTACCAGCAGATGGCCGCCGACTCGTTCTGGGACGGCGGCTCGGGCGTCGTGGTGCTGCCGTGCGGTGCGGGCAAGACGCTCGTCGGCGCGGCGGCGATGGCCAAGGCCGGTGCCACGACGCTGATTCTCGTCACGAACACCGTCGCGGGGCGGCAGTGGAAGCGTGAGCTGATCGCGCGCACGTCGTTGACCGAAGAAGAGATCGGCGAGTATTCCGGTGAGCGCAAGGAGATTCGTCCCGTCACGATCGCGACGTATCAGGTGATCACCCGGCGCACCAAGGGTGAGTACAAGCACCTTGAGCTTTTCGACAGCCGCGACTGGGGTCTGATCATCTACGACGAGGTGCACCTGCTTCCCGCACCGGTGTTCCGGATGACCGCCGACCTGCAGTCGCGACGGCGTCTCGGCCTGACCGCGACGCTGATCCGCGAGGACGGGCGTGAAGGCGATGTGTTCTCGCTGATCGGGCCGAAGCGGTATGACGCCCCGTGGAAGGACATCGAGGCCCAGGGCTGGATCGCGCCGGCGGAGTGCATCGAGGTGCGGGTCACGATGACCGACAACGAACGGATGCTCTACGCGACGGCCGAGCCGGAGGAGCGGTACAAGCTGTGCGCGACAGCGCACACCAAGATCGCGGTGGTGAAGTCGATCCTGGAGCGGCACCCGAACGAGCCGACGCTGGTGATCGGCGCCTACCTCGACCAGCTCGACGAGCTCGGGGCCGAACTCGGTGCGCCGGTGATCCAGGGTTCGACCAAGACCGCCGAACGCGAGGAGCTGTTCGACGGTTTCCGGCGCGGCGAGATACGCACCCTGGTGGTCTCCAAGGTGGCGAACTTCTCCATCGACCTCCCGGAAGCCAGTGTCGCGGTGCAGGTTTCGGGGACCTTCGGATCACGCCAGGAGGAGGCCCAGCGCCTGGGCCGGCTGCTGCGGCCGAAGGCCGACGGCGGTGGCGCGGTGTTCTACTCGGTGGTGTCGCGCGACAGCCTCGACGCCGAGTACGCGGCACACCGGCAGCGCTTCCTGGCCGAGCAGGGCTACGGGTATGTCATCAAGGACGCCGACGACCTGCTCGGGCCGGCGATCTGATCTGGTTGCTGGTTCTTCACCAGCTTGCCCAATCCCGACCGCCGGGGCAGTCCTGGCGGGGCGTCGGGGCGGAGGCGGAGACCTCGACACCCGCGGCGAGAAGTTTGGTTTGCTGGACGCACGCCACGCTTCAAGCGCGCGTCCAGCAGGCAGAAGCTTAAACCAATATCGTGACCGCGATAGCGAAATGTGACGAAGATCCTTCCCGCCAAAAAGTAAGGCTAACTTCACAGCCGACGAGGGCACGGCTTCTCTGCTGCTCAGAGCGATATCAGCGCGGTTTTTCAGCAAATTTTCGGCTATTTAAATTCGGTTGCGCTGGACGCTGCCGGCCGTCCTGGACACCGGAATCCTGAGCGTCCACGGCTCCTTCCGACACCGGGGAGGGCGTCGGAAACCCGCGGTGGCGTCGTGCGCCTGTCGACATCCAGGAGTTGCCACGGCTCGCCGGCGTCCGGCTAAGCATGCCGCACCCGGCGCACCGCACCTGCCGTCGGGCGATAGCTGGGCCGCCGTCAGCCTGACGTCAGAGTCAGTATTTGCTTTCTGCGGCACCCCGGCATCACGACAGGGCCGGGATGACCTCGCGCTCGAACAGTTCGATGCCGGATCTGTCGTAGGCGGCCTCGGGGAAATAGCAAATCACGTACTCGCACCCCAGCCCCTGCAATCTCTGCAGAGTTTCGACCAGTTGCTCCGGGGTTCCGCTGCCGGCCTGCGGGGTGCTCATCGAGTCGAGCATCGCGTCCGCGGCCGCGTCGCCGGTGAGCGAACTGATCCGCGAGCGCACGCGGGCCAGCCGGTCCTTGACCTCGGACTCGGAGCTTCCGACCACGGCATTGATGTTGGCCGAGCGCACGATCGCGTCGAAATCGGTCCCGGCCTCCTTGCAGTGCCCGGCCAGCACCTGCGACTTGTGCTTGAAACCTTCGGGATCGGAGGTGAAGTTGGTGTACTGCGCGTATTTGGCGGCGATCTTCAGGGTGACCTTCTCACCGCCACCGGCGATCCAGAGCGGGATCCCGTTGTCCTGCAGCGGCCGCGGCTCCACGATCGCCCCGTTGACCTGGTAGTGCTTACCGTCGAAGGACACCGTTCCGTCGCGCCAGGCGTCCCGCATGATCTGCACGCCTTCGTCGAGGCGGCCCAACCGAACCCCCGCCGACGGGAACCCGTAGCCGTAGGCCAGCCACTCGTGTTCGTACCAGCCACCGCCGATACCCATCTGGATCCGCCCGCCCGAGATGATGTCGGCGGTCGCGGCCACCTTCGCGAGGTAGGCCGGATTGCGATAGCTCATCGCGGTACACATCTGCCCGAGCTTGATCCGCGAGGTCGTCGCGGCGTAGGCGGACATCAGTGACCAGGCTTCGTGGGTGGCCTCGGCGGTCGGCACCGGCACGGTGTGGAAGTGGTCGTAGACCCACAGGGAATCCCACGCGTCGCCAGAGTCGACGTAGTTTGCGAGTTCGCTCATCACCGGCCATTGGTCAAGCGGTTCGATTCCGACGAGGTCGAGACGCCAGCCTTGCGGGATGAACAGTCCGAAGCGCATGCCCCCGACTCTATGTCGCCGTACGCATCTGCGAAACGTCGCCGAACGTGTCGCTCGCCGTGAGTAGCGTGCGACATATGCCACTTTCCAAAGAAGAACGCCAACAGTTTCTCGCCGAACCGCACATCGGAGCGCTGTCGGTCACCAACGGTCCCGATCGTGGGCCGTTGACCGTCCCGATCTGGTACCAGTACACGCCGGGCGGTGAACTGTGGTTCACCACCGGCGCCGGCTCACGC
Source organism: Mycolicibacterium parafortuitum (assembly GCF_010725485.1). NCBI lineage: Bacteria > Bacillati > Actinomycetota > Actinomycetes > Mycobacteriales > Mycobacteriaceae > Mycobacterium > Mycolicibacterium parafortuitum. Next base: position 2,432,957 of record NZ_AP022598.1, on the reverse strand, counting down.
AAGCATCAGCTGATCGAGGCCGCCGGTTTCGTCTCGCTGATGGTCGAACGGCTCGAGCCCTCCGTGCGCTACGTCGCGGTGGACGGGCCGGTACTGCGTATCGAGCCCGGCACCGACGACCAGCTCGTCGAGATGACCAAACGCTACCTGCCGCCCGAGAAGGTCGACGGCTACCTGGAGTTCGCCCGCCGCGAGCACGGGGAGAGCGTGTCCGTGTTCGTCGAGCCCAAGCATTGGTTGTCTTCGGACCTAGGATCGCTGTAGGGCTTCATCCCCCCGGGTAGAGCGCCGCGACGGCGGGCAGGCTGACCTTCAGCGCCGGGTTGCGCGGCAGTTCGTCGACGGCGGCGAACGCCACCGGGACGGTGTAGACGGGCAGCTGCTGCCGCACAAGGTCTTTGAGCTCCTCGTCAGGGGGCGTGGCGTGTCCCGGCTCGACCTCGATCGCGGCGAACGGCACCTGCCCCAGGCGGGCGTCGGGCACACCGACCACGCATGCATCGCGGACCGCGGGGTGCGATATCAGCACACGCCGGACGTCCTCGGGTTGCACCTTGAACCCACCCCGGTTGATCGCACCGTCGGCACGTCCGTGCAAGGTGACGAACCCGTCGCTGTCGATGCTCGCGATGTCGGTGGTCCGGATCCAGTCCGGGCCGATCGGCGCGACCCGGGCCTCCAACAGCCCCGGCCGCCCGGCGCGCAGTTCGGTGCCGGTGTCCGCGTCGACGATCCGCAGCGCGGTGTCGGGAAGGGCGCGTCCGACGCTGTTGCGCTTGCTCTGGCCGAACTCGGCGATCAGGTCGTCGGTCCACGCGCACAGCGATCCGGCGAACTCGGTTGCGCCGTAAGCCAACCGGATCGGGACCCCGTATTTCGCCTCGAACTCGTCGCGGGTCTCGGGGTCGAGCGGGCCCGATGCGCTGATCAGGAACTCCAGCGATGCGAGGTCCTCCTTCGGCACATCGGCGTCGAGCAGCATCCGGATCACGGCTGGCTGTACCCCGGCGCGCGCCACCCGGTGCCGCCTGACCGCGGCTACCCAACCGTCGACGGAGAAGCGCTCCAGCATCGCGACACGGCGACCGTTGTAGATACCGGCGATCAGCTGGCACACACCGATACCGCCGAACTGCCAGTACGCGAACTCCGGCGGTGCGTCCTCGGCGGCCCTCTCCCCGGCCGTCACGCTGAAGACCGTGCGGCTGAGCACATGGGTCGGGATCGACTGCCGCTTCGGCGACCCGGTGGTGCCGCTGGTCAGGATCTTCAGCGCGATGCCGGGTTCGGCGGGTGCGTGATGCCGGGAGGTGTCGCGGCGTTCCAGGCGCCCGACGGGCGACACGATCGGGGTGTGCAGCGAGATCACCAGGCCCGCACTGCCGATGCGCTGTGCGGCGTCCACCACCGGTTCGGTCCAGTCCTCGGCGTCGGCCACCACCGCGGCCAGGTTGAGCTTCTCGACGTCACCGGCGACCGCCTCGGCGGACTGAAACGAGTAGATCATCGCGACGGTCCGGCCGGCAGCCAGGAAACCGGCGATGGCCGCCGCGTGCGGGAGCCGGTTGCGCACGATCAGGCCGACGGGGGCGTCGTCGGGAACACCTGCCGCACGCAGGCCCGCGGTGATCGCGGAGCCGTAGGCCGCCACCTCGTGGCCGGAATACCAGCGTCCGTCGAACTCGATGCACGGCCGGTCCCCGTAGCCTTCCAGCGCTGCCGCGATGCTTTCGGTAAGCCCTTCGGTCACCCGTTCATTCTGCGGTATCGCGTCCGTGCGACGTCACGAACCGGCGAACGCGCTGCGATAGTCGCTCGGGGTGGTGTGGATCTGACGGACGAAGTGGTGCCGGTAGGTCACCGCGGACTCGAACCCGACCCGGGCGGCGATCTGCTCGATCGACAGGTCTGAGGACTCCAGCAGTTCCAGGCTGGCCTGCACCCGCTGCCCGATCAGCCATTTGATCGGGGTCGTGCCGGTGGCCTTGGCGAACTGACGCAGATAACTGCGCCGCGACAGCGCGGACCGCTCGGCGAGCTCATCGAGCGTGATCGGCTGGTCGAGATGTTCCAGAGCCCAGGCCATTGCGGCCGCGATACGCCCGTCGGTCGCCGGCTCGGGCACCGGCGTCTCGATGTACTGGGCCTGTCCCCCGGCCCGGTGCGGGGAGATCACCAGCCGGCGGGCGACGTCGTTGGCGACCCGCACACCGTGGTCGCAGCGCACGATGTGCAGGCACAGATCCAGCCCTGCCGCGCAGCCGGCGCTGGTGAGCACGCGGCCGTTGTCGACGTAGAGCGGGGCTGGATCGATGTCGATGCCGGGGTAGGTCTGTCGCAGCTGTTCGGCGTAGATCCAATGCGTGGTCGCCCTGCGGCCGTCGAGCACGCCGGCGGCCGCCAGCGCGAACGCGCCCGAGCAGATCGACACCAGCCTCGCCCCGCGGGCGTCGGCGGTCTTGATCGCGTCGACGAGTTCGGCCGACACCGGGGCGTCGACGTCACGCACGCTCGGGATCACCAGGGTGTCCGCGCCGGCGAGGTCGGACAGGCCGTACGCGGTGCGCACCGTCGCGCCGCCGAGTAGCCGCAGTTCGTCGGCCTCGGCACACAGTTTCACCGAATACCACGGCCGTTTCAGGCCCGCCGAGAACCTCGCGGACAACTCGGTCATCCCGAAGATCTCGGCCGCCAGGCCGGACTCGAATCCGGACATCCCGTCGTAGGCGAGAATCGCCACGGTGTGCATGTCACTATCTTAATGAACATCGGCACTAGGGCCACTGTCGATGCGGGCGTCCCCCGCGCACGCTGGGTTGCATGTTCTACAAGAAGCTCTCGCCGCAGGCCCGCCTCCGGGCGAAACTGTTCAACCGCAGCGTGTTCCGCCCTATCGTGCGGATCGCCGCCGGCATCCACACCGGAAACGGTCTCGCCCACGGGGTGCCCGCATCACCAGACTCCGCATCGCGCCGAACGCACGCTTTCTGACGGAATCCGGCCGGTTTTCGGACAGATTCCGTGCACCCGGCGCAACACAAAAGCCCCCGCGACACCGGCTCGGGGTCGCGGGGGCTTTCGTGTGGAGAAACTACGACGTCAGCGACGCCGGGGGGTTGAAGCGGTCGCCGTAGCGCTCGGCCAACTGCTTGGCCCGCGCGACGAACGCATCCTTGCCGACACCGAGTTCACCCTCGTAGCCCTGGATGAACTGCGCCGAACCGCCGGTGTAGGGCGGGTAGCCGATGCCCATGATCGAGCCGATGTTCGCATCGGCGGTCGAGGTCAGCACGCCCTCGTCGAGGCACTTCTGGGTCTCCAGCGCCTCGGCGAACAGCATGCGGTCGATCATGTCCTGCAGCGGGATGTCCGCCGAGCCGGAGTTGAAGGTCTCCTTCAGGCCGGGCCACAGGCCGACGCGCTTGCCGTCGGCGTAGGAGTAGAAGCCGGCGCCCTTGAGCCGCGACGGACGACCGATCTCGATCATCTTGTTCACGACGGCCTCGGCCGGATGCGGCTCGTAGGTCGCACCGCTGGCCTCGGCGGCCTTGCGGGTCTCGGTCGCGATCTTCTGCATCAGCTCCAGGTTGAGCTCGTCGGAAAGCTGCAGCGGGGCCGCCGGGTAGCCGGCCTGCGCACCCGCCTGCTCGATGCTGGCCGCGGCCACACCCTCACCCAGCATCGCGAGCGCCTCGTTGACGAAGGTGCCGATGACGCGGCTCGTGAAGAAGCCGCGGCTGTCGTTGACCACGATCGGGGTCTTGCCGATGGCCAGCGTGTAGTCGAACACCCGGGCCAGCGCCTCGTCAGAGGTCTTCTCACCCTTGATGATCTCCACCAGCGGCATCTTGTCGACCGGCGAGAAGAAGTGGATGCCGATGAAATCCTCCTGGCGCTTCACGCCGGTCGCCAGACCGGTGATCGGCAACGTGGAGGTGTTCGAGCCCAGCAGCGCGTTCGGCTCGACGATGTCCTCGATCTCCTGGAACACCTTGTGCTTGAGTTCCTGGTTCTCGAAGACGGCCTCGATGACGAAGTCGACGCCCTTGAGGTCGGCGGCGTCCGCGGTCGGGGTGATCTTGGCGAGCAGCGCGTCGCTGCGCTCCTTGGTGGTCTTACCCCGCTCGAGCGCCTTGGCCTCGATCTTCTCGGAGTAGTTCTTGCCGCGCTCGGCCGCTTCGAGCGAGACGTCCTTGAGCACGACGTCGAAACCGGCCTTGGCCGACACGTAGGCGATACCGGCGCCCATCATGCCCGCGCCGAGCACGCCGATCTTCTTGATCTCCTGCTTGGCGATACCGTCGGGCCGCGATGCGCCGCCGTTGATGGCCTGCAGGTCCAGGAAGAACGCCTGGATCATGTTCTTGGCGACCTGGCCGGTGACCAGGCTGACGAAGTAGCGGCTCTCGATGCGGGTTGCGGTGTCGAAGTCCACCAGCGCGCCTTCGACCGCGGCGTCGAGGATGGCCCGCGGCGCCGGCATCGGCGCACCCTTGAGCTGCTTCTTCAGCAGTGCGGGGAACGACGGCAGGATCGCGGCCAGCGCCGGGCTGGTCGGGGTACCGCCGGGCATCTTGTAACCCTTGGCATCCCACGGCTGGGTGTGTGCTTCAGGATTGGCCTTGATCCACGCCTTGGCGGCCGGAATGAGTTCCTCGACGCTGCCGACGAGCTCGTCGACCAGACCGATCTCCTTGGCCTTACCCGGCTTGAAACGCGTTCCCTGCGACAGGATCTCCATGAACGCCTTCTGGATGCCGAACATGCGTACGGTGCGCGCGACACCGCCGCCGCCGGGCAGCAGGCCCAGGGTCACCTCGGGCAGCCCGATCACCACGCCGCGCACGTCGGCGACGATGCGGTGGTGGGTGGCCAGCGCGATCTCCAGGCCGCCACCGAGGGCGGCACCGTTGATGGCCGAAACGACCGGCACACCAAGGGTTTCCAGCTTGCGCAGGTCGGCCTTGATGGCCTCGACCTCGGCGAACATCTCGGCGGCGTCCTCGGGACCCACCTTGATCATGCCCTTGAGGTCACCGCCGGCGAAGAAGGTCTTCTTCGCGCTGGCGATCACCACACCGGTGATCGAATCCTTTTCCTCGGCAAGCTTTTCCACCGCGTTGTGCATCGACTCGCGGTAGTGCTCGTTCATCACGTTGGCCGAACCCGTCGGGTCGTCCAGCGTCAGGGTGACGATGCCGTCGGCATCCTTGTCCCACTTGATGGTGTTCTCTGCCATGATTTTTCAGGCCTCTCAAACTCGTTCGATGATGGTGGCCACGCCCATGCCGCCGCCCACGCACAGCGTGATCAGCGCACGCCGAGCACCGCGGCGCTCGAGCTCGTCGACCATGGTTCCGGTGATCATGGCGCCGGTGGCGCCCAGCGGGTGGCCCATCGCGATGGCGCCACCGTTGACGTTGAGCTTCTCGTCCGGGATGCCCAGGTCCTTCTGGAACTTCAGCACCACCGACGCGAACGCCTCGTTGAGCTCGAACAGGTCGATGTCGTCGACGGTCAGGCCGGCACGGTCGAGCACCTTCTTGGTGGCCGGGGTCGGGCCGGTGAGCATGATGACCGGGTCGGCGCCGGACGTGGCGGTCGCGACGATGCGCGCCCGCGGGGTCAGCCCCTGCGACTTACCCGCAGCCTCGGACCCGATCAGCACCAGCGCGGCGCCGTCGACGATTCCCGAGCTGTTGCCGCCGGTGTGGACGTGGTTGATCTTCTCGACGTAGTGGTACTTCTGCAGCGCCACGTCGTCGAAGCCGCCCATCGCGCCGACGCCCTCGAACGCGGGCTTCAGCTTGCCCAGGCTCTCCACGGTGGTGCCGGGGCGGATGTGCTCGTCATGGTCGAGGACGACCAGGCCGTTCTGATCCTTGACCGGAACGACGGACTTGGCGAAGTAGCCGCCCGACCATGCCGCGGCGGCGCGCTCCTGCGAGCGAGCGGCGTAGGCGTCGACGTCCTCGCGGGAGAAGCCCTCGATGGTGGCGATCAGGTCGGCGCCGATGCCCTGCGGGACGAAGCCGATGCGGTAGTTGGTCTCCGGGTCGGCCGCCCAGGCGCCGCCGTCGGAACCCATCGGGACGCGGCTCATCGACTCGACGCCGCCGGCCAGCACCAGGTCGTCCCAGCCGGACCGCACCTTCTGGGCGGCCATGTTGACGGCCTCCAGGCCGGACGCGCAGAAGCGGTTGAGCTGCACACCGCCGGTGGTCTCCGGCAGCTTCGCGACCAGGCCCGCGGTACGGGCGATATCGCCGCCCTGGTCGCCGACGGGCGAGACGACGCCCAGGATGATGTCGCTGATCAGGTTCTCGTCCAGGTCGGGGAAGCGGGTGCGGATCTCGTCGATCAGGCCGACGACCAGGTTGACCGGCTTGATCTCGTTCAGGGCGCCGCCGCGCTGCTTGCCACGTGGGGTGCGAATGGCTTCATAGATGAAGGCTTCTTCGGACATGTGTTCTCCAGGTCCTGTTCAGGGGTTTCGCGGACACTCATCCGCGGGGAGGCTGCTCCTCTGTGCGCGATGCTAGCAGCCTCGCCCAACCGCTTGGTTGGGCCACCTGAAGGGGACCATTTTCGCTCAGCAGACGCAAACTCGCACGGTTCCGGCGGGAACCGTGCGAGTTTGTGTCTGGCCGCGAAAGCGGGGGTCAGTCCGATGTGCCCTCGGTGTCGTCGAAGAACGACCACTCGCCGTCATGTTCGACTTCCATGCGCCAGCCGAGCTCGGAGTTGTCGGCCTTCTGGTCGACGAACCAGGCGTGCGCGTCCTCCGCGCTCTCGATGTCCTTCGTGTCGACGACCTCGCCCTTGGGATTCAGAACACGGTATGTAGCCATGCCCGACGTTCTTCCCGCGCTGCGGCGGGTTCACACCTACGCCGAGCGGGGCGTCACCAAATCGTCAAGCGTCGGGTAGTCGATGTAGCCGACCGGCCCCGGCGCGTAGAACGTCGTCGGATCGGGTTCGTTGAGCGCGGCACCGGACTTCAGCCGCTCGATCAGATCCGGGTTGGCCAGAAACGCCCTGCCGACGGCCGCCGCGCTGATGACGCCCCAGTCGGCGAGGCTTTCCAGCAGCGCGAAGTCGGCGCCGGAGGGCCGCCGGGTGTTGAGCACCAGCGAACCCTGCCACTGCGTGCGCAGCGGTGCGAACGCCGGATGCGACGGCTCGAGCACCATGTGCAGGTAGGCGATACCGAGCGGGGCGATGCGGCACAGCAGTGCCTCGTAGGTACTGACCGGATCGTCCTCGTGCATGTCGCCTGCCGGGTTGGCCGGGGAGATACGCAGGCCGACGCGGTCGGGGCCGATCTCGGCGGCGACCGCCTCGACGACCTCGGCGGTCAGCCGGGCCCGATTACGCGGTGACCCGCCATAGCCGTCGGTGCGCTGATTGATCACGTCGGACAGGAACTCGTGCAACAGATAGCCGTTGGCCGAGTGGATCTCGACGCCGTCCATCCCCGCGTCGACGGCCCGGCGCGCCGCGGTGCGGAACTGGCCGACGATCTCGGCGATCTCACCGGTCGTCAACGCACGCGGCACCGGTAGCGGCTTCTTGCCGGTGGGGGTGTGCGCCTGCACGTCCGCGGCGATCGGGGACGGGGCGACGTTCTCGAAACCGCTGATCTCCGGGTGCGCCATCCGCCCCACGTGCCAGAGCTGGACGAACATCTTGCCGCCGGCCCGGTGCACGGCCGACGCGATCTCGGCCCACTTGTCCTGCTGACGGTCGGTGTAGAGGCCGGGGGTGTTGGGGTACGCGCCGTTGGCCTGTTCGCACACCGCGGTGGCCTCGCTGATGATCAGACCCGCGCCGGCGCGCTGCGAGTAGTACTCGGCGGCCAGCGACGACGGCGTGCCGTCGGCATCGGCGCGCGATCGGGTCAACGGCGCCATGAAGATTCGGTTGTCGAGTTCGACGCCGCCGACGGTGACGGGCCTGAGCAACGCGGACTGTTCACCGAGGGAGAAGGTCATGCTGCACTAAGCGCACACCGCGCCTCAATCATTCCCGTCACTCGCCGACGATCGCGGTCACCCGGATCTCGACGCGCATCTTCGGGGCGCCGAGCGCGGCCACGCCGGTCTGCGTCCAGATCGGCGCACGATCGGGCATCCACTTGCGCATCTGCCGCAGCATGGCCTCGTTGTGCTCGTCGCCGATCCAGTCCTCGGCGCTCGGCACGTGGTAGGAGTTCATGTGGACGACGTCGCGCCAGCTCGCGCCCGCGGTGGCCAGCGTGCGCTCGACGTTCGCGAATGCCTGCTCGATCTCGTCGTCCAGCGACTCGGGGAAGTTGATGTCGTCGTCCCAGCCGCCCTGACCCGAGATCTCCACCCGATTCCCGATCCTCACGGCCTGGCTGTAGTGCAGTAGCTCATTCAGCTTCTCCCCGAAGCCGGGGGTGACGAAGAACGAGACGTCGGATTCGCTTTTGACTTCATGCATGAAGTGAACGTACCACCGATGACTTCACATGTGAAGTGATGGTGCTCCGATAAAGTGCAGAGATGGCGCGTTCGCAGGAAACCCGATGGCTCACGCCTGACGAGAAAGAGGCGTGGACAGGGCTGGTCTCGCTGATGATGCTGCTACCGGGCAGACTGGAATCGCCGCTGCGCCAGGTCGATCTGACGCTGTTCGAGTATCTGGTGCTCAGTCACATCTCCGAGGCGCCGGAGCGTCGAATCCGGATGAGCGAGTTGGCCTTTCTGGCCAACGGTTCACTGTCGCGGCTCTCCAATGTCGTCAAGCGGTTCGAGCAGCGGGGCTGGGTCGTCCGCTCCCCCGACCCGACCGACGGCCGCTACACGCTGGCCATGCTCACCGACCGCGGTTACGCGCTGGTCGTCGAGGCCGCACCGATCCACATGCGGTCGGTGCGCGAGTTCGTCCTCGACCCGCTGACCACCACCGATAAGCAGGCCCTGGCCCGCATCGCGGCCAAGCTGCGGGTGCGCCCCCAGGACGTCACCTGACCAGCCCCGTCAGACGGCCACCGGCTCCCGGCCGCACAGGGTCGACAGCACGTCAGCCGACAGCAGCCCGAGCGAGACCGCCTGCGACGCGCACGCGGCGCGGTTGGGTGCCCCGAGTTTCGCCGACGCACTCTCCAGGTGGTGCCCGGCGGTACGCACGCTGATGAACAACTGCGCCGCGATCTGCGCGTTGGTCAGACCGCACACCGCAAGCGTCAACGCGTCGAGTTCGCGCGGGGTGATCCCCATCGGCAACGGCGTCCGGCTCGCCAGCAGCACGGCCCGCAGGCTGTCACCGCGGTACCGCGACGACGTCGCGATCCGCCGCACGTGCAGCCAGGACACACCGTCGTGGTAGCGCAGCACCTCCGGCCGCACGACGGGTCCGGCCGCACGGAACGCGGCCGCTATCTCGTTGACCGCCAACGGATCCAGCGGTTCGCAGAACGTGTCGCCGAGGCGTAGCAGGTGGGCGCGGCCGAAATCGTCGACCGCCCAGGACTGTGCATCCGGGGCCACCAGCTCGGAGACCATCCGAGGCCGCACCGAGAAGTCCAGATGCTCGGCCATCTGTACGCGCAGCACGTTGATCTCGGCGACGTCGGCGTCACGGGGATAGCGCGGGTCGTCGCAGTTGACGTGGATCGTGCCGACATAGGTGCCGTCGGTGGTGACCAGGCGCGCCGACAGGCCTTCGTCGAACCCGGCGGGCCGGAACACGTTGTTGACCGAGTAACCGTTGCGGTAGTCGGGAAAATCGCGCCAGCGCAGGGGCCCGAGACCGTGCACCCGCATCGCGTCGAACAGCGGGTCGTTGTCGACGAACCAGGAGTTGAAGTGCTCCATCACCTGGTCGGGATACGCCCGGTTGGCGACGCCGACGTGGCAGCGCTGGATCGGGTCCCACAGGCAGATCGCCGACGCCGACGAATCGGCCCGCGCCGCCAGCATGTCCAGCAGATCGTGGGCGCGGGTCTCGATGCTGGCCGAACTGCCCAGCACATCACCATAGTTCCCGGCCATCGCCCGTTCCTCCGCCATCACCCCTCGGTCGTGGGGTCATCATCGGCACAACATGTTTCGAGGATGTTTCTTCAGTGAGGCCTCGCGGAAAACGGTCCGGCGAAATGGGAGATTCCTCCCATAGCCGTCGGGGCGGCCGGTTCATACGCTGAGCGCCACCACGGATACGTCGCACGATGCGGTGCGGCCCTCACGCGACATCAGACGGATATTCACGGAGGCGGCTGACATGAAACGATTGCGTCCCATCCTTGCGCTGCTGGCGGCGACGGCGGTACTCGCCTCGGCGTGCGGCAGCCGCGCCGGCGACGAGAGTGCTCCCGCCGCCCAGGAAAGCTGCGTCGACACCTCGGGCGACACCGTCAAGGTCGGCTCCATCAACTCGCTCTCGGGCGGGCTGGCGGTCAGCGAATCGGTGATCCGCGATGCGATCACGCTGGCCGTCGAGCAGGTCAACGCCTCCGGCGGGGTCCTCGGCAAGCAGTTGCAGCTGATCGGCGAGGACGGCGCCTCGGAACCGACGATCTTCGCCGAGAAGGCGCAGAAGCTGGTCCATTCCGACTGTGTCGCCGCGGTTTTCGGTGGCTACACCTCGGCCAGCCGCAAGGCCATGCTGCCCGTGTTCGAGGACGCCAACGCGCTGCTGTACTACGGCCAGCAGTACGAGGGGCTGGAGAGCTCGCCGAACATCTTCTACACCGGCGCCACCACCAACCAGCAGATCATCCCGGCGCTCGACTACCTCAAGGAGCAAGGCGTCACGTCGCTGTATCTGGTCGGCAGCGACTACGTCTTCCCGCGCACCTCCAACGCGATCGTGAAGGCCTACGCACAGGCCAACGGCATCGAGATCCGCGGCGAGGACTACACCCCGCTGGGCAGCACCGACTTCTCCACGATCGTCAACAAGATCCGCACCGCCGACGCCGACGCGGTGTTCAACGTCGTGGTCGGCGATTCGCTCAACGCGTTCTTCCGGGAGTACCGCAGTGCCGGCCTGACCGCGGAGAAGATGCCGGTGATGTCGATGTGCGTCGGCGAGGAGGAGGTGCGCAGCATCGGGGCGCCGACGCTGATCGACCAGCTGTCGTCGTGGAACTACTACCAGACGCTCGACACGCCGGCGAACAACACGTTCGTCGCGGACTTCAAGGCCCGCTTCGGCGCCGACCGGGTGACCTCGGATCCGATGGAATCGGCCTACGCCGCGGTGATGTTGTGGAAAGCCATGGTGGAGAAAGCCGATTCGTTCGCGGTGCCCGACATCCAGGCCGCGGCCGACGGCGTCACCGTCGACGTTCCGGAAGGCACCATCACCGTCGACGGTGAGAACCACCACGTCACCAAGACCGCACGGATCGGCAAAGTCGCCGAGGACGGCCTGATTTATCAGGTATGGGCCTCCCCCGCGCCGATCGAGCCCGACCCGTACCTCAAGGGCTACCCCTGGGCCGCCGGGATCACGGGCTGACGCAATGCATCTGACACCCAAGGACGAGGACCGGCTGCTGCTGTTCCTGGCCGCCGAGCTGGCCCGCAAGCACCGCGCCGCCGGGCTGCGACTCAGCTACGCCGAGGCCAGGGCGCTGATCGCCGACGAGGTCGTCGAAGCGGCCAGGGCGGGCGCCACCGTCGCCGAGGCCGCCGCGCACGGCGCCACGGTGCTGACCGACGACGACGTGATGGCCGGGGTGCCGACACTGCTGGGGTCGGTGCAGGTGGAGGCGTTCTTCGCCGACGGACAGAAGCTGGTCACGGTGCACGACGCGGTCGGGCCCGGCACGAACCCGGCCACCGAACCACCCGCCGAGCCCGCCGTCGTGCCCGGCGAGATCCTGCCCGCCGACGGCGAACTGGAGCTCAACGCGGGCCGGGCCACGACGACGGTCACCGTCGACAACACCGGGGACCGGCCCATCCAGGTCGGGTCGCACTTCCATTTCTTCGAGGTGAACCGTGCGCTGCGGTTCGACCGGGCCGCGGCCTTCGGCATGCGTCTGGACATCCCGTCCGGCACCGCAGTGCGTTTCGAACCCGGTGAACAACAGGAGGTTTCGTTGACCAGCTACGGCGGCGAGCGCACCGTCGTCGGGCAGAACGACGTGACGAACGCGGCGACGGCCTCGGCGCCGGGAGATGAGCTGATGGCCCGCATGCGCGGCCTCGGTTTCCTCGACACATCCGGGCGGGCCTGAGATGGCGCACCGGATCTCGCGACGGCACTACGCCGAGCTGTACGGACCCACCACCGGCGACCGGGTCCGGCTCGCCGACACCGAGCTGCTGGCCAAGGTCGAGCACGACGCCACGGTCTACGGTGACGAATCGGTGTTCGGCGGCGGCAAGACCATGCGCGAAGGCATGGGGGTGCACGGCGACATCACCAACGGCGCGGGCGCTCTGGACTTCGTGATCACCAACGTGCTGATCGTCGACGCCGTACTGGGAATCCGCAAGGCCGACATCGGGATTCGCAACGGGCACATCGCGGGCATCGGCAAGTCGGGCAACCCACGCACCATGGCCGGCGTCGATCCGGAGCTGGTGATCGGCGCGGGCACCGACATCCGGTCCGGCGAGGGCATGATCGCGACCGCCGGCGCGATCGACGTGCACGTGCACTTCGACAGCGCCGGGCTTGTCGAGGAGGCCATCTCCAGCGGGATCACCACGATGATCGGCGGCGGACTCGGACCCGTCACCGTCGGCATCACCTCATCCGGCCCCACCAATCTGGCCCGGATGCTGCGCGCCGCCGAGGGTTTCCCGATGAACTTCGGGTTCATCGCCAACGGCAGCGCGTCGAGCACCGCACCACTGATCGAGCAGGGACTGGCCGGAGCGATCGGCTACAAGATCCACGAGGACTGGGGCGCCACCCCGGCGGCGATCCGGGCGTCGCTCGACGCCGGCGACGAACTCGGCCTGCAGGTGCAGATCCACACCGACACCCTCAACGAATCCGGCTTCTTCGAGGACACGATGGCCGCGATCGGCGGGCGGCCCATCCACACCTACCACGCGGAGGGCGCGGGCGGCGGGCACGCCCCCGACATCATGCGCGTCGTCGGCGAGCCCTATTGCCTTCCGTCCTCGACCAATCCGACCAACCCGTACACGCTGAACACCTTCGACGAACATCTCGACATGGTGATGGTGTGCCACCACCTCAACCCACGCATCCCCGAGGACGTCGCGTTCGCCGAGTCGAGGATCCGGCGCGAGACCATCGCGGCCGAGGATGTGCTGCACGACCTCGGCGCGATCTCGGCGATGGGCTCGGACTCTCAAGGCATGGGCCGCATCGGTGAGACCATCGCGCGGACATGGCAACTCGCCTCGCACATGCGCGCCACCCGCGGTCCCCTGCCCGGCGACGAGGGTACCGGCGCCGACAACGCCCGCATCCTGCGCTATGTCGCGAAGCTGACCATCAACCCGGCGCGGCTGTTCGGCATCGACCACGAGGTCGGGTCGCTGGAACCGGGCAAGCTGGCCGACATCGTGCTGTGGGAGCCGAAGTTCTTCGGTATCCGGCCCGAGGTCGTGTTCAAGGGCGGGTTCCCGGCCTGGTCGGTGATGGGCGAGGCCAACGCGTCGCTGATGACGTGCGAGCCATTGCGGTACCGGCCGCAGTGGGCGGCGTTCGGCCGCACCCCGGCCGACGTGTCGGTCAACTTCGTCGCCGGCGCCGCGATCGACGCCGGCCTGGGCCGGACGCTGGGGCTGGACACCCGGCTGGTGGCCTGCCGGGGCGCCAGGACCCTGACGAAAGCCGATCTGCTGCACAACGACTACCTGCCCGACATCACCATCGAGCCGGACACCTACCGGGTCACCGTCGACGGTCAGCCGTGCGTGAGCACGCCGATGACGCAGGTCCCGCTCGGCCGCAGGTACACGCTCAAATAGCGAGGAGGACACATGGCAGAACCCGTGCGCATCGGCATCGGCGGGCCCGTCGGCTCCGGTAAGACGCGACTGGTCGAGACGCTGGTGCCGCGCCTGTCCGCCGCCGGGTTCAGCGTCGGCGTCATCACCAACGATCTGGTGACCGACGAGGACGCCCAGCGGGTCCGCCGCAGCGGGGTCATCGACCCGGCGCGGGTGCTGGCGGTGGAGACCGGTGCGTGCCCACACACCGCGATCCGGGAGGATCCGTCGGCCAACCTGGCCGCCGCCGACCGGTTGAGCCGTCAGTTCCCCGATCTCGACGTCATCCTCATCGAGTCCGGCGGGGACAACCTGGCCGCGACGTTCACCTCGGATCTGGTGGACTTCTGGGTCTTCGTGATCGACACCGCCGCCGGCGATGACATCCCGCGCAAGAAGGGCATCGGCCTGCTGCAGGCAGACCTGTTGGTGGTCAACAAGATCGACCTCGCTCCGCTGGTCGGGGCTGACCTGGACAGGATGCGCGGCGACTGTGCGGTCGCGCGGCCGGCGAAGCCGACCGTGTTCACCGATCTGCGGTCCGGGCACGGGCTCGACGAGTTGACCGAGCGCATCGTCGACGGCGCGATGCTCGGTGCGGGCGTGCCGTGACCGCACCGGCGATCGCCCCCGGTGAGCTCGGCGTCGAGGTGGTCGCCGACGCCGCCGGGCGCACCAGGGCGACGTCGTTACGCCAGCGCTATCCGCAGCGCGTCACGATGCCGCTGCACTGCGATCCGCGCTACCCCGGCGCTGCGACGCTGTGCGTGCAGAGCCCCAGCGGCGGCGCGTTCTCCGATGACGAGCTGCACACCGTCGTGCGCTGCCACCCGGGCAGCCACCTGCGCCTGACAACGCAGGCCGCGACACAGGTGTTCGCCGGTGACGGTGTGGGCGCCCGGCACCGGGCCGATTTCGTCGTGCACGCCGGCGCGGTGCTGGAGTACTTCCCGGGAACCGTGATCCCGCACGCCGATTCGGCGTACACCCAGACGATCGACATCGACGTCGAGCCCGGCGGCGTCTACCTCGGCTGGGAGGCCGTCGCCGCGGGACGCGTCGCGCACGGCGAACGGTTCGGATACCGCAGCTACGACAGCGCGTTCGTGGCCCGGGTGGACGGTCGCGCCGTCGCGCGGGACCGGCAGGTGATCCGGCCCGGCTCCGACGATCTGTGCCTGCTCGACGGCGACTATCTGGCCACGTTCGTGGCGGTGGCGCCGGGCCGCGACGCCGAGGCGGTACTGGCGCGGGTGCGACACGTGCTCGACACCGCCGACGGATGCGACGGCGGCGCAGGCGAACTGCCGGCCACGGCAGGGGTGTT